>CANJOT010000015.1 GCA_947475815.1 Burkholderiales bacterium | reverse complement strand
GGCATGGGCAACCTGACCCAGAGCGGCACGGGCAGCTTCACGGTCGCCAGCACTTCGTCCGGCCTGAGCGGCAACCTCAACGGCGGCAACGGCAGCACGCTGACCATCGCCACCAATGCCGGCGGCACCACCCTGGGCGGCAACGTCACAGGCATCACGGCGCTCAACGCCAGCGGCGCGGGCGCCCTCACCTTCGCGCATGGCTTCACCAGCAACACGGCGGGCTTCACCAACACCGGCGCCCTCAACCTGGGCAGCGGGCTGGCTGACCTGACCCGCGTGCAGGCCGGCAACCTGTCGATCACCACACCGTCGGCGCTGGCCTTGAAGGGCACCATCCAGGTTTCGGGCAGCGAAACCTTCAGCGCGCCGACCACGATCCTGAGCGGTACCACCTTCAATGCACCGACCTCGCTGACGCTCTCCAACATCGTCGGCAACGCCAACTTCAACTTCCTTGGCGCCAACCTGAACAACGCGGTGTCCTCCGGCATTCTGGTCATCAACCAGACTGGCGCGCCGGTCCTCAACGCCAGCAACCTTCAGGGTGTCGACAAGCTCATCGTCAATGCTGCGGGCAGCGTCTATGGCGGCACCTTCAATGTCACCGGTGCAGGTTTGCTGGCGATCGGCGTCAAGGACACGGGCAGCGCGGTCATTGCCGGACCGGCCGGCATCAACGGTCCGAACCTTGGCCTGACGCTCGGCACGGACGTCAAGGAAATCCACGTCGGTGCCGGCGCACTGGCGGCGCAGACCTGGTTTGTCGGGCCGACCGCGCTCAAGGATTCGTTCCGCATGATCGACGGCGTGACCGACATCGTCGGCGGTTCGTTCTTTCTGCCAGGCATCAACTAAAACGGCGGCTCGGCCGCGCTCAACACCACCACGGCGGTAACGTCGTCGTGGCAGGCCACCATGACCGGCAGCATCGCCGAGGATGTGACGGCGAGCTACATGCCGATCATCACGCCAACCGTGCCGTTCACGCCGCCACCGCCGGTCGCGGTTGATGGCAGCAGCCTGCCGCTGCCGCCACTTTGCGCGCCGGGAGCCACCTGCGCGCCCTGAGCTAACAGTTGATCCCCGGAACCGGCCACCCCTATTCGGTGGCTGGTTCCGGACGAGTGACGGAGCTCAAACTGCATGGCCACCATGAACCGCTTGCGGCGCTGTTTTGATTGAATTGCGCCCAGACCCGGTCCCGCGGTTGCCAGCGAGGTAAGATCAGGCCAACGTCAGCTCTGGACACACACCATGCTCAAAAGAATCACGGCGCTTTACGTCCTTGCGGGCTTCGCTAGCCTCGCTGCAGGGATCTCTGCGCAGGCGGCGGATGCCGCATCATCAGACCATGCCACGATGTCCCATGCGGCGCACATGAAGATGATGGCCGATGCACAGCGCCAGGAACAGGTCACGAAACGCGGCAAAGACGTGATGCCCTTCAGACTCGCCGCGACCACCCACGTGTTTGCCAAACGCGCAGACGGCGGCACACAACAGGTGTTGGTAAAAGATTCCACCAACACGACGCAAATCAATCTGGCCAAAGAGCACCTGAAAGAAATCCAAGCGCAATTCCTCCAGGGTGATTTTTCCGGGCCGACGCACATCCATGGGCAGGCAATGCCCGGCCTTTCGGAACTCAAGGCCGCCAGGCCGGGACAAATCGCCATTGCCTATCAGGATGTCGCAGCGGGCGGGCAACTGAGCTATGCCACGACGAACCCGAGCCTGGTGGCTGCCCTTCACCGCTGGTTTGATGCCCAGCTTTCTGACCATGGAGCAGACGCGGTGGCGCGAATGGCAGCACACAACACGGCGGCGATGCACGATCACGGTACGGAGATTGGCACGCTCGGTCAGCCTGGCATTACCGCCCGGGTGGTCCGGACCGTCCGTGTCACGATGTCAGACAAGTTCCGCTACTCACCGGATTCCGTACGCATCAATCAGGGCGAAACCATCCGCTTTATCGTCCGCAATGCCGGCAGGATCAGGCATGAAATGGTGCTTGGAACGGTTGCCAGCATCCGCGCACATGATGAGATGATGAAACAACATCCCGGCATGCACCATGTCGAACCCAACATGATCAGCCTGAAGGCCGGTGCGCAGGGTGAAATCATCTGGCAATTCACCGAGGCCGGCCAATTCCAGTTTGCCTGTCTTGAACCGGGCCACTTTGATGCAGGCATGAAAGGCGTGATCACGGTGGCCGGTGCGCCGACTAGCACCAAACCACCCGCCCCCATGGATCACTCAAAACACATGCACTGAATGCTTCGCCTGAATCAGCCAGCCTTGCCGCCCGCCCTCTTCAGGCGTTTTTTCTCAAAGTGCTTAAGCAGCACATAGGTCAGCACACCGACGAAGGCCGAGCCCATCAGGAATCCGCCATAAGCCAGCGGCCACGGAACGCCCTGGGTCATCATGGAAAATTCCGACATGCCGCCAATACCCGCGAGAATGTTGATGGGCATGAACACGACGCTGAACACGGTCAGCTGATTAACGCGCTTGTTCTGGTTGATGTTGATGAAACCGATGGTGGCATCCATCAGAAAGTTGATCTTGTCGAACAGAAACGCGGTGTGGCTGTTGAGTGATTCAATGTTGCGCAAAATCTGCTTGGCATCGGCGATTTGATCCTGTGTGAGCAGACGGCCGCGCATCAAAAAACTCAAGGCACGCTGGGTATCGAGAATGTTGCTGCGAATACGGCCGTTCTGGTCTTCTTCCTCGGCGATGTCAGACAGAATGCCGGCGGCCTGCTGGTCAGTGATGGCTTCGCTGAGCACATGACGGCCCACCGCACCCAGTTTGACATAGGTGCCTTCGAGCGAGTCCGCCGACACCTCGACATCCGCGCCGTACAAATCGAGCAGCAGGTCAATACAGTCGGACACCAGTCCGGGCTGGGCCAGCGCCCGGCGCCGCTGCAGGCGGAACACGGACAATTCTTCGTTGCGCAGGGAAAACAGGATGCCGCCATGCAGGATGAAAGCCACCGGCACGCTACGCGAACTGCCCCCCTGATCAAGCAGAAAATTGGAGTGCAGGTGGATGTCGTCGTTTTCCTCGACATGAAACCGGGCACTGACTTCAAGATCGGTGGCATCGAGCGGGTCGGGCAGGTCGACGCCGAAATGAGAGCCGACAAACAGGCGCTCGGAGGGCGATGAGTTGACCAGATCGACCCAGACCGGTTTGACGCCTTCAAGATTCTTGCGCCCGGTAATGGGTACGTGGCGCAGCCGGCCCTCGGCGAGCTCGTACACATTGATTTTGCTGACTTCGAAATCCGGCTGCCGGTCACCGGCCAGCGCGCGGCGGCGTTCATCGGAAATTTCCCAGAGCACGTCGTTTTCACGCTCGGGCGGCAGCCGGGTCCAGAGCCTTCGGGCGTCGTCGAGCGGCAGCGAATCAAGGTAGCGGCCCAGCTCGGGCGCGGTTTGCCGGGCAATGAAGTTCTGCAACTCCGCGCCATGCTGGCGGTGCAGCAGGGTCTCAACAAATTCTTGCCGGGGCATTTGCTGGCCCTGGACCATGCCGTCCACGAGCTTTTGTTTGTTCAACACATCAACGAGCTTGTCGAGGGACATGGCCGGCAGGGAAAGGGTGAAAGCTTCAGCGTTACACTAAGAATCTGCAGACTATATCCAATTTTCGCGTCGTTGGCGTGACCAATCATGCGCTGGGGGCTCTTATTTCGGCCGGCGCCAACGGTCTGGGTCATAGAGCATCGTGCCCCATGAAGTCCGTCCCGTACCCGCATTGAACAGGCATGCTCACACCGCCTGATGCTGACCGGCCGCAACGCGGATCTCGTCGATCACTGCCACAGCCGCTGGTGACAGCATCGCCCCATCACGCAGCGTCAGACCGATGGCCCGGGTGGTGTTACCCAGTGTGACCGGCAGTTCAACGAGTGCACCGGCGCCCATTTCAAAGAGCAGCTGATGCGGCGAGATTGCCGTCAGCATGTCGCTGCTCAACAGCAGCTGGCGCATCATGGCGAGGTCGCCGGTCTCCACTGCGGCGGTCGGCATGGGCAGGCCCAGTTCCTGAAAGGATGCCTCGACCAGACGGCGCCCGGGGGCCTCAAGCCGTGGCAGGATCCAGCGTTCAGCCAGCAGCTCAGCCAATGAAATGCTGTGGCGTTGCGCCAGCGGATGACCGGCCCGCGCGACGATGCCCATGCGGTCATGGAACAGGGCCTCGGTCACCACACCTTGCCCGGCCTGATGCGGCCGCAAGGCGCCAAACACCAGATCGACGTCGCCGCTGCGCAGGTTGCCCATCAGCGATTCAAACGGGCTTTCAATCGTGGTGACCTGCAGGGCCGGGTATTTGTGCAGCGCCGCCGCAATCGCCGTCGGTACGATCCACGTTCTGCCCAGCGGTAGCGTACCGATGGTGACGACACCGCCGGGCGCACCGGCAAGCGCCGAGAGGTCGGACATCAGATGGCGCAACTCGGCAAAGATGCGTTTGGCGCGCACCACCAGACGCACGCTCGGATCGGTTGGCACCAGTCCCTGCGCCATGCGCTGAAACAGTGGCTCGCCCACGCCACTTTCAATGCGCGACAGCGCCATGCTGGCACCGGACTGCGACAGTCGCAGCCGGGCCGCCACCGCCGACAGGTTACGCAAATCGGCAAGCCAGACCAGCAGGGCCAGCTTGCGTTCGCTGTCAAACAGACTGGCGACGGCCGTGCGCACGCTGCCAGGCTGCGCCGAGGCCCGGCAGAACTCTTCGGTCGCCTGCTGCGCCTCGTCGCGGATGCGCAGCGCACGCTTGTGGACCAGATCGCCACTGGCATTGAGCAGCATGCCGCGTGGCCGGCGCTCAAACAGCGTCACGCCCAGAGAATGCTCGAGCTCGGCCAGAGAGCGCGTCAGGGCGGAAGGCGCGCGGTAGGTGATTGCCGCGCCGCGGCTGACGCTGCCACTCTCGGCGATGGCGAGAAAAACCCGCAGGCCGTGCAGGCGGATGTGCGCTTCAGTGCGGGTGGTCGGGTCCATGTGAAATTTTCTTATATCACAAAAACAGAACGCAACCCCACCAAGCGGCAAGCACCATTGCCGGCCTTGGGCCTATAGTGCAAACATGCCAGAACCGTCCATGCGAACCGGAAGATCATTCATGAACCAGCCCGCGCCTCCCCTACTTCTCGGTATCTCCTCAATGGCCACCGCCAGGCTGCTGGAGGAACTGAGCGCTTTGTATCATCAGGCGACCGGCCTAGCCGTCCGCTTCGAATCGGCCGGTGGCGTGGACGTGGCCAAACGCGTTGCCGCCGGTGAAGCCTTCGATCTGGTGGTACTGGATGCCGAACGCATCGACCAGATGATCCAGACCGGCCGCGTGCTGGCTGATGGCCGGGTCAACGTGGCAAATTCCTGCGCCGCAGCCGCCGTGCGGGCTGGCCAACACCGACCCGATATCAGCTCACGCGCCGCGCTCATCAAGGCTTTGCTGGCAGCCCGGTCGATCGGCTATTCCACCGGACCGAGCGGACTGGAACTGCTCAAGCGTTTTGATCAATGGGGCATCGCCGATGCCGTGCGCGCGCGGCTGGTGCAGGCCGCACCCGGCGTACCCGTTGGCAGCCTAATTGCCAGTGGCAAAGCCGAACTCGGTTTTCAGCAACTGGGCGAATTGATGCCCGTAGCCGGCATCGAGATTCTCGGTACGCTGCCCACCGATGCCGAAATCGTCAGCACCTTTTCAGCCGCGATGTGCACCGTATCGAGGCACCATCACGCGGTGCAGGACTTTCTCGCTTTCCTTGTCTCTCCCGTCACCAGCGAGGCCAAACTGCGTTACGGCATGGCCCCGGTCCCTTCACATTAACTCAGGAAGCCCTGCATGATCATTGACATTCACGGTCATTACACCACTGCCCCGGACGCGCTCGAAGCCTGGCGCAAGCAGCAGGTCGCCGCCATCGCCAACCCCGCCCTGATGCCCAATCGCGCCGCGTTGCGCATCAGCGATGACGAACTGCGCGAGTCGATTGAAACCAATCAGCTGGCCAAAATGAAGGAACGCGGCTCGGACCTGACGATCTTCTCGCCGCGTGCCAGTTTCATGGCCCATCACATTGGCGATTTTGCCGTCAGCAGCACCTGGGCTTCAATCTGCAATGAATTGTGCCATCGGGTCGCAACGCTGTTTCCGGATCATTTCATTGGTGCGGCCATGCTGCCGCAAAGCCCAGGTGTGGATCCGAAAACCTGCATACCCGAAATGGAAAAATGCGTGCGCGAGTACGGCTTTGTCGGCATCAACCTCAATCCTGACCCATCGGGTGGACACTGGACCTCGCCGCCGCTGACCGATCGCCACTGGTATCCGATCTACGAAAAAATGGTCGAGCTTGACGTGCCGGCCATGGTGCATGTGTCAACCTCGTGCAACGCCTGCTTTCACAGCACTGGCGCACATTACATCAACGCCGACACCACGGCGGTGATGCAACTGATCGAAGGTGACCTGTTCAAGGACTTTCCGACCCTGAAGATCATCGTGCCGCACGGCGGCGGTGCCGCGCCCTACCACTGGGGTCGCTACCGCGGCCTGGCACAGGAACTCAAGCGGCCGCTGCTCAAGGACCACCTGCTCCACAACGTCTATTTCGACACCTGTGTCTATCACCAGCCGGGCATTGACCTGCTGGCACGCGTCATGCCAGTCGACAACATCCTGTTCGCCTCGGAAATGATCGGTGCAGTGCG
Source organism: Burkholderiales bacterium (assembly GCA_947475815.1). Taxonomy (GTDB): domain Bacteria; phylum Pseudomonadota; class Gammaproteobacteria; order Burkholderiales; family Burkholderiaceae_D; genus CANJOT01. The sequence goes on along the minus strand of CANJOT010000015.1, from coordinate 22,514 downwards.
CGGCATCGATCCTGAAACGGGTCACTATTTTGACGATACCAAACGGTATATCGAAGCCAACACGCAACTTTCGGCAGAGGATCGCTACAAGATCTACGAAGGCAATGCGCGCCGGGTGTTTCCGCGGCTCGATGCAGCACTCAAGGCAAAGGGGCAATGATCATGAGCATGAGCAATCTTGGAATCGTCAGGCGCAACATTACGCGCGCCGCGCCGGAAGCGGTCGCTGCCCTGTCGCGTTACGGTGTCGCGACCGTGCATGAAGCCATGGGCCGCGTTGGCCTCATGAAACCTTATATGCGCCCGGTCTATGCGGGTGCGCAACTGTGCGGCCCGGCCGTGACAGTACTGCTGCACCCGGGCGACAACTGGATGATGCATGTGGTTGCCGAGCAGATCCAGAACGGCGATGTGGTCGTTGCGGCGATCACCTCGGAATGCAGTGACGGTTATTTTGGCGAACTGCTGGCTACCAGCTTTCGCTCACGCGGCGCCGGTGGCCTGATCATCGACGCTGGTGTGCGCGATGTGCGCGACCTGACCTCGATGCAGTTTCCGGTCTGGAGCAAGAACATCAGCGCCAAGGGCACCATCAAGGCGACACCGGGCTCGGTCAACATTTCGGTGGTCTGTGCCGGCATGGCCGTGAACCCGGGCGACGTGATCGTCGCTGACGACGATGGGGTGGTCGTCGTGCCGGCAGCCCATGCCCAGGCAGCTGCCGCGGCCTCGGCAGCGCGGGAAGCCAATGAAGCCGAGAAACGCGCCCAGTTTGCCGCCGGCAAACTGGGCCTCGATATGTACACGATGCGCGAGGCCCTTGAGAAGGCCGGCTTGCGCTACGAATAAAAGCAGGTCCGCCCACTCCCGCTACACCCTACATACGTCGAGGTACTGCATCATGACTGCCGAAAAAATTCGCCGCGCTCACCTGCTCGTGCTCGGCGTCGCCGTGCTGCTGGTCACGGCAGCAAACGCCGCCGACAACGCCTACCCGAACAAGCCGATTCGCATCGTCGTGCCCTTCACGCCCGGCGGCAGCCCCGACATTCTGGCGCGCACCATAGGCCAGAAGCTGACTGAGGCGACCGGCGCAGCCGTGGTGGTGGAAAACGTTCCCGGCGCCGGCGGCACCATCGGCGCCGATCGGGTGGCCAAGGCGGTGCCCGACGGGTATACCCTTTTAATGGGCCATATCGGTACGCTCGCGGTGGCACCGGCGGTCTATCCACAATTGCCTTACGACCCGATCAAATCATTCGCCCCGGTTGCCTGGGTCGCGCGCGTGCCCAACATGATGGCGGTGCATCCGTCCATGCCGGTGAAGAATGTGGCCGAACTGGTGAACTATCTGCACGCCAATCCGGGCAAGGTCAATTACGGTTCGGGCGGCAATGGCAGCGCGGCGCATCTGGCGACGGAATATTTCAAGCTGGTCACGCAGAGCAATATGATGCACGTGCCCTACCGCGGCACCGTGCCGGCCGTGACCGACACCGTGGCCGGGCAGATCCAACTGGTGTTCACTGGCGCGCCGGCGGTCTACCCGATGGTTAAGATCGGCAAGCTTAAGGCGATCGGCATCTCCAGCCCGAAACGCATCGAGTCCATGTCCGAGGTACCGACGCTGGCCGAGTCGGGCCTGAAATCACTGGAAGGATTTGAAGCGGACCAGTGGTATGGCGTGGTGGCGCCGGCCGGCACGCCGCCGGCCATCGTGCAAAAGCTCAATGTGCTGATCAACGCCAGCCTGAATGCACCCGAGGTCAATGCAAGGCTGAAGTCTGAAGGTGCGTTTGCCGCCTCGACCACGCCGGAGGTGTTTGGCCAGCTGATTCAGAGCGAACTCAAACGCTGGCGTCCGGTGGTCATGACGGCCAATATCAAGGCCGAATAGCGAGGGCCGCGTAGTCAAGACGGCGTAGTCAAGGCCATGTAATCAAGGCAGCGCCTGCGGCCGCAAGCTCGGCCGGTCGCAGGCCAGCACCTATTCGCGACGCAGGCGCAACACCAACTCGGATCCTGCACTTAGACAAGCATCTCGCAGGCGTAAAACCGGATTCAATGCGGGCTCGATGACAGTCCCTTCGGGTATCATTGCCAGACAGAAAACAATAACGATCGAAAGGTTGCGCCTTGAAGCCCTTGTCCATCCGCACACGCATCACTGCGTGTGCCGCGAGCTGTGTTGTGTTGTGCGCAACCGTGCCCTTGAATACCTCCGCCCAGACCCTGCCCTACCCCAACAGACCGGTGCGCGTGCTGGTCGGATTTCCGGTCGGCGGTGCAGCCGATGCAGTTGGCCGCATCATCGGACCCCATCTCGCAGCCGCGGGGGGGCAGCCCTTTGTCATGGACAACCGCCCCGGCGCCGGCGGCAACCTCGCCTCGGAACTGACCGCCAACGCCAAGCCCGACGGTTATACCCTGGTGATGATTGCCACCAGCCACGCCACCAATGCCGGCCTGACGCCCAATCTGGCTTACCACCCGACCAACTCCTTCTCGGCGGTAGCGCTGGTGGCGTCGGTGCCGCAGGTGCTGGTGGTCGGCAACAACGTGCCCGCCAAGTCGGTCAACGAACTGATCGCGCTGGCCAGGGCAAAACCTGGCAAGCTCAATTTTGGCTCGGGCGGCACGGGGGCAGCGACCCATCTGGTGGCTGAACTGTTCAAGAGCATGGCCAATGTCAACATCGTCCATGTGCCCTACAAGGGCGTAGGCTTTGCCATCACCGACATCATCGGTGGCCAGATCGAGATCGCCTTTTCGTCGCTGCCTGCGGCCATGTCGCAGATTCGCGCCAACCGCGTGCGCGCGCTCGCTGTCACGTCGGCGCGGCGCTCGCGCCTGATGCCTGAGCTGCCAACCATCGCCGAAGCCGGCGTGCCCGGTTATGAAGCCACCGGCTGGACCGGCATGCTCGCGCCGGCCGGCACGCCGCCAGCCATCCTTGCCCAGCTCAACAAAGAGATCAACGCAGCACTCAAGCTGCCCGACGTCATCGCCGCCCTCGCGGCCCAGGGCGCCGAACCGGAAAGCTCAACCCCGCAGGAATTCGATCGTTACCTGCGCGAAGAAGTGACCAAGTGGACCAAGGTGATCCGCGAGGCCAACATCGTCGCCAACTGAATCGGGCCGTTCAACATGAATAACGTCACCGCGGTTCTGGCGCGGTTTCTGGTGGACTCGCGGCTGGAGGATATTCCGGCTGGGGTGCGCCACGAAGCGGCTCGCGCCATCGTCAACTGGAGCGGTTGTGCGGTCGGTGGCGCCGGGCACGAAACCATCACGCGCGCGCTGGCAGCCATCGCGCCGTTTCAGGGGCCGCCGCAGGCCACCGTGTTTGGCCGCAGCGAGCGCCTCGATGCACCCCACGCCGCGCTTCTGAACGGCATGAGTTCACACCTGCTCGATTTTGATGATACCCATGCGCGCGCCGTGCATCCGAGCGCGCCGGTATTGCCGGCCCTGTTTGCATTTGCCGAGTGGCACAGGATCTCCGGAGCCGAGCTGCTGCACGCCTTCGTGCTGGGTGTCGAAGCTGAATGCCGCATCGGCCTGTCTGTGTTTCCCGAACATCACGATCTGGGCTGGCACATCACCGGCACGGCCGGCGTGTTTGGCGCTGCGGCGGCGATCGGCAAGCTGCTCGGTCTGTCGGCACAGCAGATGACTTGGGCACTGGGCATTGCCGCCACGCAGGCGGCGGGATTGCAGGAAGTGTTTGGTTCGATGTCGAAAAGCCTGCATCCGGGTCGGGCCGCGCAGAATGGCTTCATGGCCGCCATGCTGGCGCGCCAGGGTTTCACCAGCAGTGAACAGGCAATTGAGGGCAAGCGCGGCTTCGGACGGGTATTGTCGACGCGCTTTGATGCGAATACCATTACCGCCGAACTCGGCCAGCACTATGAGTTGTCGCAGAACATGTACAAACCCTATGCCTGCGGCCTGGTAGTGCATGCGGTCATCGATGCCTGCATCGCCCTGCGCGAGCAACACGCGCTCAGGCCCGAACAGATTGAGCACATCAAGCTGATCGTCTCGCCACGCACCCTGCAGATGACCAACCATCCGACACCGTCGACGGGGCTGGAAGGAAAATTCAGCGTGTTTCATGTAGCGGCAGCGGCGATCGTGTTTGGCACCATCGGCGAAACGCAATTTAGCGATGACTGCGTCCTCGATGCACGCGTGCTGGCCGTGCGCCAGCGCATTACGGTGACGGTCGATGAAGCGCTGTCACGCACTCAGGCAACGGTGCGCTTGCACCTCACGGATGGCCGCGCCATCGAACACCGTGTCGAGCACGCCCTCGGCACCATCGGCCGGCCAATGAGTGACCGCGATCTCGACACGAAATTTCATGGACTGACGGACGAGGTGCTCGGCGCCGGCCCGAGCGGCGAACTGCTGGACCTGTGCTGGTCCGTCGCCACACTGGCCGATGCGGGCAGCATTGCGCGCGCCGCGGCCCGCCCTTCCCCATCCGCCTGAACCATGGCAAACACGACAGAGTCCATCTCGCCGCTGATGCGCAAGCTGAGCACGCACATTGCAGGGGCCCGACGTCGCAGCCTCGAGACCGTCGTCGCCACGCGCACCAAAATTCATCTGCTCGACACCTTCGCCGCCATCATCGCCGGCTCGCGGCTTCCGCCCGGTAAAAGCGCGCAGCATTACGTCAGCACCCAGCCTGCGGCCGAAACCAGCGGCCTGATCGGTACGCGGCGGATGAGTTCCAGTCTGAACGGCGCGCTCGCCAATGGCATGGCCGGCCACGCCGCCGAAACCGACGACACCCATCCGCCCTCACGCACCCATCCGGGCACAGCGGTCATCCCTGCCGTTCTGGCGCTGGCCGAGCAGGAAGGCCGCAGCGGTGCAGAACTGCTGCGCTGCATCGCCCTCGGTTATGACCTGTGCGCGCGCAGCATGCTGGCCTTCGCGCCGCGTGCGGCGTTGCGGCCAGCGGCCGTCAATGGTGCGTTTGGCCATCTGTTTGGCGCCACGGCGGGTGCCGCCGCCATCCTCGGGCTGAACGCGCGCCAGTGCCGCTACGCTCTGACCTATGCAGGCCAGCAGGCCTCCGGCTTATATACCCGCCTGCGCGATCCCGGCCACGTCGAGAAAGCCTATGCGGTGGGCGGCATGCCGGCCCACAACGGCGTGCTCGCCGCGCTGATGGCGCGTTCCGGTTTTACCGGCGTGGAGGACGTGTTCTCCGGCAGCGACAATGTGTTTGCCACCTATGCCCCCGAGGCCGACGCCGAGGCTCTGGTGCGTGAACTGGGCGAGCGGCACGAAATCAACCGCGCCGGTATCAAACGCTGGTGTGCCGGCGGGCCGGCCCAGGCGCCGCTGGATGTGTTGCACAGCCTGCTGCAAACGCACGGTTTCGCTGCCGGCGATGTGCAACATCTGATCGTACACCTGCCAGCCACGGAACTGAAGATCGTCGACAATCGGGCCATGCCGAGCATTTCGCTGCAGCATCTGATCGCCCTCATGCTGGTCGATGGCACGGTGAGTTTTGCGGCGGCGCGCGACAAAAACCGCATGAGCGAAGCCGCCATCCTTGCCCTGCGTGGCCGCATCAGCGCCAAGGCCGACACCAGCAGCCCCAACGCAGTGCGCGGCTGGAGTTGCGCCATGGACATTCAGCTCAAGGACGGTCGCACACTGAGCCAGCGCACTGAGGCGGCCAAGGGCAGTTTTGAAAACCCGCTGAGTCTCGACGAAATCGGCGACAAGGCGCGCGGCCTGATCTGCCCCGTGCTCGGCAAGCGCCGCGGCGAAACACTGATCGGCGCACTGGCCGGCATTGACACGCTGGACAACGTGCGGCACTTGCGCGCGCTCTATTGCCCCTGAATTGCCACTGCCGGAACCCCTGCGGATTCCGGCGGGTAGCATTTATTCGCCGTGGATGTCGCCGTCGCGGATCACCTTGCCCCACTTGGCCTGCTCGGTTTTGATGTAGGCCGCAAACGCTGCAGGGGTGGTCCAGGCCGGCTCCATGCCTTCGCTGGCAAAACGTTCACGCACCGCAGGTTGCTGGAGAATTTTCTGGATTTCGCTGTTCAGGCGGGCCACCAGCGCCGGCTGGGCGCGCGCTGGCAACAGCACGCCAAACCAGGGATTGACTTCATACCCGGGGATGCCCGACTCGGCAATCGTCGGCACATCCGGCAGGGCCGAAGCGCGTTTGGTGCTGGTGATGCCGATGGCACGCAGGCGGTTGCTCTTGAGCTGCGACATGATCGAGGGAATGCCAGTGAAGGTGAACTGCACCTGGCCACTGATGGTGTCGGTGATGGCCGGCGTGCTGCCCTTGTAGGGCACGTGGACGATGCGCACATCGGCCATCGACTTGAACAGCTCGCCGGCCAGATGGGGCGCACTGCCGCTTCCGCCCGAGGCGTAGTTGATGACATCCGGCTTGGCCTTGGCCATGGCGATCAGATCGGCGGCGCTGTTGGCGCGCACCGACGGGCCGACGACCAGCACATAAGGAATGGCGACCAGATTGGTGACCGGCGAAAAATCGCGCGCCGGATCATACGGCAGGTTCTTTTGCAGGTTCGGGCTGAGCGCCATGGTGCCCATGCCGCCCATGACGATGGTATAGCCGTCCGGCGCGGCGCGCATGCCGGCTTCGGTGCCGACCGTGCCGCCTGCGCCAGTACGGTTCTCCACCACCACCGGCTGGCCCAGGCTCTCGGCCAGGCGCTGGGCGACGATGCGGCCGGCGATGTCGATACTGCCACCCACCGGGTAGGGCATGATCAGGCGGATCGGTTTGTTGGGATAGTCCTGGGCCAGCGCGACCGTGGATAGTCCGGCCAGCACGGAGGCCAGCATAAGGGGGAGCAGCATATTTTTCCGGTCGTTCATTGGTTCACTCCTTGATCATCCACGTTGACCCGGCATTCACAACCATCAACGCGGTTGCTGATGCCGGCGCCCGCCAGCGTACCCACGGGCGTGGGCGGCTGCGCTCAAATTCTTGTGCAAATGGTACTCCAAAGCTGCACTACCATGGTCCCGCGACCGGCACATTCCGCTGTAGATCCTGCTCTGCCGTGCAAAAATACGCAGCGAAAATACGCAGAAAAATACGCAGAAAATCGGCCAAGTTTCAATTTCCTTCATGCACCCATCTGCAATCGGTATTACACTCTGCCGCGGCACCCCGTAAGGGTTGTGCCGCTCAGGCAACAAAAATGGAGACAACATCGATGATTGAGGTCCGCAATCTGGTGAAATATTTTGGCCGGCACCGTGCCGTCAATGATCTTTCATTCAGCGTCGAACGGGGTGAAGTGTTGGGATTTCTCGGGCCAAATGGCGCCGGCAAATCGACCACCATGCGCATCATCACCGGCTTTTACCCGCCCACCAGCGGCAGTGTCACGGTCGGCGGTTTCGATGTCGTCGACCAGGCCATCGCCGCGCGCCGCCTGATTGGCTACCTGCCGGAAAACGCGCCGGGGTATGCCGACATGACCGTCACCGCCTTTCTCGGATTTGCCGCCGACCTGCGTGGCCTGCGTGGCGATGCAAAGAAGCGCGCCATCGGCAGCGTGGTGGAAACCTGCTTTCTCGGCGAGGTGCTGCACCAGACCATCGAGACGCTCTCCAAGGGCTACAAACACCGCACCTGCCTGGCGCAATCGATCATCCACGATCCCGACGTGCTCATTCTCGACGAGCCGACCGACGGGCTCGACCCCAACCAGAAGCATGAGGTGCGCGGCCTCATCAAACGGCTCGGTGAAAGCAAGGCCATCATCTTCTCGACCCACATCCTTGAAGAAGTCGAAGCCGTCTGCTCACGCGTCATCATCATCGACCGCGGCACCATCGTCGCCAACGGCACGCCGCGCGAACTCAAGGCGCGCTCACCCTTCGCCGGCGCGGTGCGCTTCTCGATCGCCCACGACGGCGACCGCGCCAGCGTGCAGACCGCCCTCGCCGCGCTGCCGGCACAGATCGACATGATCAGCCCGGAAGACCAGCCCGGCCGCACCACCATTCGCGCCACGCCTCAGGCCGGCGGCGATGGTCTGCTGGCCGCACACATCATCGACCTGGCGCGCGCGCGCCAGTGGCAACTCGAAGATATCGTTGTTGAAGAAGGCCGGCTCGACGAAGTATTTCGCGAGATCACCCTGCCTGATACCGTAAGGAAGGTGGCATGATGACTTCATGGTCCAATATCCAGGCCATCATCAAGCGCGAACTGGGCGCTTATTTCACGTCACCGCTGGCCTATGTGTTTCTGGTGATTTTCCTGCTGCTGAGCGGCTTTCTGACCTTCACCATCGGCAATTTTTTCGAGCGCGGCGAAGCTTCGCTCATGTCGTTCTTTACCTGGCATCCGTGGATCTACCTGTTTCTGGTGCCGGCGGCGGGTATGCGCTTGTGGTCTGAGGAGCGGCGCATGGGCACACTCGAGCTGCTGCTCACCATGCCCATCACGGTATGGCAGGCAGTACTCGGGAAATTTCTCGCTTCGTGGCTGTTCCTGCTGCTGGCCCTGGCCCTGACCTTCCCGGTCTGGATCACGGTCAACCTGCTGGGCAGCCCGGACAACGGCATCATCCTGTCGGGTTACATCGGCAGCCTGCTGCTATCGGGCGCCTATCTGGCCATCAGCTGCCTGACCTCGGCGATGACGCGCAATCAGGTGATCAGCTTCATCGTTTCGGTGGTGATCTGTCTGTTCCTGATTCTCGCCGGCTACCGGCCGGTCACTGACCTGCTGGTGCGCTGGGCTCATCCGCTGGTGGTGCAGACGATTGCATCGTTCAGCGTCATGGCGCACTTCGACAATCTGCAACGCGGCGTGCTGGACCTGCGTGACCTCGCCTATTTCGCCTCCGTCATGGGCTTTGCTCTATTTTGCACCGGGGTGGTCGTCCGTGGCCACCGCGCTGGTTAGGAGGCCCTCATGAACATGCCCAATCTCAACATGTCCCGCAGCAATGTGGTTTATACCGCTGGCGGCATCATTGTGCTGGCCGCCATCCTGGTCCTCGCCAACCTCAACCTGAGCCTGTCCGACTGGCGTTTCGACTTCACGCAAGGCCGGGTCTACACCCTGTCCGCGGGCACGAAAAAGATGCTCGCCAAACTCGAGGCGCCGGTCACCATCCGCTATTACGCCAGCCGCGGTGGCGCCACGCCGGTCGACCTGCAGACCTTTGCCTCGCGTGTCGAAGACCTGCTGCGCGAATATCAGCGCGCCGCACCCGGCAAGATCGTTGTCGAGACCGCCAATCCGGAACCCGACACCGATGCCGAAGAATCGGCCACTCTCGATGGCATTCAGGCACAACTGACCGAAACCCGCGAGAAGTTCTACCTTGGCCTGTCGGTCGCGTTTCTCGACCAGAAGTCGGTGCTGCCGGTGCTCGCCCCGGACCGCGAACGCCTGCTTGAGTACGACATCACGCGTGCCATCTCGCGCGTCTCGGCGGCCAGCAAACCGGTGATCGGCGTCATGAGCGCCCTGCCAGTGCTGGGACGCAGTCTGGATCTGGCCACGCGCCAGCAACCGTCCGAGCCGTGGGTCTTGATGAGCGAACTGCAAAGCCAGTTCACCGTGCAGAAGGTCGAACTGAATGCAAGCAGCATTCCGGATGCCATCAAGGTGCTGCTGGTTATTCACCCGCGCGACATTTCTACCCAGACCGAATACGCCCTCGACCAGTTTGTGCTGCGCGGCGGCAAGCTGATTGCCTTCGTCGATCCCTACTCGTACTTTGATCAGCAGCCCGACATGCAGAGTCCGCTGGGCGGCAACAAGCCGAGCCCGTCGACCTTCAACGTGCTCATGCAGCACTGGGGCTACACCCTCGACACCACCAAGGTCGTGGCCGACCTCGGTTACGCCACCGGCACGGGAACACGCCTGCTGCCCACCCTGCTGACCCTGCCGCAGGAAGCGCTCGACAAGGATGACCTCGCCATCAGCCGGGTGGGCAACCTGCTCATTCCGTTTGGCGGCAAGTTTACGGGCAAGCCGGCCGATGGCCTGCGCGCCACGGTGCTGGCGCGCACCACCAAAAACGCCAGCCTGTTCGACCTGATCATCGCCACGCTGACGGGCGAGCCCTCTACCCGCGGGTACGAGCCCTCGAACGAGGAATATCCGATCGCCCTGCGCCTGTCGGGCACCTTCACCACGGCCTTCCCCGACGGCCCGCCCGGACAGGATATCAAGCCGCCGCCCGGCAAGGCCGGCGCGGCCAAGGCAGACGCCGCCAAACCCGCCGCCCCGCCTTCGCTGAAAACCTCGGCTCAGGAAAATTCCGTGGTGCTGGTGGCCGATGTCGACATGCTGACCGATGGTGCCGCCGTCGAAATTCAGGACGTGTTTGGCCAGCGTGTTGCCGTACCGCGCAATGGCAACCTGAACTTCGCGCAAAGCCTGGTCGAGCAGGTGGCCGGCGATCTCGATCTGGCCAACCTGCGCGGTCGCGCTGCCTTTGCGCGCCCGCTCACCGTCATTCAGCAGATGGAATCGCGTGCCCAGCAGAGTTATCTGGGCAAGATCAAGTCGCTCGAAGACACCCTCACCACGACCCAGGAAAAACTCGTCGCGATGCAGAAACAGCGCAGTGATGCGCAGTCCACCATCATCTCGCCCGAGCAGCAGCAGGAACTTGAGAACTTCCGCAAGAAGAGCATCGAGACCCGGCGCGACCTGAAGGAGTTGCGCAAGACCCTGCGCGCCGACAGCGAATCGCTGCAGTTCTGGACCAAGCTTGCCAACATCGGCGCAGCGCCGCTGCTGGTCATGCTCGCTGGTCTGGTGTTGTGGCGCTGGCGGCGGCGCGACAGTCCCAAAGTCAGCCAGGTAGAAGAGGTGGCAGCATGAACCGTAAACAATTCATGACCCTGGTGGCGCTGCTGCTGGTGATCGTCGCCATCAGCGTGATGGTGTTCTGGAACACGCTGGTCAACTGGGGCACGGCACCCACCACCGGCGCACGCCCCTTTGAAAAACTGGTGCTCAACGACGTGGCGCGCATCGAACTGACCGACGGCAAGGGATCGGTCACGCTCGTGCGCCGTGATCAGGCCTGGGTGGTCACCCAGAGTGCCGACGCACCAGCCAGTGTCGCCAGCATCAGTGCCCTGCTGCGCAAGCTGCCCGACCTGAAGATCGTCCAGTCCCAGCAGGTCGGTGAAAGCCTGCTGCCGCGGCTGCAACTCGCAACCGGCAAGGGCGCTGCTGCGGCGACCGATGGTGTCGGGACGCGTCTGCTGTTGAGCGACAGTAAAGACGCCCCGCTCGCACAGGTGCTGCTCGGCAAGATCATGATCAAGACTGAAGACAGCCCGCTGCCGATCAAGCCGCAGACCGCGGTGGCGCGTTATGCGCTCTTGCCCGGCAACACCCGCGTGGTGTTGTTGTCCGACCCCCTGAGCGAGGTGTCGACGGATGCGGCGCGCTGGCTCGCCCCTCCGGCCCCTCCGACGCCGCCGGTGCCCGCCAAACCCTGATTTCCGACGCAAACATCAGCACCAGACGCTGACACAGGTCTGGTCTGATTTCACGCCATACTGAAATCATGCCCGAGTCGAGGCGGCTGCCTCATGCCGCCAGACTTGCCGGTAGACACAGGCTTCAAAGAGCCTCTCGATGCCTGCCCAGCGTGCGCCCGTCACGACTCGAGCATGCGCAATTCACCGTTGGTATAGCGTAGCCGGCTGGAGAGCACGCTGGCCAGCCCTTCCATCAGGCCCAGGCCAAGCTTTTTGTGTTCTTCGGCCAGCGCATTGAAACTCTTGCGCGAGAGCACAAACAACTCGGCATCGGTGAATACAATGGCATCGGCAGAACGCACAGCGCCGTCCAGAAAAGCCATCTCGCCAAAAAATGCGCCACGGCCAAATGTGCCCAGATGATGGCTGAGCTTTTCCGAAATCGGCAGCATGATGCGCACCGAGCCCGAGCGGATGATGAACAACTCGTCGCCCGTGTCGCCGCTTGAGAAAATCCGCTCCCCTGCCTTGCAGGAGCGCTGTTCCATGTGCGCCAGCAGGGCATGCAGGGTTTCCGGTTTGCGGCTGCGAAACATGTCGAGCTCAGCCAGATCCAGCGGTCGCTCGGCGTCGCGCACCAGCTGGACTTCCGCGATGATGCAGTCCTCGACCCACTCCAGTGCGTCATCAAGTTCGGCAAACACGCGCACCGGACTCTCGGGACGCACCAGACCAAGCTGATCAAAATACTGCTCCATGTCGCGCCCGGAGGGCAGATGCTGCGGCAGATGGGTGAAGATCAGTACCCCCTTGCGTTCGGCGAGCATGTCCTTGATCTGGTCGAGCATGTGCACGGCGGTCACGTCGACGGTCTGCACACGACGCATGTCAAGGATGACAAAATCGCGCGTCTTGAGTTCGGGTTCGAGCACCGAATACAACTGGTTGGCGGTGCCAAAAAACAGACTGCCCTGCAATTCAATCGCCGCACACCGTTTGCCATGGGCGGCAAGAATTTCCATTTCCGCCTGACTGCGCACGCGCTTGGAGAACGTCTCGCCACCCGACAGGCTGCGGTGCACGATGGTGCCGCCGATTTCTTCGCGAATGAACAGGACCACCGCCAGGGCCACACCGATGCCCGACGCGGCAATCAGGCTGACCGTCAGGGCGGTGATAACCACCGCGCAGATCACGGCAAAATCGAGCACGGTCGAGCGCTGCTTCAGGAAGGCCAAGCTGTGCAGGTCGATCATGCGCACGCCGATGACGATCAGAATCGCCGCCAGTGCGGCCACCGGCACCCACGAGATGACGCTGCCCAGCAGCAGGAACGCGGCCAGGGCCATCAGCCCTTCGACCACCCCAGACAGGCGTCCGACCGCGCCGCTGGAAATATTGACCAGCGTCGCCCCCATCGTGCCGGCGCCGGGGATACCGCCGATCAGCGCCGAGGCGACGTTGCCGACACCCTGACCGATCAGTTCCCGGTTGGAATTATGGCGCGAGCGCGTCAGGGCATCGAGCACAACGCAGGTCTTGAGCGTGTCGATCGACAGCAGCACGGCCAGCGTCAGGGCCGGCACGGCGATGTGCAGCACCTGCGCCGCACTGATGGCTTCGATGGCGTGCCAGCGACCACTCAGGGCGTCGAGCATGTTGCCACCACCGCCGAGCGCGCCGATGACCAGCGCATTGCCCTGAAGTTGCAGCAGGGCCGGATCATTCAAGGCCAGTAGGAAATAACTGCCGACACCGGCGAGCAGCGCAAGGATGGCGGCCGGCACCATTTTCGTCACGCGCGGCGCGAGCAGCATGACCACCATGGTCACCGCACCGACCAGCATGCCCTGCCATTGCCAGAAGGCCGACGAGCCGAGCGCCTGCCAGAAATGAACACCCTTCGGTACACCGAGCCACTGTGGCACCTGCCCGGCAATGATGTACAGACCGACGCCCGACAGATAGCCGCTGACCACTGGGTAAGGCATGTACACAATCAGTTGGCCCAGACGCAGCGTGCCAAAAGCGATCTGCAGCAAACCGGCGGCCAGGCCTAGCAACGAGAGCAGCAGCAAGGCGGTGCCGACATCGCCGCCACCCTGGATGAATTCAAGCGAAAAACCGGCGAGCACCGCCGCCGCAGGCGCGCACGGCGCCGTGATCAGGCGCAGCGTGCCACCGAGTGCTGGCACGATCATGCCCAGAGCGATGGCGCCGAGGATACCGGCCAGCGCCCCCTGCGCCGCATAACTGCTCCCGAGGGGGGAGAATATCGTCACACCAAAAGCGATGGCCGAGGGCAAGGCGACCAGCATTGCAGTCAAGCCACCCCAGAAATCACCGGCGTTGAGCTTGGGCAGTTTCACAGGCTGCTTTGGGTCTTGTTCATGTCATTACAGTAGACCGGTGGCAGGCAAATGGCAAGGCGGGCGGCACTGGCCCATAATGGATCCCAACGCGGAGAACACCATGGACAACAGCCTGATCCTTCGTCAGTTATACGACACGACGTCCTCGACCTATACCTACCTGCTGGGCGATCCGGTGAGTCGCGAGGCCGTCATCATCGACCCGGTGTTTGACCAACACTACCGCGACCTCGCCCTGATCGGCGAGCTGGGCCTGCGGCTGGTGGCAGCACTTGATACCCATTGCCACGCCGACCACGTCACCGGCTCATGGCTAATGGCGCTGGCCACCGCTTGCCGCGTCGGCATTTCCAGACGCTACGGCAGCGCCCTGAAAAATGCCGACCTGCTGTTCGACCACGGCGATCACGTGCGGTTTGGCCAACGCAGGCTTGAAGTGCGCGCCACCCCCGGTCATACCGATGGCTGCATCACCTATGTCATCGATGATCACGCCATGGCCTTCACTGGTGATGCCCTGCTCATCCGCGGCGCCGGGCGCTGCGATTTCCAGCAGGGCAATGCCGGCATCCTGTATCACTCGATCATCGAACAGATCTTCAGCCTGCCCGATGCCTGCCTGATCTACCCCGCCCATGACTACAGCGGCCGTACCGTCTCGTCGGTAGCCGAAGAGCGCGCCTTCAACCCGCGCATCGGCGGGCAGGCAAGCGAGCGTGATTTCGTTGGCTTCATGGAAAACCTGCAACTGCCGCACCCCAAGCTGCTCGAGATCGCCGTGCCGGCCAATCTGCAATCGGGCAAGCCGGCCGATGGCAAAGTCCCCGGGCGGGCCGACTGGGGCCCGGTGCGCCATACCTATGCCGGCCTGCTTGAAATCGAACCCGACTGGCTCTCCGAGCATCTGAACGAGGTGCAGGTGCTCGACGTGCGCGAACGCGAAGAGTTTGACGACCGCCTCGGCCACATTCCGCATGCCCGGCTGATTCCGCTCGCCGAGTTGCGCAACCGGCTGGCCGAAGTGCCGCGCGACCACCCGGTCATAGCGGTGTGTCACGCCGGCATGCGTTCGGGTCAGGCAAGCGTCATCCTGCTCAAGGCCGGCTTCGAGCGTGTTGCCAACCTGCGTGGCGGCATGCTGCTCTGGCAACAGTCCGGCCTGCCGGTGGAACGGGCGCTGGGGGCCCGCGCCAGCCCTACTCCGCCTTGATCTTGAGCTGACGAATCAGCGGCACCCAGCGGTCCATCTCACCCTTGAGCATGGCGCCAAATTCCTCGGGCGTGCCACCGACCAGATTCTGGCTGGCAAGGGTTTTCTGGATCTCGGGGTCATTGATCGCCTTGTTGAAGGCGACATTGAGCTTTTGCACGATCGCCCGCGGTGTACCGGCCGGTAGCATGAAACCGGAGAACGACTTCGTCTCCAGCTTCGGGTAGCCCAGTTCACGCACGGTCGGCACGTCCGGCAGTTCCTTCTGGCGCGCAGCATGGGTCACAGCCAGCGCGCGCAGCTTGCCATCCTTGATCATGGCGATGGTGGTGGCGATCGGATCGATGATCACCGGCACGTGCCCGCCGGCCACATCCTGGCCGGCCTGGACGCTGCCCTTGTAGGGCACGTTGACGAAACGCGTGCCGTATTCGACGTTGAACAACTGTCCGGCCAGATGCATCACGGTGCCGATGCCGGGCGACGCGTAGCTGATGCCTGAATTCGACTTGCGCGAGGCGTCCACGAGCTCCTGCATGCTGCGCCAGGGCTGCTTGTCATTGACCGCAATCAGGAAGCCATTTTCCGACAACTGCACGATGGGAAGCAGATCCTTCAGGCTGTCGTAGGGCAGCTTGTCGTACAGGCCCGGGTTGGTCACGAAGGGTGCCGAGATCATCAGGATGGTGTAACCGTCCGGCTTGGCGCGTGCTGCCAACTCGGTCGCGATGATGCTGCCGGCGCCCGGCTTGTTGTCGACCACCACGGTCTGGCCGAGTTGATCACCAACCGACTTGGCCATCATGCGCGCCATGGTGTCGGTGATGTTGCCGGGGGGGCCCGGCAACAGCAGGCGGATCGAGCGGCTGGGATAACTGTCCTGCGCCCAGGCTGCCCCGCCCTGTAGCGCAACGCACATCAGCAGGCCGGGCAGGACCCGACCGAACATTTTTCTGGCATTCATGGTTTCTGCCTTTCGCAACATGAACAAAACCCTCACCGGCCAAGGATGAGCGCGCTGGTCGGCGCCACACCCAGGCCACCACAAACAAAACAGGTCTGCGCATCCGTCACCTGCGAGGTCGACGTGCCGCGCAACTGACGTACGCCCTCCACCACATGATTGAGGCCATGCACGTAAGCCTCGGACAGGTTGCCCCCCGCCGTGTTGATCGGCAGGCCGCCGTCGGGCCAGCGGATGGCGCCTGACGCAACAAACTCGCCGCCCTCGCCCACGCCACAGAAACCATAATCTTCCAGAGCCATGATGACCAGCCCGGTGAAGTTGTCATAGATCTGCGCCACATCAATATCAGCGGGCTTGAGTCCGGCGCGGCCGAACAACTCCGGCGCCAGCGTGCGCGAATTGACCGAGGCATAGACATCCAGCGGCATGTTGTGCGAACCGAGCATGCCCGTGCCCCAGCCCGGGCCGCTGCCATGAATACTCGACAGTATGCGCACCGGCATCTGCTTGAGGTCACGCGCGCGCTCCAGTGTGGTGACCAGCACGGCGCAGGCGCCATCGGTTTCCAGACAACAGTCGTTGAGCCGCAGCGGATCGGCAATCATGCGCGCCGCGAAGTAGGCTTCCAGCGTCAGCGGCCGGTCGCGCATCACCGCGTTGGGGTTACGGCCAGCATTGGCGCGGCAGGTCAGCGCCACCTCGGCCAGATGTTCGGGTTTGGTGCCGTATTCAAACATGTGACGGCGCACCGCCGGTGCGATCATCGACGGTGGTGAATGCATGCCAAACGGACTGGTGAAGCTGCCGTGAATGCGGCCATCACGATGCAGGCCAAAGCGCTGTCCCTGTCCCTGCGCCAGCGAACGAAACGCAATGACATATTCAGCCAGCCCGGACTCCACTGCCGCAACCGCCTGATCAACCGCTGCGCACGAGCCGCCACCACCGCCCCCCCACACCATGCTGGCAAACCGCAGGCGCGGCAGGCCGAGCGCCACCTGCAACAGCGAAGGTTCACTGATGTCGCCCGAGTAGGACGTGAAGCCGTCAATCTTGTGATGCGGCAGCCCGGCATCGGCCGCGGCTGCCAGCGCTGCCTGACAGGCCAGCTGAAACTGGCTGCGGTCGGTGATACCACCCCAGCGGCGGTAATCGGTCTGGCCGATGCCGACAATGCAGGCGCGCTGCGCAGCGGCCGTCATGACGCACTCCCCGTGCTGCTTACCGTGCTACCCACACGTCGAAAACGCGGCAGCCAGTAACCCGCCACTGGCCCCTGCCAGACCAGTTCCACCTCCAAACCGATGGCCATGTCAATGGCGCTCACATCGACCACGTTGCTGATCAGGCGCACATCATCGAGCCCGGCAAACGACAGCACGGCCACGTTGTAGGGCACACGCTGAAGCAGTGAAGGATGCGGCGCATGATGAACGATGGTGTAGGTATAGACCGTGGCGCGCGCCGGCGCTTCGGTCCATTCAAGATGATCGGACTGGCACACCGGGCAGAGCGGCACTGGCGGATGCCGATGCCGCCCGCAGGCGCCGCAGCGCTGGAACTTCAGTTGTTTCTGCGCGCAAAAGGCCCAGAAGCCGCGCTCGTCCATGCCCGGTTGCGGCGGCAGGTCGGACGGCATGTAAAGGTCGGCCTCGACCGCGGATGTTGTGTTCGTCATGAAAATTCCCTGGCATGCCGGGCGCGCAGCTCGGCCTTGACCACCTTGCCCATGGCGTTGCGCGGCAAGGCGTCGATGAAAACTACGGAAGAAATGCGCTGGAACTTGCCCAGCTGTTCATTGGCCCAGGCGGCAATCTGCGCGCCATCGGCAGCGGCACCGATGGTCGCCACGACATAGGCCACCGGCGTTTCGCCCCACTTCGGATGAGCCACACCGATGACCGCGCAATCGCGCACCGCCGGGTGGGCATTGAGCACGCGTTCAAGGTCCTGCGTGTAAATATTGATGCCACCCGAGATAATCATCTCCTTCTTGCGGCCGGAAATGAAAAAATACCCGTCGGCATCACGCCGGCCCAGATCACCGGAGCGGTAGTAAGCACGCCCGGCCTCGTCGTGCCATAGCGACTCGTCGGTCATGGCCGGCTGATTGTGATAACCGCACATCAGAAAAGGACTGCGGCCGCACAGCTCGCCCACTGCGCCTTCGGCCACCTCGCGATCATCGTCTCCCACCAGGCGCACATCCACGCCGATCACCGGCGTGCCCACCGAGTCAAGCCGCTCGCGCATCTCATGGCCGCGGAGGGTGATGGAAAACCCTTCGGTCGCCCCATACAACTCCATGAAGGCATCACCGAGCTTGTCCAGCATGGCCAGCTTGGTATCGCGCCGGATCGCCGCGCCACCGCTCAGCGCCATCACCATTGAAGAAAGATCACGCGCATGCCATTCGGGATGCGCCACCAGATCGACATACTGCGACGGCACCATAAAGGTGTGGGTCACACCTTCATGCTCGATCAGATCCAGCGCCGCAGTCGCATCAAAACGCGGCATGACCACGATGGTCGCACCCACCAGCAAGGCTGGCAGCAGGGTCAGCATGCTGCCGTTGTGATACAGCGGCGTCGAAATCAGTATGACCGACTCCCGCTCGATGCGAAAATCAGCCACCCGTGCCCAGGCAAAATTGAAGCGCGCCGCGTGGCTGTGCACGATACCCTTGGGTACCCCTGTGGTGCCCGAGCTGTAGATGATGTTGAAGCGGTCTGCACCCGACAGGCCAACCTCGGGTTTATGTTCCGGCTGGCCCGCAGCCCATCCATCAAAATCAAGCCAGCCCGGAGACAGCGGCCCCTCGTGGCCGACCGCAATCCAGCTTGATGCAGCGGTATCCACAGCTGGATGCAGAACCTGTTGGTAGTCGCCATGCACAAACATCACACGCACCTCGGCATCCCGCGCCATCACGGCCAGCGTATCGCTGGTCAGCATGGTCGACAGTGGCACCATCACCGCGCCGGCGCGCAGCACACCCAGCATGATCTCCAGCGTCTGCGGCGCATTGGGCAGCAGGCTGCCCACCGCATCACCACGGCGCACCCCCAACGCGATCAAGCCCTGCGCCACACGGTTGGCGCGCGCATCGAGCGTGCCCCAGTCGAGTCGAAGCTCACCCATGACCAGCGCCGGCGCACGGGGCCGCCAGCGCGCATTGAGCGCGATGAAATCAGGCAGAACATTGTCCGGCAGTGGAAAGCGGGTGTCGGACATGATCAGGCCGGCAGTTTGTATTGGCGCAGAAAACCAGCCAACAGCCCCGCAAAACGCTCCGGATCTTCCAGTGGCACACAATGCCCCGCACCGGGCACCGTGACGAAGCGCGCGCCGGGTATGCGTTTGGCCATGGCGCGCCCATCCGCCAGCGCTATCGCCGTATCGGCCGTGCCATGCACCGCCAGCGTGGGCAAGCCCGCCGGGGCTGGCAGCGTACTCAGGTCTGCGCGTTGGGCAATCGCTTTCGCCAACGGCGGCAGTCCAGCCAGGTCATAGCGGCGCACTGCCGCTTCCCAGATGCCCAGCAGGCCCGGCTCCCGATCGAGCAACGCCGTGCCATACAGCCGCTCGCCAAACGCACGCGCCAATTCCGGCCCCCAGGCCTCAGCAATGGCATCGGCCCGTGCGACGAAATCTTCATTGCGCGCGCGCGACCACAGGGTATCCTGCGCGCCCGCCAACACGACACCACACACCATCTCCGGAAAGCGCCGCGCCGTCACCTGAGCCAGCAGCCCCCCCATCGAATGACCGACCAGCACGGCACGCCGGATGCCCAGCGCCTGCAGGTTGTCGCGCACCCAGTCGGCCCACTGATCCATGCTGAAGTCTGCCGGCGGTGCCGAGCTCGGCCCATGGCCCGGCTGCCACAGCGCGACACAACGCACCTTCCCATTCAGACGGGCGATGGCGGCATCCCACATTGCCGGCGACATCAGCCAGCCATGCAAAAACACCACCGCCGTGTCAGCCTGTTTTTCCACCACCCCGGTCCGCCGGCCCGCATGCAAAACCTGCTGACCCGTCGCGCCCGTCACGCGCTGCGGCACATGACGGCCGGCCGCTGCCGCACGCAGGAAACGCCCGGCCACGGTCATGAATTTTTCCGGCGCTTCGATCAGCACCATCGCGCCAGCGCCATGGATCACGGCCAGTTCCGACGACGGGATCAAGCCATTGAGGCGCCGCGCCATCGCCAGACTCGGCCAGCGATCGAAGCCCTGCACGGCAATCAGCGTTGGTGTGGTGATGCCATCGAGCTCCCCTTCGGTATAACTCGGATAGCGCAGCGCACGCATCCACTTGAACACCCGCTCCTTGTCGAGCCGGCCCTGATCGGCCACCAGACGATCACGCACGATCTGCTCGATACGGTCGTAATGCTCCAGAGTGTAGTCCCAGCTGACGCCGGACAGCAGCCAGCTGTAGGTGTAATCCTCCAGGCTCTTGTCGAGCAGCAGACGCTGCACGCTCAGGCCATGCTCGACACTGCGGTTGTCCGGCAGGGCACCCACCGGGCCGAGCAGCACGCACGACAGAATGTGCTGGGGGTAGGCAATCATGGCGTGCATGGCCACGTGCGTGCCGCCGGTCCAGCCCAGCAGATGAAACTGCTCATGGCCCAGTTGCCCGGCCACCTCCACGCACATGCGCGCGTAATTGCGGAAGATGTCGCGCGGCGCATCCATCTTGTCCATCGCCGGCGCGGGCAGATCAAACTGCGCCACCGTGAACAGTTCCGCGAGCCGGTCCCACACCCCATCCCAGATGCCCATGCCGCGCGCTGCCATGCGCACCAGCAGCAAGAGCGGTTTGCCCGGCGTTTCACTGATCTCGACATCGTATGGGCCTACCTGCCGATGGGTGCGCTGGGGTATGACGTTGGCTTGCATAGTGCTGGTCCTCTCTCCGGGATGCTGAATTGTCTCGTGTTCGATGCTCTTGAAATTCTTTAATTTTCGCTATACGAAAATTAGTTTCATCAATTACAATCAGACTACCGCAGGGTATGAATGGCTGTCAACGCAGCCCTCGGAGCGAGGAGCACATGCCAAAAGGAAACCGCAGAAAATTTGCCGCCGCGCCAGCCACCGATGGCGCACAGCGCGCAGCCACTGCAACCCCGGATGAGCTAGCCGTAGCCGCACCCGACGGCCAGTTCATCGAAGCGCTCGCGCGCGGCCTGCGTCTGCTGCAATGTTATCGCGCCGGCGACGAACACGGCCTGACCAACAAGGAAATCGCCGCCCGCACCGGCTTGGCCACACCGACGGTATCGCGCCTGTGTTTCACCCTGCACCGTCTCGGTTACCTGGTCTATGACGGCAACAACGGCCGCTACGCGATGGGCCCGGCCATCCTCAAGCTGTCGTACGTCATGCTTAACAACCTTGACATCCGCCAGATCGCCCGCCCGCTGCTGCGCGAATTCGCCGACCGCACGCGCGTGACCGTCGGCATCAATCTGCGCGACCGGCAACGCATGGTCGTGCTCGAAGGGGTATCCGGCACCTCCCCCGTCGCCCTGCGCCTCGACATTGGCTCACGCGTGCCCATCGTTTACACCGCTGCGGGCCGCGCCTATCTGGCCGGCCTGATGCTGTCTGGTGCCAGCGACACTCTGGCTGAAATCCGGCAAGCCGAGCCGCAGGCCTGGCAGGAGCAACAAACAGGTATCGAACAGGCATGCTCACAAATCCGCGCACGCGGGTTTTGTATTACCGAAGGCGGCTGGCAACGCGAAGTCAATGGTGTGGCCGTGCCGCTGGCGGTAAAATACGCCGGCGGCCAACTCTCATTGAGTTGCGGCGGGCCGGCCCAGGACATGTCGGTACAGAGGATGGAACAGGAACTCGGCCCGATGCTGATCGCCGTGGCACGGGAGATTGAGATGCGGGTGCCGCATTGAGGAACCCTGGCAATTCAATCGACCTCGATTTGCGTTTGCCAGACGGCAAATTTCTCACTGATGCAGTTTTTCCTGAAGCCAAACCTTAATCAATGACTGATAAGGTACATCCCGGGCATTGGCCGCCACTTTGATTGAGTCCAGCATGTGCTGTGGCAGACGCAGTGAAATGGTCTTGGTTGTCGGTTTCAAATTCGGAAGCGTCACGGCCTTGGCCTGTGACCAATCCAGATGTTCGGTCGAGTCGTGCGATTCCCAATAGGCGCGTTCTTCCGCCTCGGTGGCAAATTTTGGAATGGGTTTAAGTTGCTTGTTCATAAATGTGTCGTTCCTTCCGGTGCATGTCACGTGCCGATATTACTCGAATCAATTGCCCACCGCCCCCCCATGACCATTACAGCCATGGAGCACCACTGAAGATCAGCCAAGCACCGCTCGCGCGACACTCACATAAGCAGGGATGCCGAACAAGATGTTTAACGGAAATGTCACGCCCAAACTGAGACCGAAGTACAGCGAAGGATTGGCCTCCGGAAG
>CANJOT010000014.1 GCA_947475815.1 Burkholderiales bacterium | reverse complement strand
GTCTTCACCGCATACCGGCCAGGGCCCAGCGCGGTGCAGCGCGTACGCTGCACCATGTGGCGTGTCTGGTAGTCCTGATAGGTGCCCTGCCAGATACGGTTGACGAAGCTGACCCGGTCTTCGAGGCGGGCCCGGCAGTCGTCGAGCATCAGCGCAATCGACCGTCCGGCCTTGACGCTTTCGGCGCTGTTGCAGACGTAACTGGCCTCGGTGGCCGTCGAAAACGTCTCCAGCCAGGCCTGCATGTTTTTGTCATCGAGCGCCTCCGCATTGGCCAGCAGCAGCGCATCAATGCACGCCAGAACGGTGCAGTCAGGCATGCTCATGCCTCCTCCTTATCAAAGCCCATGACCTGCCGATAACGTTCCCAGGCGGGCAGATTGCCGGTCTCGTCGTTCTGCCTGTATTCATAGCTCATGTTGTATTCATCGTGGACGCCCTTCTGGAACACCGCTTGTCCCGGCGTCTGGCAGCCGATCTGCAAACGATGAAACACGGCGACGTCTTCCATACTCACCATGCCGCACGGCCCGAGCAGATTGGACGACTGGCGAATGCGATGACGCACCAGTTCCTCGTCATCTTCCTCGCGACAGAAATAGGCGAAATTGATATCGGTCTGGTCGACGCCACGCGGGTTGATATAACGCAGGTTGATGACGTTCATGTGGCGAATGACGCTGAACACCGGAAACATCATCAGCGAGGCCGACGTGCGTGGCCCGCCGCCAATATGTGCAATGATGGAAGGATCCTTGAGAAAACCGTTGTCCGGCGGCAGCGAGAGTTGACTGACGTAACCACGATGGCCGCGCGCATTGGCAAACTGCCGGCCCTCGCCGCCCTGCCAGTTGAGCATGCGAAAGGCCGAGTGCAGCAGGGGCGCGTGATAGGCGTCATTGTCGCGGTAGGTTTTCCAGTTGCCCTTGAACCGCAGCTTCTGGTAGCCCAGCAGACGCAGATTGCCATCCCCGCCAAGAACCTCGGCGACATGATCGACATAGCCTTCAAGCACCTCTTCCAGTGGGGGCGTGTCAGCGTGCAGGGTGACAAAAATGATGCCGTGCAAAATCGCAAAACGTGGCGCGCCAAGCGGGTAGTTCTCGCGCTTGAAGCCGGGGGTGTAGTCTTCCGGGTCGGGCGTACCGGCAAGCCGGCCGGCACCATCGAAACGCCAGCGATGATAGGGGCAGACAAAATCCTTCTTGTTGCCGGATTCGGCGGTTTCGAGTTGCGCGCCGCGATGCGAACAGGCGTTATAAAACACATGGACCGCGCCGGTCTGGTCGCGCGTGATCAGGAGCGGCACCTCACCGATGCTGGTGGTGCGAAAGTCACCCTTGTTGGGCACTTCGCAAACATGGCCGATGCCGTGCCATTCCATACCGCGAAAAATGCGTTTCTGCTCCTGCTCGTAGACATCCTGACGGACAAACACATCCTTGGGGACATGATTTATTTTTGCCGGCCAGCGGATCGCCAAGGTATCCGGCTCATGGAATGAAGTCATTCCCGTCTCCCCTTCCATTTTATTGTTCAGTTCAGTACAGTACACACCGGCCCGACCTTCGCCGCGCACCGCTTGCGCGGTTGCAAAAACACGCCGTGATCCCGTACACTGGCATCTCAGTAGTTTCAGAACGAAAATATAACAGAATCAACAACAAAGGGGGACACATGAGTTCATCAGAACTCGCCACGCCGTCCATGATGGCAGCCACCACCGACTGGCCCGCCCCGGTCAGTCACATACCCAAGGATGTGTTCCTGCGCCCCGAAATCTTCGAGCAGGAACTCAAGACCATCTTTTACGGCGACGAGTGGATGGTGGTCGGCCACAGCGCCGAAATCCCCAACAAGGGCGACTTCAAAACCTTCGCCGTCGGCCACGTGCCACTGATCATCAACCGCGACCAGAACGGCGCGGTACACGTATTCTTCAACAGCTGCACGCACCGCGCCACACAGCTGGAAACCGCCTCGCTGGGCAATCGCAAAAGCTTTGAATGCCCCTACCATCGCTGGTCATTCAGCCTGACCGGTGAGCTGATCGGCACACCGAACAAGCCGGGCGACTACCCCGAGTATTTCGAACGCGCCAACTTTCCGCTGAAAAGCCCGAAAATGGCCATGGTGCATGGCCTGATCTTTGTCTCGTTTGGCAACCCGCCACCGATTGAAGAATACCTGCACGGCTGGATCGACCAGATCGCCGAAGTCATGGGCGGCGACGGCAATCTGCGCCTGCTCGGCTACCAGAAGGTGGTATTCAAGGCCAACTGGAAAACCTTCACCGATAATGACTCCTACCATGCGCCGCTGCTGCACACGGCATTTCGCATGCTCAACTGGCAAGGCGGCCGCGGCGTCCAGATGACCGACAAACGCGGCCATCGCGGTTATGTCAGCGAGCTGTCACTGCCCAAATCGGTGACCATGCTGAAAGACCCGTCACTTATCGAGCATCGCAGCACCGGCGACCTGTCGCGCGCCTCGGTCAACGTGCGCTTTTTCCCGCTGTCGGGCCTGACGCGCCACCTTGATTCGATCAACCTCCGTTTTGCCAACGCCACAGCGGTCGACTCCACCGAGGTGCATTACGCCTATTTCGCGCGCCTCGATGACTCCGAGGAGCTGGTGCGCCAGCGCATCCGCCAGTCCTCCAACCTGCTCGGTCCCTGCGGCATGGTGAGCATGGAAGACGCTGCCGTGTTCCATCGCGTACACATCGGCAGCAACACGCCGGGTGCGGCGGTGTTCCTCAAGGGCATGAAAGACGAATACACCCTCAACGATACCTATACCCAGAACGACGAAACGTCCAACCTGCCGGTGTGGGACCGCTATTGCGAAGTCATGGGTTTTCACCGGAAAGCGAGATAAGCATGTCCAGCACGCCCAACCGGCTCAATCGGCCCAGCCGCGCGGCCATCGAACAGATCGACGACCTGCAATCGCGTTACATTGCCGCGCTCGATTCGAAAAAGATGCTCGACTGGCTGGCCACCTTCAGCAGCGCAGCCGATGCCTCCTACATCTGCACGACCGCCGAGAATGTCGAGAACAATCTGCCGCTGGCCTGGATCCTCGACGACAACCACGCCCGTCTGGAAGACCGCGTCACCTTCATCACCAAGATCTGGGCCGGCACCTACACGGACTACCGCACGCGCCATTTCGTGCAGCGCACCGCCTGCCGCGACCTTGGCAATGGCCTGCATGAAGTAGAGTCCAACTTCATGATACTTTACACACCTGCCGATACCGGACGGGCGGAAGTATTCGCCGATGGCGTCTATCTCGACTGCATTCAGGTCGAGGGGGACAGTGCAGTGTTCGTCTCGAAAAAGGCGATCACCGATACACCCGTGGTACAACGTTACGTGGTGTTTCCGCTCTGACACAGTCAGTACGGGAACGCATCAACAACAACAAGCCGGAGACCTAAGACCATGATTAACAAGCTTTTGGGCGGGCTCGTGCTCGCCATCCTGCAACTCCTCCTGGGCGGCACAGCAATGGCCCAGTATCCTGACAAACCGCTCCGCATCATCCTGCCCTTTGCCAGTGGCCAGGGCACGGACGTCGCCACGCGCCTGGTCATGGCCGAGGTCTCGAAAAAACTGGGGCAGCCCATCGTCATTGACAACCGGCCCGGCGCCGGCGGGGTGATCGCCATCCAGGCAGTGCAGAAGGCAGCCCCGGACGGTTACACCATCCTCGGTTTTTCGTCGTCCTTCCTGTCCAACGGCGTGCTGCAAAAAGCAGCCCTGCCCTACGATCTGCAACGCGACTTCACGCCGATCCTGCGCACGGTTGACTCATCAGTCGTCTTGGTCGCTCATCCGGACGTGCCCGTGCGCACGCTGGCGGACGTGCTCGACATGGCGCGCCGCCTGCCCGATGGCCTTCCGATCGGTACGGGCGGCATTGCTACCACCATGCACATTGCGCTGGAAATCCTCAAGCAGCGCGCCAACGTCAACCTGGTCCACGTGCCCTATAAAGGGGACCCGCCGGCCGTCAATGACGTCATGGGTGGCCAGCTCAAGTTCACCATCGCCGGATTTGCCGCCGCCCTGCCGCACATCCGCGCTGGCAAACTGCGGCCCATCGCCATCAGTTCAGCCAGCCGCATCGAGGCCCTGCCGGACATCCCAACCATTGCCGAAAGTGGCTTTCCCGGTTTCGAGCTGATCGGCTGGCTGGCCTACATGGTGCCGGCCGGCACGCCTCAGCCGGTGGTCGACAAACTCTATACGGTGATCCGTACGACCATCGAGGAAAAAGAAGTGCGCGACCGCATGGCCAACCTCGGCATGTTCGTCTCGCGCAACCAGAAACCCGCCGATTTCAAGAACTACGTCAGCGAATCACAAACCAAGATCGAAACCGCCATCAAAGCCGCCAACATCAAACCGGAATAAGCATCATGGCTCAATTTGACGGCAAGCTTGCGATCGTCACCGGCGCCGCCCAGGGCATCGGCAAAGCGACGGCGCTGCGCTTCGCGGCGGGTGGTGCCCGGGTCGTTCTGGTTGATCGGGTGGCGCAGGCCGCTGAACGCCTGCGCGAAGAGATCACCGCCGCCGGTGGCCAGGCCACGGTAGTGGTGGCTGATCTCGAAACCGACGATGGTGCGCAAACCATGATCGATCAGGTCATGGCCGCACACGGCGTGATCGACATTGCCGTGCACAACGTCGGCGGCACCATGTGGACCAAACCCTTTTGGGAATACCAGATCGATGAGATCCACAAGGAGATTAACCGTTCACTCTGGCCAACCCTGCTGTGCTGCCGCGCCGTCATCCCGGTGATGATTGCGCAGCGGCGTGGCGCGATCGTCAATATCGGCTCGGTCGCCACGCGCGGCATCCACCGCGTGCCTTACGCCGCCGCCAAGGGCGGCGTGAGCGCCATGACGGTCGCCATGTCGATGGAACTGGCTGACTACAATATCCGCGTCAATTGCGTGGCACCCGGCGCCATTGCGTCCAACCGGGTGATTCCGCGCAACACGGCGGTGCCGACTGAAGCTGAAAAGCAGTGGCGCGCCGAGGTCTTCACGCAAACCGAGCGCGACACGCCCATGCGGCGCCTCGGCGAAGCCCACGAAGTGGCTGCGGCCATCACCTTCCTGGCCAGCGATGACGCGTCCTATACCACCGGGCACATCATGTACGTCTCGGGTGGCGGCATCGGTTAACGCCGCCCCCCGCGCACCGCAGGGGGCATGCGGACTTACTCGCCGCGCGCGCCGGTCAGCTTGATGATGCGACCGTAGTGCTCGCCGTCCTTGCGCATGAAGGCCTGGAATTCTTCCACGCTTGCACCCGCCGGAAACAGACCGGCGCCGGAGAGCTTTTGCGCCAGATCCGGCGCAGCCAGCGCTTTGCGAATTTCCTGATTGAGGCGCGTGATGATCGCCGGCGGGGTTTTTGCCGGGGCAACCAGGCCGTACCAGCTCATGACATTAAACTCGGACATGCCCGGTGTTTCGGCAATGCTGGGTGTGTCGGGCGCCGCCGCCAGACGTTTGTTCGGTGCGGCGGCAATCAGGTTGACGCGGCCATCCTTGGCATACGGCAGGGCCGTCACAGCACCGATCAGCATCACCTGAATATCGCCCGCCAGCATGGCCGGAAACATGCCCCCCGAACCCTGGTAGGGCACGTGCAGCATGTCGACGCCTGACATTTTCTTGAACCACTCCATGGCCACATAATGCGGACCGCCGAAGCCCGGCGACCCATAAGCCACCTTGTTCGGATTGGCCTTGGCGTAAGCAATCAATTCGGTGACGTTTTTCACCGGCACCGAGGGCCGCGTCACCATCACCAGCGGCGTGTTGACCAGTTGCGTGATCGGCGCGAAATCACGCAGCGAGTCATAGGGCAGATTGTTGCGAAAGCCGGGATTGAGCGAGTGCGAATCGGTGATCAGCAGCAGGGTATAACCATCGGGGGCCGACTTGGCGACATAGTCGCTGCCGATGATGGTCGAGGCACCCGGTTTGTGCTCGAGAACGATGTTCTGGCCGAACACTTCGCGCAATTTCTCGCCCACAGGCCGCATCACCACGTCCGGGCCGCCGCCGGGCGGATAGGGAATGATCACGCGGATCGGTTTGACGGGCCAGGCCTGCGCCTGGGCAAGGGCGGCACCGAACACACTCGTGCCGGCCAGCAGAACGGCCAAGGCCGTCCGTATCATTGTTTTCACCACAACTGTCTCCTGATTTTTTTGAAAAATTGAACGATCTGCGGGCAGCGCTGCCCTCAGATCGGGTACACCAGATACCGGGCCAGCACCGGCGTGTCGTTGATGACTTTCTTCGACTTGAAGC
The DNA here is from genome assembly GCA_947475815.1 of Burkholderiales bacterium. Taxonomy (GTDB): domain Bacteria; phylum Pseudomonadota; class Gammaproteobacteria; order Burkholderiales; family Burkholderiaceae_D; genus CANJOT01. The sequence continues at coordinate 22,958 of CANJOT010000014.1, read as the reverse complement.
AGGCCGCGCCGTGGGCGCCGACCAGCACGCGATCCAGATAAACGCCAGCGGTGAAGACCTCGGCGCGGCCGGTGTCCGAGGGCGTGTAGAGCATGCTGAAATTGCTCTTGACCTCGTATTCCCCATCGCCCACCTCCACACTGGTGATGCGCTGCACGAAATGGCGTGTCTGATAGTCCTGGTAGGTGCCGGCCCAGACCTTGGTGACGAAGGTGACGCGGTCCTGCAGGCGCGCGTGGTTGTCATCGTGGATCAAGCCCAGCGGCAGGTTTTCATCGACGTTTTGCGCCGTCGTCAGGAAGTACGCGGCGTCTGCCTGCGTAGAAAAAGTCGCCAGCCAGCCGGACATATCCTTGTCATCGAGCGCGCCAATGTAGCGCAACTGCAAAGCATCAATGGCAGCCAGCACTTCGGGATTGGTCACGATGCCCGTGCTCATGCCTGCTCCTTTGCAAATCCCATCACATCACGGTAGTAAATCCAGCCCGGCAGATTGGCCGACTCGTCGGTCTGCAGGAAAGTGTCTTCCAGCGTGTGCTCGTTTTTGACGCCCTTCTGGAATATGGCGTCGCCCGGCGTATTACTGCCCAGATGCAGCCGATGGAACATCGCAGCATCTTCCATGCTCACCATGCCACAGGGGCCGAGCAGATTGGCGGACTGGCGAATGCGGTGCTGGGTCATGGACTCATCGTCTTCGGCGCGGCCAAAATAGACATAGTGCGTCTCGGTTTCATCGACCGACAGCGGATTGGCATAACGCAGCGCAATCGAATCCATATGGCGAATGGCGACGAACATCAGAAACAGGTGCACCGATTGCGAGCCCTTCTCGAAATTGGCGCCGCGGTATTCAATCAGCGAGGGGTCTTTCAGGAAACTGGTCGAGCGCGGTAGCGAAAGCTGGCCGTAAAAGCCGCGATGGCCGCGCTTGTCGGCCCATTGCACGCCTTTGCCGCCCTGCCAGTTGAGCATGCGGAAGGCGGTGTGCAGCAAGCCGGCATGGTAAGCATCGTTGTCGCCATACGCCTTCCAGTTGGCCTTGAAAATTACTTTCTGGTAGCCCAGCAGCCGCAGGTTGCCGTCGCCGCCGAGCACTTCCTGAATCTTGTCGACGGCATCCCCAAGGTATTCAGACAGCGGCGGCGTATCGGCGCCAAAGGTCACGAAGACAATACCGTGCAGTATTTCAGTGCGCGGCTTTTTCATCGGGTAGTTGGCCTTGTCGAAGCCGGGCACGTATTCGGCCGACGGCGGCGTGGCGCTCAGCTCACCCTTGAGGTTGAACACCCAGCGGTGATACGGACACTCAAATTCCTTGCGGTTGCCGCGATGGCGCGTTTCGATCAGGTTGCTGCGGTGGCTGCAGGCGTTGTACATGACGTTGATCTGGTCGTTCTCGTCATGCGTGATGAGCAGCGGCACGCGGCCCACGGCGTGGGTCTTGAAATCGCCCTTGTTGGGGATCTCGGCAAGATGGCAGACAGCGTTCCATTCATTACCGTAAAAGAAGCGCCGCAGCTCTTCTTCGTAAACGTCTTCGCGCACGAAGACTTCCTTGGGCACATGATTGGTCTTGGCCGGCCAGATTACCGGACGAGCGCCTTGGAATTCGGACATGCTGTCTCCTCTCCTGCAGCCGCACGCGGCGGCCGGCCGGCCAAGTCGCGCGGGTGTGCGCGCCCAGCCGTCAATTTTGTTTCAATACGAAAGCAACCATCCTACCACCGGCCGCCGCCGGATTCAAACAGCGGCCGGGTGCTGCATTCCGATCAACAGCATCAGCCAGCGATCTTCGGCTCCGGATTGCGGATGCGGATGTGCAGTTCGCGCAACTGCTTTTCATCCACCGGACTCGGTGCCTGGGTCAGCAGACACTGTGCGCGCTGGGTTTTCGGGAAGGCGATGACGTCACGGATCGATTCGGCGCCGGTCATCATGGTGACAATGCGATCCAGACCAAAGGCAATGCCGCCATGTGGCGGTGCGCCATACTGCAGGGCATCCAGCAGGAAGCCGAACTTGAGCTGCGCTTCCTCGGCATCGATCTTGAGGGCGCGGAACACCTTGCTCTGCACTTCTTCGCGATGGATACGGACCGAGCCACCGCCGATTTCCCAGCCGTTCAGGACCATATCGTAGGCTTTGGCCAGGCACTTGGCCGGATCGCTCTCGAGCAGGTTTTCGTGGCCGTCCTTCGGGCTGGTGAAGGGGTGATGCGCCGCGCTGTAACGCTGCTCGCCCTCGTCGTATTCGAACATCGGGAAGTCGGCCACCCACAGAGGCTGCCAGCCGGCCTCGAACAGGCCGTGGCTCTTGCCGAAATCGGAATGGCCGATCTTGACCCGCAGCGCGCCGATGGCATCGTTGACCACCTTGGCCTTGTCGGCGCCAAAAAAGATCAGGTCGCCATTGACAGCGCCGCTGCGCGCGATGATTTCACGCAGGGCATCGTCATGCAGGTTCTTGACGATGGGCGACTGCAGGCCATCGCGGCCTTTCTCGGCTTCGTTGACCTTGATGTACGCCAGACCGCGCGCGCCGTAAATGCCGACAAACTGGGTATACGCATCGATTTCCGAACGCGGCATGGCGCCGCCGCCCGGAATGCGCAGGCCGACCACGCGGCCGCCCTCCATGTTGGCCGCTGCCGCAAAGACCTTGAAATCGACCGTTTTCATGACATCGGTCAGTTCGGTGAACTGCAGCTTGACGCGCAGGTCGGGCTTGTCGGAACCGTACACCGCCATGGCCTCGGAATGCGGCATCACCGGGAAAACCGGCAGATCGATGTCCATGACCGACTTGAAGACATGGCGGATCATGGTTTCGAACAGGGCGCGAATCTCGATTTCGTCGAGGAAAGAGGTTTCGCAGTCGATCTGGGTGAATTCGGGCTGGCGGTCGGCGCGCAGGTCTTCGTCGCGAAAACACTTGACGATCTGATAGTAGCGGTCGAAACCGGCCACCATCAACAGCTGCTTGAACAGCTGCGGCGACTGCGGCAGCGCGAAAAACTGACCGGCATTGACGCGCGAGGGCACGAGGTAATCGCGCGCGCCTTCGGGCGTGCTTTTGGTCAGCATCGGCGTCTCGATGTCGATGAAGCCATGCTCGTCGAGATACTTGCGCACCTCGATGGCCACGCGATAACGCAGCTTGAGGTTGTTTTGCATCTGCGGGCGGCGCAGGTCGAGCACGCGGTGCGTCAGGCGGGTCGTTTCGGACAGGTTGTCGTCATCCAGCTGGAACGGCGGCGTGACCGAGGCGTTGAGGATCTCGAGATCCTGGCAGAGCACTTCGATTTCGCCGCTTTTCATATTGGCGTTACCGGTGCCGGCCGGACGGCGGCGCACCAGACCCACAACCTTGACACAATATTCGTTGCGGATCCGTTCGGCCGTGGCAAACATGTCGGCGCGGTCCGGGTCGCAGACCACCTGCACCAGACCTTCGCGGTCGCGCAGGTCGATGAAAATCACACCACCGTGGTCACGGCGGCGATGTACCCATCCACACAGGGTGACGGTCTTGTCGAGCTGGCTGGTGGTCACCAGACCACAATAATCGGTACGCATGCAAACTCCTGAAAATCAATTAGATGTCATCCACACCCCGCACCGGCATCCCTGACAGCGCGTGGCGTGTTGCCCTGCTACATGGGCGGCACGAGGGGCACGGACCGCGGGGACGGAATGATGGCTTTGCGGCTGGGTGAAACCACCCCCATGGAAACCACGAACTTGAGAGCGTCGTCAACCGAGATGTCGAGATCGACAATGTCTTCGGCCGCCAAAATCAGCACATAACCTGAGGTCGGGTTCGGTGCTGTCGGCACATACACGGTGAGATGGTCGGGACTGAGCGGCCGCTTGAGATGCTCACCGGGATCACCCACCACGAACGCCACGGTCCAGGCGCCCTCACGCGGAAACTGGATCAGCACGGCCTTGCGAAACGCCTGACCCGAGGGTGAAAACAGCGTGTCGGACACCTGCTTGACGCTGGTATAGATCGAGCTGACCACCGGGATGCGGCGCAGCAGCGCCTCCCACCAGACCACCAGCCGGCGGCCGATGAAATTGCGGCCCAGCAGCCCCGTACCCAGCACCACGACCAGCGTGAGCACCACACCCATGCCCGGGTAGTTGAACGGCGGATGGGTGCGCACCGACTCAGGCAGCAGCAGCAGGGTCTGGTCCATGGTCGTGACGATCAGATTCAGCACCCACAGCGTGATCGCCAGGGGCACCAGAATCAACAGACCGGTCGCCAGATATTTTTTCACGTGAGCCTTGGCCAATGGGTGGGCGTACCGTGCGCGTCAGCTGGCCGTGCCGCCGCTGGCCGGTGCCGGCGTGGCGGCGGAAGGGGCAGCAGCCGGCGCAGCAACAGCGGTCGCCGGCGTGGCGGCAGCAGCGCCGCCCTCGGCGGTCGCCGGCACAGCGGCTTTGTCCGCTTCGCCCTCGGCCTTTTTCGCCGCAGCAGGTGCCGCGCCATTGTTGCGGAAGTCGGTCACGTACCAGCCCGAACCCTTCAACTGAAAGCCGGCAGCGGTCACCTGCTTTTTCAAAGTCTCGGCGCCACAGGCCGCACACAGCGTCAGCGGCGCGGCGGAAATTTTTTGCAGCGCGTCTTGCTGATGGCCACAGGCCTCACAACGGTAAGCGTAAATCGGCACGTCTATCCTCGGCAGGGGAAAGCCATTGGGAAATGAGCGCAGTGACCAGCCGGTGAACCCCGACCCATCTCGCGCCGCCCAAAACCTTGAATTATAAACGATTTAGGCGTAAATCCCGAGACAATCGGATGACGGTACTGACCGACACCCCCGCCACTGCGGTTTACCGGTCCACGCGCAATCCGCGACACGCCCGGCCCCTGCAGCTGCACCGCGCGCGCACCTCGCGGCGCCAGCGGCAGGATGAACGCTGCGTCCAGTTCGATGCCATGCCCAAGCTCAATCGGCCGGGGCGGTGTTGACCTCAAGCACGGTCAGACCAGCGAACCAGCCTTGCACACCACGCCGGCTTCACCGCTCAGGTTCAGCATGATGCCCCCGGCGCCGGGCCTCTCGCCGGGATTCATGGCCAATCAGAACGGAATATCGTCATCCATGTCTTCAAAATTGCCCGCCGGCTTTTTCGCCGCCGGTGCACCGCCACCACCGCCCGAACGGGCTGCCGGACGGCCGCCGCCTTCGTCACCACCGCGACTCGGGGCAGCACGACTGCTGCCGCCGTAGGAAGCACCGGACTCGTCACCACCACCGCCACCACCCGCGCCAGCGCGGCCACCGAGCATCTGCATGCTGTCGGCGACGATTTCGGTGGTGAAACGCTCCTGGCCGTCCTTGTCCGTCCATTTGCGCGTCTTGAGTTTGCCCTCAACGTAGATCGACGAGCCTTTTTTCAGGTACTGCTCGACGATTTCGGCCAGACGGCGATAAAACACCACGCGGTGCCATTCCGTCGCTTCTTTCTTCTCGCCGCTGGCCTTGTCCGTCCAGGCGTCGCTGGTGGCGATGGTGACGTTGGCGACGGCTTCGCCGCTTTGCAGGTAACGCACTTCCGGATCCTTGCCCAGATTGCCGACCAGAATCACCTTGTTGACCGATGCCATGAAAATCCTCTCTTGGAAATGCGGACCAGACCGCCTGAACACCAAACATGCCGCAGCCAGCGGAAAAAAGCAAGATTTGCCAGCCCGTCGGACTGGTGAAGCCGGTTTCCCGCAAACACGCGGAAGTTGGGCGCGTGGGCAGCCGAACAGTCCGGGTAATTGAACTGCGCTATATTAGCAGGTTGCCAATCGCGCCCACAGGTTCAATCTGCCTGCTGGCGCAGAACGATTTTTCTGGAATACATGGACCTGATTCGCATCCGCGGCGCCCGCACGCACAATCTCAAGAACATCAGTCTCGATCTGCCGCGTCACAAGCTGATTGTCGTCACCGGGCTGTCGGGCTCGGGCAAATCATCGCTCGCCTTCGACACTCTATACGCCGAAGGGCAGCGCCGTTACGTCGAGTCGCTCTCGGCCTACGCACGCCAGTTCCTGCAGATCATGGAAAAGCCCGACGTCGACCTGATCGAAGGCCTGTCGCCGGCGATTTCGATCGAACAGAAGGCCACCAGCCACAATCCGCGCTCAACCGTCGGCACGGTCACCGAGATCCACGACTACCTGCGCCTGCTCTACGCCCGAGTCGGCACGCCCTACTGCCCGGACCACGCCCTGCCGCTGGAAGCGCAAAGCGTCTCGCAGATGGTCGACTTCGTGCTCGCCATGCCCACCGACACGCGCCTGATGATCCTCGCGCCGGTGGTGCGCGAACGCAAGGGCGAACACCTCGACCTGTTCGCCATGATGCAGGCTCAGGGTTTTGTGCGTTTTCGGGTCAACGGCAAGATCGTCGAGGCCGACGATGTGCCCAAGCTGAAAAAGACCGAAAAACACAATATCGACGTAGTCGTCGACCGCCTCAAGGTGCGCGAAGACATGAAACAGCGCCTCGCCGAGTCCTTCGAAACGGCGCTGCGCCATGCCGAAGGCCGCGCCATCGCGCTCGAGATGGAAAGCGGACGTGAGCAGGTGTTTTCGAACAAATTTGCCTGCCCGGTCTGCAGCTACTCGCTGCAGGAACTCGAGCCGCGGCTGTTCTCGTTCAACAACCCGATGGGCGCCTGCAGTACCTGCGACGGCCTGGGCTCGATCCAGTTTTTTGATCCGAAACGGGTGGTGGGGTTTCCCAACCTGTCGCTCGCCTCGGGCGCGATCAAGGGCTGGGACCGGCGCAACCAGTTTTATTTCCAGATGCTGCAGAACCTGTCGACCTTTTATGAATTCGACATTGAGCTGCCCTTCGAAAAACTGTCCGAAGAAGTGCAGGCGCTCATTCTCTACGGTTCGGGCAAGACGGAGATCCCCTTCACCTACATGAACGAACGCGGCCGCACGGTGGTGCGCTCCCACGTGTTTGAAGGCGTCATCGTCAACCTTGAGCGGCGCTACCGCGAAACCGATTCGGTGACGGTGCGCGAAGAACTGGCCAAATACCTCAACAACAAGGTCTGCCCGGATTGCAAGGGCACGCGCCTGCGCGTCGAGGCACGCCATGTGCGCGTCGGTCCGCGCGCGGCCGACCGGCCCATTTATGAAGTCAGCCACATGCCGCTGCACGAGGCGCTGGCATGGTTTGACGGCATGCAACTGACCGGCGCGAAAAAAGACATCGCCGACCGCATCATCCGCGAGATCGTCTCGCGCCTGCGTTTTCTCAATAACGTCGGCCTCGACTACCTGTCGCTCGAACGTTCGGCCGACACGCTCTCAGGCGGCGAGGCGCAGCGCATCCGCCTGGCCTCGCAGATCGGCTCCGGCCTGACCGGCGTGATGTATGTGCTCGACGAACCCTCCATCGGCCTGCACCAGCGCGACAACGACCGCCTGATCGCCACCCTCAAGCACCTGCGCGATCTGGGTAATTCGGTCATCGTCGTCGAACACGATGAAGACATGATCCGCTCGGCCGACTACGTGGTCGACATGGGTCCGGGCGCTGGCGTACATGGCGGCCACATCCTCGTACAGGGCACACCCGACGAGATCGAAGCGGCCGACAATTCACTGACCGGCCAGTATCTCAAGGGCGCATTGCGCATCGCGATGCCGGCGCGGCGCATCGCGCCCGATGCCGGCAAGAGCCTGCACATTCACGGCGCGACCGGCAACAACCTCAAGAAAGTCGATCTCGAGCTGCCGGTCGGCCTGCTGGTATGTATCACCGGGGTCTCGGGCTCGGGCAAATCGACCCTCATTAACGACACGCTGTATCACGCCATCGCGCGCCATCTGTATGGTTCGTCGGCCCAGCCGGCGCCGTATGAGTCGATGACCGGGGTTGAGCATTTCGACAAGGTCATCAACGTTGACCAAAGCCCGATCGGCCGCACGCCGCGCTCCAACCCGGCCACCTATACCGGCCTGTTCACGCCGATCCGCGAGCTGTTTGCCGGCGTGCCGGCGGCGCGCGAGCGTGGTTACGAAGCCGGCCGGTTTTCGTTCAACGTCAAGGGCGGCCGCTGCGAAACCTGTCAGGGGGATGGCGTCATCAAGGTAGAAATGCACTTCCTGCCGGATGTCTACGTGCCCTGCGACGTCTGCCATGGCAAGCGCTACAACCGCGAAACCCTGGAAGTGCTCTACAAGGGCAAGAACATTACCGAGGTGCTGGAGATGACCGTGGAAGACGCCCACGAATTCTTCAAGGTGGTGCCGGTGGTGGCGCGCAAGCTGCACACCCTGCTTGACGTCGGTCTCGGGTACATCCGTCTGGGCCAGTCGGCCACCACGCTGTCGGGCGGCGAGGCGCAACGGGTCAAGCTGTCGCTTGAATTGTCCAAGCGCGACACCGGGCGCACGCTCTACATTCTTGATGAACCGACCACCGGTCTGCATTTCCACGACATCGCCATGCTGCTCAAGGTGATCCACACGCTGCGCGATCACGGCAACACGGTAGTCATCATCGAACACAACCTTGACGTCATCAAGACGGCGGACTGGGTCATCGATCTGGGGCCGCAGGGTGGCGACGGCGGTGGCGAGATCATCGCCAGCGGCACACCCGAGCAGGTGGCCGCCAATCCAGCCAGTTTTACCGGCAAGTATCTGGCGCCGCTGCTGGAGCGCAACCCCAGTGTGGATGCCACGGCCGGCAAGCTGCCCGAGGCAGTGGTACATGCTTACAACCTGCGGCAGGCCATGCAGCCGGCGAGCAAGGCGGCCGCAAAACCCGCAGGAAAAACCGCTGCAAAATCAGCAGCGAAAACGACTGCGGGCAAAACAGCGGCACGCAAAAAATAAACGCAGCGAGGTGGCTCAGCCCTCGGCCAGCCACTTCGCCACGTCGCGGGCAAAATAGGTCAGGATGCCATCAGCGCCGGCGCGCTTGAAGGCCATCAGGCTCTCCAGCACAACCTTGCGCTCGTCGAGCCAGCCGTTGATCGCGGCCGCCTTGATCATGGCGTATTCACCGCTCACCTGATAGGCATAAGTGGGCATGAGAAACTCGTCCTTGACCCGCCGCACGATGTCCAGATACGGCATGCCGGGCTTGACCATCACCATGTCAGCGCCCTCGGCGATGTCGAGCGCGACTTCGCGCAGCGCCTCGTCGCTGTTGGCCGGATCCATCTGGTAGGTCATCTTGTTGCCCTTGCCCAGATTGGCGGCCGAACCCACCGCATCGCGGAACGGCCCGTAGAAGGCGCTGGCATATTTTGCCGAATAGGCCAGGATGCGCGTGTGGATGAAGCCGGCCTCTTCGAGCGCCCGTCGCACCGCACCGATGCGGCCATCCATCATGTCGGACGGGGCGACGATATCGACACCTGCCGCAGCCTGAACGAGCGCCTGACGCACCAGCATGGCGACGGTAATGTCGTTGATGACATAAGCGTCCTGATCAAGAATGCCGTCCTGGCCGTGACTGGTGTACGGGTCGAGCGCCACATCGGTCATGATGCCGAGTTCCGGGTAGGCCTTTTTCAGCGCCGCCACAACGCGCGGGATCAGACCGTTGGCATTGGTCGCCTCGACGCCATCGAGAGTCTTGACGGCCGGATCGATCACCGGGAACAGAGCCATCACCGGGATGCCCAGCGCGACACACTCGCCGGCGACCGGCAGGAGCAGGTCCAGCGAAAGCCGTTCCACCCCTGGCATGGAGGCCACAGCCTGACGCTGATTGACCCCTTCGACGACAAAAACAGGGTAAATCAGATCGGCCGATGACAACTGGTTTTCGCGCATCAGACGACGCGAAAACTCGTCGCGGCGCATGCGACGCGGGCGGCTGGCGGGATATCCGGCCGGGCTGAAAGTCGACGATTTTGTTTTTGTATTCATGGTGCCTCAACGCTCTTCAATCACTTTTGGGGCCGTTGAACGGTCCCGCTCAATTCCACCTTGCACATGCGCGCGAACTTTTTCAGGCGCAGCGCGTCATAGTGACAGATGGTTCGCTCCATCTCCCGCTTGTCCTCCCTGAGCGGGTGCCTTGCACATAGGCGTTCCACGCCCCGCTACGCGGGGCGCTTTTTTTTGCCGTCCGGTACCGTCCTGTACCGTCTTATGCCGTCCTCGCCGCAACAGGACGGACATCCAAATCCGGCCGCGGCAAGGTCCGTCAAACCTTCGGCGCTCGCACCGACTTGACCGGCACCACCGGCGCCGGCGGTGGCACATAGCCTAACAAATCCAGAATTCTTTGCTCGGCTTCGTCGACACCGGTTTTTTTCAACGCCGAAAACAACTGGGCGGTATGGTTGCTGCCGTGCAGGGCAAGACCATTGCGGGTGGCCTTGATGGCGGCCGCGCTTTCGCTCCGGTTGAGCTTGTCGGCCTTGGTCAAAAGCACATGGATCGGTTTGCCCGTCGGGGCAAACCACTGGATCATCTCGACGTCCAGATCAGTCAGCGGCCGGCGCGCATCCATGATCAGAATCAGCGCCAGCAGCGGATTGCGCGTGCGGATGTAATCGGCCAGCAACTGGTCCCAGTGCGCCTTGACAGCGTGCGACACCGCCGCATAGCCGTAACCGGGCAGGTCCACCAGAAAACCATAAGGCAGGGACGGATCCTCGGCATGCTGGCCGACGGCGAAAAAATTGATGTGCTGCGTGCGCCCGGGCGTCTTGCTGGCGAAAGCCAGACGCTTCTGGTTGCACAACACGTTGATGGCGGTGGACTTGCCGGCATTCGAGCGGCCGACGAAAGCGACTTCGGGCAAACCAAGCATCGGCAATTGATGCAATGCATCCGCCGTCGTGAAAAAACGGGCTTGCTGGAGAATCGACATGAAAGCGTGCTACTTTCAAAAATTGGAAAAAGGATTAAAAGACTTGCTGGGGAAGTCTGTATAATACGGGGTTTGTCAGACGGCGAACAATTGCCGCATGGCGTTGCAGGGCCACAGCATGCTCGCCTTGGCAGTATGGCGCAATTGTGATGGCCGATGTGCGCATGGCTTGACCGCGTTGTCCACACAGGACAATGTTTCCCGACACAGGTGTTCAATGATCCGCGTTGTTTCAGCTTGCATGAATAAGCTTACCCGCAAAGCCGCGCTGCTCGCGCTGCTCACCGCCTTCGCCGGCGCCGCATTTGCGGCCGAGGGCGAAGCCGCCAGAAAGGCTGACCCCGCCAAGGGCGGTGCCATCGCCCAGGGCGTGTGCGTAGCCTGCCACGCGGCCGACGGCAATGCCACCGGCAATGCCAATCCGAAACTGGCGGGCCAGCATCCTGAATACATCGTCAAGCAGCTGCTCAACTTCAAGGTCAAGGACGGCGCCAAGGCACCCGAACGCGTCAATGGCGTGATGAACGGCTTTGCCGCCGCCCTGAGCGCCGACGATGTGCGCAACGTCGCCGCCTATTTCAGCAGCCAGACCCTCAAGCCTTCGGCCGCCAAAAGCATACAACTGGTTGAACTGGGCCAGAAGATCTATCGCGGCGGCATCAGTGAAAAGAACGTTCCGGCCTGCGCCGGCTGTCACAGCCCGAACGGCGCCGGCATTCCGGCCCAGTATCCGCGCCTTGGTGGTCAGTGGTCTGAATACGTCGAAGCCCAACTGAGCGCATTCCGCAGTGGCGCGCGCGCCAACAATTCGGTCATGACAACCATCGCCAGCCGGCTGTCCGATGCGGAAATGAAGGCTGTGGCAGACTACACCGCTGGCCTGCGCTGATCACCAGCCGGACCGCATTTCACCAAATAACAACACCAAAACGACTAGTAATAAAAGCAATAAACACTAGCAGTTGTCATTGGGAGGGGCGGCGTGAGCTGCCCCTTTTTATTTGACCCGAGTTTTGACCCGCAGAGTTGACCCAAATATTTAACCTAAACGCACAGCGGCACAGCGGCACGGCGGTTCACACCGCCACGCCCTCAGCCGGGCAGCAAACGCTCCCCGGCAAACAATTGCTCGGCAGTTTCGCGCTCGCGGATCAGGTAAGCCTGATCGCCATCCACCATGACCTCGGCCGCGCGTGGCCGGGTGTTGTAGTTCGACGCCATGGTCATGCCATACGCACCCGCCGATAAAATGGCCAGCAGGTCGTCTTCGGCCAGCGCCAGTTCACGCCCGCGCGCCAGCCAGTCACCCGACTCACACACCGGGCCAACGATGTCCCAGCTGCGCACTTCCCCCGTGCCCGGCCGGGCCGGCGCAACGCCATGCCAGGCTTCATACATGGCCGGACGCATCAGGTCGTTCATGGCGGCATCAACCACCGCAAAATTCTTGCTCGAACCGGGTTTGAGCACTTCCACGCGGGTGAGCAGAATGCCGGCGTTGCCGACCAGCGAGCGCCCGGGTTCAAACATCACCGTCAAGGGTTTGCCGGCATGCCGGGCAGCGCGCCAGGCATCGATGCGCGCAAACACCCGCTGCAGGTAATCGGCCACGCGCACCGGCGCTTCGCCGGGGGCCTCATCACCATAACGAATGCCGATGCCGCCACCCAGATCCAGGTGGTGAATCTCGATGCCCTCGGCAGCCAGCTGATCGATCAGACCGATGAGCTTGTCGAGCGCCTCGATCAGGGGCGCGTCGTCCAGCAGTTGCGAACCGATGTGGCAGTCGATGCCAATCACGTCAAGATGCGGCAGAGAGCGCGCCAGCTGGTAGGCCGCCCGCGCATCGTCAAAGGCCACGCCGAACTTGTTCTCTTTCAGGCCGGTGGAAATATAGGGATGGGTCTTGGCATCGACATCGGGATTGACGCGCAGTGACACCGGCGCGCGCCGGCCGCAGCGGCCAGCCACCTCATTGAGGTGATGCAACTCTGACACCGATTCAACGTTGAAACAACGGATGCCCTGCTCGAGGGCATACTGCATTTCCGCACGGCTCTTGCCGACGCCGGAAAAAATCACCCGACCCGCCACGCCGGGGCCGCCGGCGCTCACCACCCGCTTGAGCTCTCCGGCCGAAACGATGTCAAAACCAGCCCCCTGGCGCGCCAGCAGGTCGATCAGCGCGAGGTTGGAATTGGCTTTGAGGGCGTAACACACCAGGGTCTGGCCATGGGCGTAGAAGCGCGCGCAGGCATCCTGGTAGGAAGCAAAATTTTCGAGCAGCGCCGCCTTCGAATAGACGTAACAGGGCGTGCCAAAACGCGTCGCGATGTCTTCGACGGCCAGTTGTTCGATATGAAGCCGGTCTTCCCGGTAGTCAAAATGCGCAGGCAACTTCACTTGGGCTTACCCTGGTTAGGCAGATCGGGATTGGGAAGATACAGGCTGCCAGTCTGGCCGCAACCGGATAACAACACCAGCAGGCACAGGCCACAAGCCAGTAGAATCGGGCTGCGCCCACGCAACAAAACAGGGCGCGTGGCCGGTTGCAACATGGAATTCATGAGGTCACCGTTGGGGTCAGGAAAGACGGAAGTTTGGTCAGCAGTCTGGAGGTCAGCATGAATGAAAGCGAATTTCTCGAGCTTGTCGACTCAACCCTCGATCGCATCGAGGATAGGGTAGACGAGAGTGGCGCTGACATCGAACCAGCGCGCACCGGCACGGTGCTCACTCTGGAGTTCGACAACGGTAGCAAGATCGTCGTCAACGGTCAGGCCGCGATGCACGAATTGTGGGTGGCAGCGAAGGCCGGAGCTTATCATTATCGGCATGATGGCCAGCTCTGGCGCAGCACCAGGGACGCCGGCGAACTGTTTGAAACCCTGTCGCGACTGGCCAGCGCCCAATCCGGCGCGCCGGTCGTGCTGAGGCCGTAACGGCCGGCCGGGAGCGGCCGATCAGTTGCCAAAACTATACAACCGGTCGCGATTTTCAGCCGTCGCCGCCTCAGGTTTGCGCCCTTCCGGCCCCACCTGCCCGGCGGGCCTATCTGCCGAAGGTGCTGGCACATTGCTGCCACGCGGCAGATTTTCAACATAATAAATGTCACCATTAGCGCGCACCATGCCCTCAGGCATGGCCCGCTCCTTCTCGGGCAGTCCACGCAGGGCTTTTTCCATATACGCCATCCAGATCGGCAGGGCGAGGCCGCCACCCGTTTCCCGATCGCCCAGCGAACGCGGCTGATCAAACCCGATCCACGCGATGCCCACCAGATTTTCGTTGCTGTACCCGGCAAACCAGGCGTCATGGGAATCGTTGGTGGTGCCGGTTTTGCCACGCAAATCGTTGCGTTTTAGAGACATTGCGCGCGCCGCCGTTCCGGAGCGCACCACTTCCTGCAGCAGGCTGTCCATGACATACGCATTGCGCGGATCGAGCACACGATTTTCCTCGGCGCCGGCCTTCGCGGGATCGGCCTGCGCCAGCACACGACCGTTGTTATCCGTGATGCGCGCAATCAGATAAGGATTGACCTTGTAGCCCCCGTTGGCAAACACCGAGAACGCACCGACCATCTGCCACGGCGTGACCGAACCGGCGCCGAGGGCCATCGGCAAGTAGGCCGGATGTTTGGCCGCATCGAAACCAAAACGGGTAATGTACTCCTGCGCATATTTCGGTCCGATCGACTGCAACACACGGATCGACACCATGTTTTTCGACTTGGCCATCGCGGTGCGCAAACGCATCGGCCCCTCGAATGTGCCGTCGTAGTTCTTCGGCTCCCAGGCCTGGCTGCCGGTATGCGCGGCATCAATGATGATGGGCGCGTCGTTGACCACGGTGGCCGGCGAAAAACCACGTTCCAGAGCGGCCGAATAGATGAACGGCTTGAAACTCGAGCCCGGCTGACGCCAGGCCTGCGTCACATGATTGAACTTGTTGCGCGAAAAATCGAAACCACCAACCAGAGCATGCACCGCACCGCTGTTCACGTCGGCCGCAGCAAAGGCCGATTCAACCTGTGGCATCTGAGTGATTTCCCAGGGGCCCTTGCCCTCGCGGGCGACGCGGATGATGGCGCCGCGGCGGATCGCCTGCGTCGCGCTGGCCTTGGGCGAGAGCGCAAACGAGGCAAACTTCAAGCCTTCGCCAGCAATGTCGATGGCCTCACCCTGACGCCAGACACGCACCAGCTTCGGGGTCGCCTCGAGCACGACGGCGGCGACGATGTTGTCGCTGTCAGGGTAATCCAGCAAGGCGTCCTCGATCGCCTGAATCCGCTCCTTGGGGTCGGCCGGCAGATCTATGAACGCATCCGGACCGCTGTAGCCATGGCGACGCACGTAATCCATGACGCCGGCGCGCAAACCCTTGTAGGCGGCGTCCTGCTCGATCGCGTTGAGGGTGGTGTAGACGTTCAGGCCACGGGTGTAGGTTTCCTCACGGTACTGCTCATAGACGATCTGGCGCACCATTTCGGCAGCGTATTCGGCGCGTACGGCAAACTCGGCGCCCTCGGCCTTGACGCTCGGCGCCTCGGCAACCGCCGCCTTGTACTTCAGGTTATCGAGATAGCCAAGGTCCTTCATGCGACCCAGCACATACTCCTGGCGCACGCGCGCGCGCATCGGATTGACCACCGGATTGTAGGCTGACGGCGCCTTGGGCAGGCCAGCCAGCATGGCCGCTTCGGCCGCGCTGATGTCCTTGAGCGGCTTGCCAAAATAGATGCGCGCCGCCGAGGAGAAACCGTAGGCGCGCTGACCCAGGTAAATCTGGTTGATGTAGACCTCGAAAATCTGGTCCTTGGTGAGATTGGCCTCGATCTTGAACGCCAGCAGAATCTCGTAGATCTTGCGCACATAGCTCTGTTCGCTGGACAGGAAGAAGTTGCGCGCCACCTGCTGCGTGATGGTGCTGGCACCCTGACGCCGGCCCGAACCGAACACGTTGGTGACCGCGGCGCGCAGGATGCCAAAATAGTCGATGCCGTTGTGCTGGTAGAAACGGTCGTCCTCGGCGGCCAGGATGGCCTTTTTGAGCACATCGGGCACATCCTTCATGCGCACAACGTTACGCCGCTCTTCGCCAAATTCACCAATGAGCACACCATCCGATGTATACACACGCAAGGGCATCTTTGGACGATAATCGGTCAAGGTGTCAATGGGTGGCAAATTCGGATAAGCAAGGGCAAGCGACAATCCGAGCAGCAACGCACCAATCAGAACGGCGACGACAAACAGCCCGAATGCGCTGCCCCCAATACGCAGGTACCACGCGCGATCCGGCGCACTGCCGGCAGAATACGCGCCAGGCGGGTCGGCGCGAGGTTCGGAACGGTTACGGGAAACGGGGGGCATATTGTCGGCCGGCCTGGTTGGACGAAGTGGGGCGCAAAGAAAGCGTCGGGGCATTATAGCCGGGCTGCCGGAGTGCCGAGATGCCACAACATTGGTCAATGGCAGGCAAGAAGCGTTGTTTTTCCTGAGTCCGGGGCAAAATAACTTTACATTCTTTTGAAGATATTGCTAGAGTTTCAAGTGAATTGTTTAGAATTGTTCTAACCCCAAGAAGTTTATAGACTTTTTTGGGGGGGGTCTGAATCAGCATCACAACATTTTCGGCTTCTTGATTTACCGATCAAGACCGCCTCCACGGAGAGTCTCCTTGGCATTTGATTTCGGTTCACTTTGGTCGTCCAAAGCTCCAGCCCTGCTCGGTCTGGACCTGAGCTCGTCCAGTGTCAAGCTGGTCGAGCTTTCAGGTTCACTCGAGGGCGGGCTCAAGCTCGAGCGTTACGCCATCGAGCCCCTGCCCAAGGGCGCCATCACGGATGGCAACATCGAAAACCTCGAAGCGGTCATTGATGGCGTCAAGCGCGCCCTCAAGCGCAGCGGCACGAAGGTCAAGACCGTTGCCCTAGCCCTGCCCACGGCGGCGGTCATCACCAAAAAAATCATGCTGCCCGCCGGCCTGTCCGAGGAAGTCCTCGAACTTCAGGTAGAAAGCGAAGCAAACCAGTACATCCCTTTTGCGCTCGACGAAGTGGCGCTCGATTTCAGCGTCATCGGTCCGGCCACCGCGTCCAACGAAGACATCGAAGTGTTGCTGGCGGCGTCACGCAAGGAAAAGATCGACGACCGCGTCGCCGTCGCTCAAGGCGCCGGGCTGCGTGCCGTGGTCATGGACATCGAATCCTTCGCCGCGCGAGCCACCACTGAACGCGTCATCAACCTCATGCCGCATGAGGGCGAAGGCCAGATCATCGCCATGTTCTCGATTGGCGCCTACACCACCAGCATTGCCGTAGTCCTCAATGGCAATGCCATCTACGAGCGCGAACAGGCTTTCGGTGGCAGCCAGCTGACTCAGGACATTTCGCGCGCTTATGGGCTCACGCTCGAAGAAGCCGAAGCGAAGAAACGCATGGGCGACCTGCCTGAAAATTACGAGCAGGACCTGCTGCAGCCGTTTACCGACAGCATCGCGCTTGAAGTCACGCGTGCCCTGCAATTCTTCTTCACGTCCACACCCTACAGCCGGGTTGACCAGATTCTGCTCGCCGGCGGCTGTGCCGTGTTGCCCGGCCTGGTCGATGTGGTCGGCAGCCGCACCCAGGCGGTAACCTCGGTGCTCAATCCGTTCAAGGGCATGGAAACCAGCGCGTCGCTGCGTGACAAACAAATTCGCCTCGACGCGCCCAGCCTGCTGATTGCGACCGGCCTTGCCATGCGGAGATTTGGCTGATGATCAAGATCAACCTGCTGCCGCACCGCGCGCTCAAACGCGCTGCCCGCCGGCGTGATTTTTATGTCATGGCCGGGGCTGCGTTCGCCGCTTCGGTGCTGATCGTCATCGTCGGTGGCGTCGTCATTTCCAGCTACATCACCACCCAGACCAATCGCAATGCCTTCATCAAGGACGCAAACGCCAAGCTCGATATCCAGATCGCCGAAATTGCCCAGTTGCGCAGCGAGATCGATGCCCTGAAAGCGCGCAAGCAGGCGGTGGAAAACCTGCAGAGCGACCGCAACCTGCCGGTCCACATGCTCGAGGAGCTCGGGCGCCACATCCCGGAGGGCATTTACCTCAATTCATCCCTTCAGGATGGCATGCGGGTTGCACTCAACGGTTACGCCCAGTCCAACGAACGCATCGCTGAACTGCTGCGCAATCTGGGCAACAACTCGATCTGGCTCGAACGGCCTGAACTCCTTGAAATCAGGCTGGTAGCCGTCGGCAATCGTCGCCTGTTTGAATTTGGTGTCAACGTCTACCTGCGCCGACCCAACGAGAAAGAAATCGCTGAAGCCGCCGCCAAGGTCGCTGGTGCTGCAGGGCTCAGGGAGGTCGCCGCCGCGCCCGCCACCGCACCGGCAGTCGCCGCACCCGCAGCCGCGGTCAAACCGGCTGCTGCTGCAGCGCCAAAGAAGTGATGGAGCCCATCCATGGTTGACATGCAAAAAATTCGCGACCAGTTTCGCGACCTCAATCCCCAGGACGTCGGTACCTGGCAGATGGCACCCAGACTGCTGACCCTGCTGGTCATTTTCGTCGCAGTGCTGGCCGGCGGCTATTTCCTCTACTGGGAAAGCCTGCAAACCGAACTCGAAGTCGGCCGCGCCGAAGAAGAACGCCTCAAGACCGAATATCGCAACAAACTGCAGCAGGCGGTCAATCTCGAACCCCTCAAGCGCCAGAAAGCTCTGGTTGCCCAGTTTGTCCAGGCCCTCGAGAAGCAACTGCCGAGCAAGGCCGAAATGGAAGCGCTGCTGTCCGACATCAACCAGGCTGGTGTCGGTCGCGGCCTGCAATTCGAACTGTTCCGGCCAGGCGGCGTGTCAGTGCGCGATTATTACGCCGAACTGCCGATTACCATCCGCGTGACGGGCACTTACCACGATATTGGCGCCTTCACAGCGGACATCGCCAACCTGCCACGGATCGTCACCTTGAACAACCTGCGCATCACCGGTTCGGGCAATGCCCTCGGCCTGGATGCGATTGCCAAGACCTTCCGCTATCTCGACACCGGTGAAGTGGCAGCACAACAGAAACGCAAGGCGCCCGGAAAATGACCCCCCTCCAGAACCGTCGCGCCGGCTGGCTCGGCCTCGTGCTGCTCGTGGCGCTCCTGCTTGCCGGTTGCAGCTCGGAAAACCAGGAGCTCGAAGACTGGATGAAGGACGTCCGCAAGGATATGCGGCCAGTGGACACCACCGTTTCCGAACCCAAGCTCTATGTGCCCTACCTTTACTCTGGAAGATCCGAAGCCCAGCCGTTTGATCCTGCCAAAGTGACCGCAGCGCTGGCCAAGCAGGCTCAACGCTCGCGCAGCCCGCTGAGCCCCAATCTCGACCGCCGCCGTGAGCCGCTCGAAGCCTTTCCGCTCGACACCATCGCCATGGTGGGCGTGCTCGAAACCCCACGCTTGCGCCTCGGGTTGCTGCGTGTCGGCGGGATGCTCTACCAGGTCAAGGTCGGCAATTACGTTGGTCAAAATTACGGCATGATCACCCAGGTATCCGAAACCGGGGTGAGTCTGAAAGAAGTAGTCCAGGACGCCACCGGCGATTGGGTTGAACGTATCAGCATGCTGCAATTGCAGGAGAGAAAATAATGAACAAGTCGCTCTGGCGCCACGTCGCTTCGGCCCGAACGTCCTTTCAGTGGCTGCTCGCCCTGTGTCTGGCCGGGCTCGCGCTCGGTGCCGCGGCGCAGACGAACTCGATTGAATCGGTCACCACCAACCAGCAGGGTGGCAGTGTCATCGTGCGCATCAATCTCAAAAATGCGCCCGCTGAAGCCCCCGCCAGCTTCTCGATCAACAACCCGGCCCGTATCGCCATTGATTTCGCCAAGACAGACAACAACGTCGGCAAGAGTTCCATCGATGCCAATCAGGGTGACCTGCGTTCGCTCAACGTGGTGCAGGCCGGTGATCGTTCCCGCATCGTTCTCAATCTGAAGCGCGCCGTGCAGTTCAAGACCGCGGTGGACGGCAATGCCGTCATTGTCACCCTCGACAACCAGGTTGGCGGCATCTCGTCCCCTGCCGGACCCGGCCCGAGCGCCCCCGTCGCCGTGTCGGTGGCGGCCCGGTTCGCCGAATCCGGCGCTGGCACCCACAGCCTGCGCGACATCGATTTTCGTCGCGGCCCCGATGGAGAAGGTCGGATCGTTGTTGATCTGGCCGACAACCAGACCGGCATCGACATCCGCGCCCAGGGTCAGTCCGTCGTCGTCGACTTCCTGCGGACCCGGTTGCCCGACAGCCTGCGCCGCCGCCTCAACGTCGTCGACTTTGGCACCCCGGTGCAAAACATCAACACCTTCGTGCAAGGCGACAACGTGCGCATGGTGATCGAACCACGCGGCAACTGGGAACACAGCGCCTATCAGAGCGACACGCAACTGGTCATTGAGGTCAAGGCGCTCAAGGAAGATCCAAACCGCCTCGTCCAGGGCACCACCAAGCTCGCCTACAAGGGCGAAAAACTGTCGCTCAACTTCCAGAACGTTGAAGTGCGCTCACTGCTCCAGGTCATCGCCGACTTCACCAACATGAACATCATCACCAGCGACACGGTTGGCGGCAACGTCACCCTGCGCCTGAAAGATGTGCCGTGGGATCAGGCCCTAGACATCATCATGCAGAGCAAGAACCTCGACCTGCGCCGCAACGGCAATGTCGTGCTGATCGCACCGCGCGATGAACTGGCCACCAAGGAAAAACTCGAACTCGAAGCACGGAGCCAGTTATCCGCGCTTGAGCCAACGCGCACCGAGGTATTCCAGCTCAACTACTCGCGGGCCGACACCTTCCGTACCGTCCTCGAAGATCCCGGCGCACGTCGGATTCTGTCTGCGCGTGGCCGCTCGGTCATTGATGTGCGCACCAACCAGATCTTCGTCACCGATACGCCAAGCAAAATCGACGAACTGCGTCAGCTGATCCTGCTCACCGATATTCCGTCACGCCAGGTGCTCATCGAAGCACGCATCGTTGAAGCCGATGACCAGTTCAGTCGCAACCTTGGTGTCAAGCTGGGCTACACCGACCTCCGCTACCAGACCTTTGGCAAGCCCTCGGGCAACGGCCTGAATGGCTCCATTTCCGGCAACTATGCCGGCGTGGGCGAAACCACCCTTCAGACGCCCTTGAGTGGTGCGAGCTACGTGCCGAATACACAATTCTTCAGCTTGCCGGCGGGCGGCCTGAATGGTGTCAATCCGGCCAGCATTGCCATCAGCCTCTTCCGCAGCGGCATGACACGCTTCCTCAATCTCGAACTGTCCGCCCTTGAAGCCGACGGCAAGGGCAAGATCATTTCCAGCCCGCGCATCGTCACCGCGGACAAGGTCAAGGCCCTGATTGAGCAAGGCACCGAACTGCCCTACGAAGTGGCAACCAGCAGCGGCGCCACCAGCATTGCATTCCGCAAAGCCAACCTCAAGCTCGAGGTCACCCCACAAATCACACCCGAGGGGGCCATCATTCTGGACGTTGACGTCAACAAAGACACCGTCGGCCGCGAAACGCGTGCGGGGTTTGCCATTGACACCAAACACATCCAGACCAAAGTGCAGGTTGAAAATGGCGGTACGGTGGTGATCGGCGGCATCTTCCAGCAAACCGAACGCAACACCACCACCAAGGTGCCCGTGTTTGGTGATCTGCCCGGCATTGGCAATCTGTTCAGGAGCAACCAGCGCAGCGATGACAAGACCGAAATGCTGGTCTTCATCACGCCCAAAGTTATCAATGAACGGGTCAATGTCCGCTGAACCGGACCAGCCCAAAAATGCCGCCGCGAGGCGGCATTTTTGTTTGTTCGGCAGGAACGATTAGAATGCGACTGTGAAAACAAGCTCTGGAAATCTCATACTCGTCGGCATGATGGGCGCCGGCAAGACCACCATAGGCCGTCTGCTCGCGCAGCGACTGGGGAAAACATTTGTCGATGCCGATCATGAAATCGAAGCACGCACCGGAGTCCGCATCCCGGTGATCTTCGAAATCGAAGGTGAAGAAGGCTTCCGGCGACGCGAAGCCCAGACCCTTGACGAGCTGACGCTGGGTTGCAATCAGGTGCTGGCAACTGGCGGGGGTGCCGTGACGTTCGCGCCGACGCGCGCCCTGCTCAAGGATCGCGGCGTCACCGTCTACCTGTCGGCCGGTCTGCATGACCTCTGGATCCGAACCCGCAACGACCGCAACCGGCCCTTGCTGCAGGTGGCCGATCCGCGCGCCCGACTGGCGGAGTTGCTGACCGCGCGCGATCCACTCTACCGTGAGGTCGCCGATATCATTATTGAGACCGGCCGGCCGAGTGCGCATAAACTGGTACCCGAAATCATCGGAGCGCTGCGCAGAAACCCCGGCCTGGCACAGGTGCTCGCCCTGCAACCCGTGCCCACGGACCTGATTCGGGTCACCGCCCCCATCGCGCCACTGGTCAGCCCCTCGCCCGACCATTCCTCCGGTAATTTGCCATGATCGAACTTCAGGTCGAACTGGGTGCCCGTGCCTACCCCATTCAGATTGGCGCGGGGCAACTCGGCGCACCGGCAACCTGGGCGCCCCACCTGCCCGGCAGCAAAGTGGGCATCGTCACCAACGAAACCATCGCTCCGCTTTACCTTGACGCCGTCGTCATGGCACTGCGCACGCTGGGCAAAGCAGTCACCACCATCATCCTTCCTGATGGCGAAGCCTTCAAAAACTGGCAGACGCTCAACCTTATTTTTGACGGTTTGCTGGAGGCCCGATTCGATCGCAAGAGCACGCTCATCGCCCTCGGTGGTGGTGTGGTCGGCGACATGACCGGTTTTGCGGCGGCGACTTATCAGCGCGGCATCGATTATCTTCAGGTGCCGACCACGCTGCTTTCCCAGGTCGACTCATCGGTTGGCGGCAAAACCGGGATCAATCACCCTCTGGGCAAGAACATGATTGGCGCTTTTCACCAGCCCCGCGCCGTGATCATGGATCTTGATACCCTGAGCACACTGCCCGAACGCGAACTCTCGGCCGGTCTCGCTGAAATCATCAAACACGGCGCGATCGCCGATGGCG
>CANJOT010000013.1 GCA_947475815.1 Burkholderiales bacterium | reverse complement strand
TTCATCCGTCAGGTGTTCAATCAGGTCATGAACGGCTTGCGCGAGGTGCATACCAACAAGCTGTTGCACCTCGATATCAAACCGGCCAACATCTACCTGCGCCTCGACGCTTCGCCGCTGTTGCTCGATTTCGGTGCCGCGCGCCAGACCCTGCAGGCCGATACGGGCAAGCTCTATCCCATGTACACGCCCGGTTTCGCGCCGCCCGAGTTGTACGAAAAATTAGGCGAACTCGGACCCTGGACCGACATCTACAGCATAGGCGCCTCCATGTATGCCAGCATGTCCGGGCACGCACCGCAGCCGGCCGACGGCCGTTTGCTGGCCGACAAGATGGGTCAGCGTTACCGTGATCTGGCCGATCGTTATTCTGCAGAACTGATCGGTCTGGTGGAATGGTGCCTGCGACTCGACCCGCTGGCCCGGCCACAAAGTGTGTTCGCCCTGCAAAAAGCCCTGAGCGAACGCACGGCCACCGCGCCGGCACGGACCTTCGGATCGACCGTGCGGGATCTGTTGCGTACTTTCGGCCGCCGCGGCCCACAGACCGATGTTCCGGACTCTACCCTCAGCCTGCATATCCGCAGCGATAAATCATTACCCTGATTCAAGGCATCATGCGATTTTCGATATTCCAGGAAAGCAAGACCGGCGGCCGCAAGTCCAACCAGGACCGCATGGGGTATTGCTATACCCGCGAAGCCCTGCTGATGCTGGTGGCCGATGGCATGGGCGGGCATGTCCAGGGCGACATGGCGGCACAGATCACCCTGCAGACCGTCGGCGCCGATTTCCAGCGTGCGGCGACGCCGGCGCTGCGCCATCCGCTGCATTTTCTTCAGGAAAGTCTGGAAAATGCCCAGGATGAAATTGTGCGTTACAAGGCCATGCACCGTCTGCCCGATTTTCCACGCACGACGGTGGTGGCCTGCGTCATCCAGCACGGCCACGCCTACTGGGCGCACGTCGGTGATTCGCGCCTGTACTGGATGCGCGGAGGCGCGATCATCGGCCAGACGCACGATCATTCGCGCGTTCAAAGCCTGGTCGACCAGCAGTTGATCACGCCGCTCGAAGCACTGACGCATCCGGATCGCAACAAGGTCTACAACTGCCTCGGTTCGCCCGAGCGTCCGCGCATCGAAATCTCGCGCAAGATGCGCCTGGTGCCGGGCGATACCATTCTGCTGTGCTCGGATGGCCTGTGGTCGTCGGTATCCGATACCATGATGGTCAATGCCTTCGCCGCGCACACCGTGATGCGAGCCGTGCCCGACCTCGTCCAGGTGGCGCTCAACAAGGCTGGCGCGGCGTCGGACAATGTGACCGCGCTGGCCATGACCTGGGAGGGCACTGATACACTCACGGAAGTGGACGTCTCGACGCTCACCATGCCGGTCGGCACCATGACCACGACCATTCGCCAGACGAACCCGACTCTGCCGGTGGGCGTGGTCGACGCGCTCTCCGACGACGAGATTGAAAAAGCGATTCGTGAAATCCGCGAAAGCATCCGCAGGTCCAATCAGGCCCTGCCCAAAGAATAAAGGGAGTACCCCGCATCATGACTCAACGTTCCAATGGCCGCGCGGCCAACGCCCTGCGGCCGGTCACCATTACGCGGCATTTCACCCGCCATGCCGAGGGTTCCGTGCTGGTGTCGTTTGGTGACACGCGTGTGCTGTGCACGGCCAGTGTTGAAGAGAAAGTGCCCGGATTTCTGAAAGGCCGCGGCCAGGGCTGGCTGACGGCTGAATACGGCATGTTGCCGCGCTCGACCCATAGCCGCATGGACCGCGAAGCGGCCAAGGGCAAACAGTCCGGCCGCACCCAGGAAATCCAGCGCCTCATTGGTCGCTCCCTGCGCAGTGTGTTCGACATGTCCGCCATGGGCGAGCGCACCATCCAGTTCGACTGTGATGTGCTGCAGGCGGATGGGGGCACGCGCACGGCCGCCATCACCGGTGCTTTTGTCGCCGCCCATGACGCCATTGGCCTGCTGCTCAAACAGGGCCTGCTGACGGTCTCGCCGATTCGCGATTTTGTGGCCGCCGTGTCGGTTGGCGTTGTCGACGGCGTGCCCTTGCTGGATCTCGATTACCAAGAAGATTCGGGCTGTGACACCGACATGAACGTGGTCATGACCGGCTCCGGTGGTTTCGTCGAAATCCAGGGCACGGCCGAGGGCGCACCGTTTTCCCGCGCGGAAATGAACGCCTTGCTCGACCTCGCCGGCGCCGGCATTGGTCAGCTCATGAGCGCGCAGAAAGCCGCCCTCGGGCTCTGAGCCGCGGCATGCTGATTCCCGGCAACCGGCTGGTTCTGGCCTCAAATAATGCCGGCAAGCTGCGCGAGTTCGCGGCACTGTTCGCACCGCTGAACATCACTCTGGTGGCGCAGGGCGAGCTGGGCGTGTCCGAGGCTGAAGAGCCGCACGATACCTTTCTTGAGAACGCCCTTGCCAAGGCCCGTCACGCCAGCAGGCTGACCGGCCTGCCGGCACTGGCCGACGATTCTGGCATCTGTTGTCCTGCTTTGGGCGGGGCACCGGGGGTGTATTCGGCGCGTTACGCCGGCGAGCCGCGCTCGGATGAGCGCAACAGCCTGAAACTGGTGGCGGATCTTGCGGCGCATGCCGACCGGCGCGCGTATTACCATTGTGTGCTGGTGTTGATGCGCCATGCCGCCGACCCGCAACCACTGGTTGCCGAGGGCAGCTGGTTTGGCGAGGTGATCGCCAGTCCGCGCGGGCAGGGCGGGTTTGGTTACGACCCGTGGTTTTCTTTGCCGCAACAGGGCAAGACCGCCGCCGAGTTGCCGGCCGACGAAAAAAACCGCATCAGCCATCGCGGGCTGGCTTTGAGCCGGCTGCTGGAGTCGCTGCGCGTTCATGCGGCCGCAGGGGCAGCGCCATGATTCCGATCATCCCCGTCAGCCAGTTGCAGCGCCGTGGCGCGCAGGCGCCGGGTGGCCGTCTGGCGACGCTGCCGCCCCTGACCCTGTATGTGCATTACCCCTGGTGTCTGCGCAAGTGCCCGTATTGCGACTTCAACTCGCACCAGCATCCGGCCGGCATCGAGGACATTCCCGAGACGCGTTATCTCGATGCCTTGCGTGCCGATCTGGAACAGTCCCTGCCGCTGGTGTGGGGGCGCAAGGTGCACGCGGTGTTCATTGGCGGCGGCACCCCGAGCCTGCTGTCCGCCGCGGGGCTGGATCGTCTGCTGTCCGATATTCGTGCCCTGTTGCCGCTTGAAGCCGACGCCGAGATTACGCTCGAGGCCAATCCCGGCACGTTCGAGACCGGCAAGTTTGCCGCCTACCGGGCCAGCGGCGTGAATCGCCTGTCGGTCGGCATTCAGAGTTTCCATGCGGGTCATCTGGCGGCGCTCGGGCGGGTGCATGATGACAACGAGGCGCATCGCGCGCTTGCCATTGCCCAGCGTCATTTTGACAATTTCAATCTTGATCTGATGTACGCGCTGCCTGGCCAGACGCTGGCCGAGGCGCAGGCCGACATCGATACCGCCATCGCTTATGCGCCGCCGCATCTGTCGCTCTACCATCTGACGCTTGAGCCCAACACCGTGTTTGCCAAGTTTCCGCCGGTGCTGCCCGATGAGGATGATGCCGCATCCATGCAGGACATGATCAGCGCGCAGACCGGCGCTGCCGGCTACCAGCACTACGAGGTGTCGGCCTATGCGCAGGCCGGCCGGCAAAGTCGTCATAATCTCAACTATTGGCGCTTCGGTGATTACCTCGGCATCGGTGCCGGCGCGCATGGCAAGCTCAGTTTTCCGGATCGCATCATCCGCCAGGTCCGGTTCAAGCAACCTTCTTCTTATCTGGATGCAGCAGCATCCGGGCGCTTCATTCAGGAAGAGTCTCAGGTGAGCGCTGCGGATCTGCCCTTTGAGTTCATGTTGAATACCCTGAGACTCGCTGAGGGCTTTCCCTTGCACATGTTTGTCGAGCGTACGGGCCTGAGTCTGGCCAGCATTGAAGCGCAGTTACGACAGGCCGAGCAGCGTGGTTTGATCGAGCGCGATCACGAACGTATCCGCCCGAGTGCATTGGGTCAGCGCTTTCTGAATGATCTGCAGGCGCTGTTTTTGCCGGCCTGAAAGAACTGCACCTTGCTGGTGCAAAAATAGAGTCGTACCACATTGGTGCACTATATTGGTGCGCTGTCGTCCCGTTCTTGCCCGAATTCAGCCGGATGATGGTGTTGCAGCCGGTTTGTCTGCGAGAAAAAAGTGCAGACGAGCCATCCACCAGATGGCATGGTTAGTGCTATATTACAGCCCGAATAAACGCCGTACCGGACCCTTGGCTTGCGTGAGGAAAAACCGTCGGGCGCATCGAATAAATTGATCAGGTTTTTTTTAAACTTTCCAGGAGATTGATCCCATGGGCATGACCGCCGCAGATGTGTTGAAAATGGCGAAGGACAACGAAATCAAGTTCGTTGATTTCCGTTTCACCGATACCCGGGGCAAGGAGCAGCACGTCACGGTGCCGGTTTCGCAGTTCGACATGGACAAATTCGAATCAGGCCACGCCTTTGATGGTTCTTCGATTGCCGGCTGGAAGGGCATCGAAGCATCCGACATGCTGCTCATTCCTGATCCTTCCACTGCGTATGTCGATCCCTTCTTCGAAGAGTCGACCATCGTGCTGACCTGTGACGTCATTGAGCCGTCCGATGGCAAAGGTTACGACCGCGACCCGCGTTCGATCGCCAAGCGCGCTGAAGCCTACCTCAAGGCCTCCGGTCTGGGCGACACCGCCTACTTCGGCCCGGAACCCGAATTCTTCATTTTTGATTCCGTCACCTGGGGCGCCGATATGTCGGGCTGCTTCGTCAAGGTCAATTCGGAAGAAGCACCGTGGTCCACCGGCAAGGAATTTGAAGGCGGCAATCTCGGCCACCGTCCCGGCATCAAGGGCGGTTATTTCCCCGTGCCACCGGTTGACAGCTTGCAGGACATGCGTTCCGAGATGGTTCTGATCCTCGAATCGCTCGGCGTGCCGGTTGAGGTGCATCACCACGAAGTGGCCGCGCCTGGTCAGTGTGAAATCGGCACCAAGTTCTCCTCGCTGGTGCAGCGTGCAGACTGGACGCAGATCCTCAAGTATGTGGTCTGGAACGTTGCCGCCAGCTATGGCAAGACGGCGACCTTCATGCCCAAGCCCATCGTTGGTGACAACGGTTCGGGCATGCACGTGCACCAGTCAGTCTGGAAAGACGGCCAGAACCTGTTTGCCGGCAACGGCTACGCCGGTCTGTCCGACTACGCCCTGTATTACATCGGCGGCATCATCAAGCATGCCCGCGCCCTCAACGCCATCACCAACCCGGGTACCAACTCGTACAAGCGTCTGGTGCCGGGCTTCGAAGCGCCGGTCAAGCTGGCTTACTCGTCGCGCAACCGTTCGGCCTCGATCCGCATTCCGCACGTGCCCAACCCCAAGGGCCGTCGCATTGAAGCGCGCTTCCCGGACCCCATGGCCAACCCGTATCTGTGCTTCGCGGCACTGTTGATGGCTGGTCTGGACGGTGTTGAAAACAAGATCCATCCGGGCGAAGCTGCCACCAAGGATCTGTACCACCTGCCGCCGGAAGAAGACGCGCTCGTGCCGACGGTCTGTTCCTCGCTCGACGAAGCCCTCGGCTACCTCGACCGTGATCGCAGCTTCCTGACCAAGGGTGGCGTGTTCTCCGATTCAATGATCGATGCCTATATCGACCTGAAGATGCAGGAAGTCACGCGTTTCCGCATGACCACGCATCCGATCGAGTTCGATATGTATTACTCGTCGTAAAGTCAGCGCTTCTGGTCGATGATTGATCAGACACGAAAACGGCGTGCAGCCTGGCTGCGCGCCGTTTTTGTTGATGGTCCCGGATTGATTGTCATGACGCCACGTTTGCCCTAGACTTGGCAGTTCAGAGACCCGACCATTGATACATGAATAAACACCGTTTTCTGTCTGTTGAACTCGGCCGCACGCTGCTGGTGTGTGGCGTGCTCGCGCTTGTCCCGCTGGTGTTTGCCCCCACCGGAGCGAACGCTCAGGACAACATGTTCAAGTGCACCATGACCGACGGGCGCGTTGAATATACCAACCGGCCACCGGCCGATGAGCGCAATTGCTCACGTCTGAACATTGAGCCCTCCGTGGTGCTGCCGGCGCCCACTGCGCTGCCGCGCCCGCCGGCTGCAGCGCCGGCACGACCGGCCCCGTCTGCATCGTCCCCCACGCCTGCCGCCTTTCCACGGGTCGATGCACCCACCCAGCGGGCGCGTGACACGGATCGCAAACGCATTCTGGAAGAAGAGTTGCGCGCTCAGGAAGCACGTTATGCCGAACTGGCCAAGGCGTACAGCAACGGCCAGCCCGAGCGTCAGGGCGACGAGCGCAACTACCAGCGTTACACCGATCGCGTGCAGCGCATGAAAGATGACCTTGATCGCGTGCAGGGCGATATCAACTCGGTCAAGAGCGAACTGGGAAAACTCCAGTAAGTGCTTTGCCGCCGGCGGGCGGTGCGGTTTACCTAGGGAACAGGGCCGACCGGCGCAGCCGGCGGCCTGCCAATCATGTCGATCGAGTCATCGTTTAAACCCGGGGGCCGCGGTGCTGGCAAGGCTGGCCGCGAGAACGCCGTGCGTTATGCTGCGCTGGACCTGCTGACCTCAGCGGTCATCATTCTTGACGCCGACGGGTGGGTCGATTTTGCCAACACGGCAGCCGAAACCCTGCTCGATTTTTCCTTCAAGACGCTGGTATCGCAGAAATTTTCGCGCCTGTTCACCAATGGCAAGGTGATTGACGCGCTGTTCGAGGAGGCCCTGCTGTTCACCTTCAGCAACAAGCGCCTCGACCTGACGCTCGAGCGTTATCAGCGCGAAGCGCTGCAATTGCACGGCATCATCACCGTGCTCATTGATGAGCCGCACGCCCCGGTCGTGCTCGAACTGCAGGCCATCGAAGCACAGATCAAGTTTGACCGCGAAGAACGTATCCTCGACCAGACGCAGGCCAACCGTGAGCTGATTCGCAATTTGGCTCACGAGATCAAGAACCCGCTGGGCGGCATCCGCGGCGCGGCGCAGTTGCTCGAACTCGAGCTCAATGCCCCTGAGTTTCGCGAATATACCCAGGTGATCATCAAGGAAGCCGACCGGCTGCAGACGCTGGTCGACCGGCTGCTGGCGCCGCATCGCCGGCCGCATATCGTTGGTGATGTGAACGTGCATGAGGTCTGCGAGCGGGTGCGCAGCGTCATCCTGGCAGAATTTCCCAAGGGACTGGACATCGAGCGCGACTATGACACCAGCGTGCCCGAATTCCGCGGTGACAAGGAGCAGTTGATCCAGGCATTGCTCAATATCGCCCACAATGCCGCGCAGGCGCTGCGCAATTTCATTGCCGGCGGCGAGCCGGCGGAGATCATATTTCGCACGCGCATTGCCCGCCAGGTCACGATTGCAAAAAAACGCTACCGGCTGGCATTGGAATTGCATGTCATCGACAATGGTCCGGGCATTCCGGAAGATATCAAGGAGAGAATTTTCTTTCCGCTGGTGTCCGGCCGTGAGGGCGGAAGCGGTCTTGGACTGACTTTGGCGCAGACTTTCGTGCAGCAGCATCACGGAGTGATTGAATGCGAGAGTCGTCCAGGCCGGACCGATTTCAAGATCTTGCTGCCGTTGCCGTAGTCGTTTTACCCGGCCGGCGGCATGGGTTCAACAAGCTGAGCGGGCTGGCTGACGACCAGCGCCGCGAAGGCTGCGCAAAGGCTGCGCAAAGGCTGCGACTAGGGGCTGTGAATATGAGCTGTGAAACGAAACGATGAAGCCAATCTGGGTAGTTGACGACGATCAGTCGATCCGCTGGGTTCTCGAAAAAACGCTTGCGCGCGAGAGTTTGCCCTGCCGTACCTTCAGCAATGCACAGGAGGCGCTGGCCGCCCTCGAGCAGGGCTCGCCTCAGGTCCTGGTGTCTGACATCCGCATGCCGGGCGGTATCACCGCCAATGCCGGGCTCGAGCTGCTCGCCAAAGCCAAGGCGAAACACCCCGGCCTGCCGGTCATCATCATGACCGCGTTTTCCGATCTCGAGTCGGCCGTGTCGGCCTTTCAGGGCGGTGCTTTTGAATACCTGCCCAAGCCTTTTGATGTCGATCAGGCCGTCGAGCTGATCCGCCGCGCCGTCGAAGAAAGTCTGCGCGAAGCCGGCGTCGAAGAAAAAATTGAAGCCACGCCCGAGATCCTTGGGCAGGCGCCGGCCATGCAGGATGTGTTTCGTGCCATCGGCCGGCTGGCCCAGTCCAACGTCACGGTGCTTATTACCGGCGAGTCGGGTTCCGGCAAGGAACTGGTCGCCAAGGCCCTGCACAAGCACAGCCCGCGCACCAACCAGCCGTTCATCGCGCTCAATACCGCGGCCATACCCAAAGACCTGCTTGAGTCCGAGTTGTTTGGCCACGAGCGTGGCGCTTTCACCGGCGCGCAGACCATGCGCCGCGGCCGCTTCGAACAGGCCGAAGGCGGCACCCTGTTCCTCGATGAAATCGGCGACATGCCAGCCGAGTTGCAGACGCGTTTGTTGCGTGTGCTGTCGGACGGCCACTTCTACCGCGTCGGCGGCCACAGTCCGCTCAAGGCCAACGTGCGCGTGATTGCCGCGACCCACCAGAACCTCGATGAACTGGTGCACCTGGGCCTGTTCCGCGAAGACCTGTATCACCGCCTCAACGTCATCCGCCTGCGCCTGCCAGCGCTGCGTGAGCGCGCCGAAGACATCCCGCTGCTGACACGCAATTTCCTGCAGAAAAGCGCCAAGGATCTGGGCGTGGAAACCAAGCGCATTTCGGATGCCGCCATGAAGGTCTTGTGTACCCTGAGCTTTCCGGGCAACGTGCGTCAGCTGGAAAACCTCTGTCACTGGCTGACCGTGATGGCGCCGGCACAGATGGTCGAGGTGAAAGATCTGCCCCCCGAAATGCGTGCACCCGATGCCGCCTTGAAGGCGCGCGCCCTCGGCCGGTCAGCGGGCAAGCCCGAGGCCGACATGCCGGCCGCCAATGCCCCGGCCAGCGCGCCTGTCAGCGTACCTGCCAGCGTATCTGCCAGTTTGCCCGCCAGTCTGTTACCGGCAAGTAGCGAGCCGGCCAGCGTTGTGGAGGGCGGCTGGGAAGAAGAACTGGCGCGCGCTGCCGCAGGCCTGCTGTCGCAGGGCGGCGAGCAGGTCATGGAGCAGCTGACGCGACAGTTTGAGGCCGCCGTCATTCGGGTGGCTTTGCGCCACACCGGCGGGCGCCGCATTGAGGCCGCTCATCGTCTGGGCATCGGTCGCAATACCATTACCCGGAAGATCCAGGAACTCGGTCTGGAGCATGACGAGGGGCAATGAAATTCGTTCCGCAATCCAGGTCCGGGGCATCGCGCCGGACTTGATCCACGTCAATCTTTGCGCCATTCGCTTTTGCTAAAGTGTCCTGCCGGCACGATTGCCGGCATCGCTCTGGTGATTGAGGGAGGCGGTGAAGAGTAAAGAAACCACGAAGGTTGCCGGCTTCCTGTCCGGCTTGCCCTTGTTCAGCAAGCTTGGCCCAGTCGATCTGGCGCGCGTTGCCGCATCCACCACGGTGTTGCGCGTGGCGCGCGGCAAGCTTGTGTTTCGCCGGGGCGATCCCTGCGCCGGTTTTCATGCAGTGGTGGTGGGCCGTGTCAAACTCGCGCTGGCTTCATCCCAGGGCATCGAAAAAGTCCTCGCCATCGTCGAGGCCGGCCACAGCTTTGGTGAAGGCCTGATTTTTCTTGACCGGCCGCACATCGTCAATGCTCAGGCTCTGGGTGATTCCGTCCTGCTGCATGTGCCCAGCGACGTGGTGTTCAATGCGCTCGACGCCGAGCCGCGCTTTGCACGCAGGATGCTGCTCAGCATGAGCCTGCAACTGCAGGGTCTGCTGCAGGACATGGCGTCCAATTCCTTCGATTCCGGCACACAGCGTGTCGTCAGCTTTCTGCTCAGGAACCATCGGGACAATGATGGCAACCGTTTTGCCCTGCCCGCCAGCAAGACCGTGGTGGCTTCGCGCCTGAGTCTGACACCCGAACATTTCTCGCGCATTCTCCACGACCTGGTCAACCACCAGTTGATTGACGTCAGTGGCCGCATCATCACCGTCGTCGACGCCGCTGCTCTGGCGGCGTACAGCCATGAGCACCACTGAACATGGCGGGCCAAGGGGTAAGAATTCCTTGATCTGCATGAAGGCGTTGCCGGCGTTCAGTCGGCGACAGTGCCCCGTCCCTGCATGAATGACCGGTAACCAACAAGATGACCCTGAAGACCCCCTTGAGAAAAAATTCCCGCGCCAATGCGGCCGGGCAGGTGGCGATGGACCTGGTTTGTCCGGCGGGCAGTCTGCCGGCCCTCAAGCAGGCCGTTGACAACGGCGCTGACGCCGTTTACCTCGGCTTTCGCGATGCCACCAACGCGCGCAATTTTGCCGGCCTGAATTTTGATGACCAGACGCTCGAGCAGGGCCTGCGTTACGCGCACGAGCGCGGCTGCAAGGTCTTGATGGCGCTCAATACCTACCCGCAGGCATTGCAGGGTGGCACGTGGCGCAAAGCGATTGACCGTGCCGCCGAGGCCGGCATTGACGCCATTCTGCTCGCCGATCCGGCACTCATGGACTACGCCCGTACCACCTGGCCAGAGGTGCATCTGCACCTCTCGGTACAGGCCTCGGCCACCAACCACGAGGCGATCAATTTTTACGGCGCGCGTTTTGGTATCCGGCGCGCGGTCTTGCCGCGCGTCTTGTCGCTTGCCCAGGTGGCCGATGTCGCCGCCAACACGGATGTGGAAATCGAAGTGTTCGGATTTGGCAGTCTGTGCGTGATGGTTGAAGGGCGTTGTGCGCTGTCGTCCTATGTGACCGGCGAGGCGCCGAATACCCATGGCGTGTGTTCGCCCGCCAAGGCGGTGCGCTGGCAACAGACACCGGCCGGGCTCGAGTCGCGCCTCAATGGCGTGCTCATCGACCGTTATGCCGATGGCGAACTGGCCGGCTATCCCACGCTGTGCAAAGGGCGTTTTGACGTCAATGACGAGGAGTATTACGCCATCGAAGAACCGACCAGCCTGAACACCCTCGAGTTGTTGCCGCAGCTGGCCGCCATGGGTGTGCGCGCCATCAAGATTGAGGGCCGGCAACGCAGTCCGGCCTACGTCGGCCAGGTCACCCGGGTGTGGCGTGCGGCCATCGATCAGTGCCTCGATGAACACCAGCGATATGCCGTCAAGCCGGTCTGGATGAGCGAACTCAACAAGGTGGCCGAGGGTCAGCAGCACACCCTCGGTGCTTACCACCGTTCATGGAAATGAAGAGCACATGAAACTTTCTGTCGGTCCTTTGCCCTACCTCTGGCCCCGTGTGGAGGCGCTGGCGTTTTATGACATGCTCGCCAGCGCGCCCGTCGATATTGTCTACCTCGGTGAAACGGTCTGCGCACGGCGTCACGAATTTCGTCTGCCGGACTGGCTGGCGATCGCCGAGACGCTCAGCGCCGCCGGCAAGGAAGTGGTGTTGTCGACACAGACCCTGCTCGAGTCCAAGTCGGACATTACGCTGCTGCAGCGCATCACCGGCAACGGCCGTTTTCTGGTCGAGGCCAACGACATGGGTGCGGTACATCTGCTCGCCGATCGACTGCCCTTCGTGGCCGGGCCGTCTCTCAATCTCTACAACGAACAGAGTGTGCAGCTGCTCGGTGGACTGGGTGCCTGCCGCTGGGTGATGCCCTTTGAAATGAGCCGCGCCAATCTGGCGCAGATTCTGGCTTCCGGCGCGACGCTGCCTGAGACCGAAGTGTTTGTGCACGGCCGCATGCCGCTGGCGCATTCGGCGCGCTGTTTCACGGCACGCCATCACGACCTGCCCAAGGATGACTGCCGCTTCAGTTGCCTTGCCGATGCCGACGGACTGCTCCTCAAGACCCGCGAGGGCGAAGATTTCCTCGTGCTCAACGGTATCCAGACGCAGTCGGCACGCTACAACAATCTGCTTGATGCGCTTGATGACATGCGTGATCTGGGGGTGTCGGTGGTGCGCATTGCGCCGCAATCGCAGCATATGGTCCGGCTGATTGACGGCGTATCCGGCGTGTTGGCCGGGCGGCTTGCTGCCGTCGATGTGCAGCAGGAAATCAACAGCCTGCTACCGACCGGTTTATGCAATGGTTTCTGGCATGGTGCGCCGGGTCTGGAGTGGCATGTCGCGCAATCCGGCGGTCAGCGCGGCGCGCAGGCCTGAGGTTTTTACCGCTGTCCTTGTTGCCGCAGTCGTTCAGTCCTCTGTAGTTCAGCCCGCTGCATGTGATGGAGTCACCCTATTGAATCCGACCTCGCCCCAACTGCCTGCCGCTCTGGGCAGACTGCTGTCCCTGCTACCCGTTGTGCCAGGTTCTTTTCTGTTTGCCAATGCAGTGAATCTGGTGCTGCGCGGGCGCTTGCCGGCCGACGTGCTGGCGGCCCTGACCGGTAAGGTCGTGCGCGTGCGCGTCACGGACGCACAGCTGCGCTTTGATGTGCGCTGCGATGGCCGGCAGTTCTCCGCCTGCCGCGCCGATGTGCTGGCCGATGTCACCATCGCCGCCTGTGCGCGCGACTTCTACCTGCTGATGCGGCGTCAGGAAGATCCCGACACCCTGTTCTTCAGCCGGCGCCTGGCCATTGAAGGCGATACCGAGCTCGGTCTGTTGATCAAGAACACACTCGATGCACTGGAGCTGCCCTTCTTCGCGCAGGCCCGTGGCTGAACGGTGACGCTCAGCCTTCGATGGTTGCGATCACCGGCGTGTGATCGGAGGGTTGTTCCAGCTTGCGCGGGGCGCGGTCGATGACGCAGGCCGTGCAGGCGGCGCGCAAGGCGTCGGAGAGCAGGATGTGATCGATGCGCATGCCGGCATTGCGCCGAAAGCCCAGCATGCGATAGTCCCACCAGCTGAACGATTTTTCCGCCTGCTCGAACAGCCGGAAGGAATCGTGCAGACCGAGCGCCTGCAAGGCGGCCAGCGCGGCGCGCTCCGGCACCGACACCAGCACCTGCCCCTCCCAGGCTTTTGGATCATGCACGTCGCGGTCTTCCGGGGCGATGTTGTAATCCCCGAGCAGGGCCAGCTTGGGATGGCGGCTCAGTTCGTCTGCGATCCAGTCGCGCATCGCCGCCAGCCAGCGCAGCTTGTATTGATACTTGTCCGAATCGATCGCCTGACCGTTCGGTACATAAGCGCAGACGATACGCACACCATCGACGGTCGCGCTGATGACGCGCTTCTGTTCATCCTCGAAACCGGGAATGTTGACCGTGACGTCCGCGGTCACGCGCCCCTGGCGCACCAGCAGGGCCACGCCGTTGTAGGTTTTCTGCCCGGCGAACAGTGGCTGATAACCAGCGGCCTCGATCTCCGCCACCGGAAACTTGTCGTCGGTGAGTTTGGTTTCCTGCAGGCACAACACATCCACCGGATTTTCGGCCAGCCAGTTGAGCACGTGGCCAAGGCGAACCTTGAGGGAGTTGACGTTCCAGGTGGCGATTTTCATTGGTCTGCTTTTACGATATAGATCATGAGTTACATGGAGCTCGGTGAGGTGTTGTTTTGATCCGGTTTGCAACACGATTTTATCGGGTTACGGCTGAATCATGTCAGTTCAGATCAGAGCGATTATCCGTTCCATCGTGTGGCAGGTACGCTTGGGCGACGCGAGCCAATATCTCGGTCAAGCTTGTCCCGCCCAAGCCCAAAGCTTTTGGGTTGAGCGATGTATCGTCGGCCACAGCATTCAAGAATTTTCGCATGTCGTCGGCAATCTTGCCGTGTAACGGTATTCTGGTGGTTGCCGCAAGAAGTTGCGACAATCTTAGAATATCGTTGGCGTGTTTGCGGATGTTTTTGGTGTCCACCTGCTCGCCTCGCTGCTTCCGTGCACTCAGGTCCAGCCAGGCACTTGCCTTGAGCGGTATCAGACGATCTTCGCCTATCCAGGTCAAACCTTCGCTTTCACGCCCGCCAGCGGTAATGAATGCATAGTAGTCATCGTCGAGCAGAATCGCTGAAAGACTGGAAACCACCTCGTCAAAGGGAATTGGCGTAAGTTGTCCGTTCTTGATGGGGCGCAGCACGTCGGGTGCGCGTGCAAACAGTTCAACCATGACCGGGAAGCGGTCATCAGCGGGTTTTTGGAAGCGATAAAAGCTTGGCCGTCCCCTATCACTCGCTTGCCGGATATCATATTTTCCAGCTTCGATAAATTTCCAGAAGGTTTCACCGAAGCCTGCAGTCAATGCTTCAACGTGAAGGACTACATCAAGATCCTTGGTGGCCCGAAATTCCAGGCCAGCTTCCTCCATTGTTAGACTTGCCGCAGTGCCACCAATCAAGAAATACTGGTCGGGATACTGCGCGAACCATTCACGAAAGATGTCGAGGCCTTTTACCACGGCAGTTGCTCCTTTAGGACGTCGATGGCCTCCTGAACGCGGTCGTCAGTGTTGTCGCGCAGGCTCAGTATGAGTGAGAGCGGATCGACTGTCAGGGTCGCGGGCTCAATCATCGGACTGTAGTTCCAGAGTTGCCACTCCTGCGCGCCGGGCCGGGCTTCTGGCAATTCTTCGATTTCAGCTTTAATGCGGAGCCAAGTGGTGCGGTTGATGGCGCAGACCCGGATTCGTGGTTCGTTGAGCATGGTCTGGCTTGCCAATGCGCTCAGTCCGGCGATTCGCAGCGGTGGTTGCGGCGTACTTGTTGTGGCTGTCCAGATACTGCGCTGAACCGGGCTGCGCATCAACGGATTGGCCTGCTCCCACATTTCACGTGGAGCATGCTTCATGGCCAGATATTGGGAGCGCCCGACTTTATGTATCTCGGCGAGACCGGCGGCGGCCAGTTCATGCACCGTCCTTGATATCGTCATCGACGAATAGCCAAGCAGGGCCGCGGCTTCGCCCGGATACCATTCGGGCGCCCACGGTTGGCGCAACAAGGCCGTGATCAGCAGTGCCTGCGCCGAGGGGCTCAGTGGTGCTTGTGTCGGGCCGCGCCACTGACGAAAGTATTCCCGCAGGTCGATGCCCAGATCGGGCAGATAAAGCTGGTTGCCTGGCACGATGAAGGGCACCTTTTGTTCGATCAGGCGCTTGCGCTCATAAGAGACGACTGAGTCCGTCACATAAACAACCGGGTAGCCGGTCAGGGACCGAATGGTCTCTAGCCAGGTTTTGATGTCACGGGGGGACGACCGCTCCTGGCGGCGGTCTTGGGCCAGCAAGATGGCGGTGCCGTGCAGTTCGATGCATTCGAAATCAAACGCGTCGCGGATGAAATAAGGCAGTTCATCCCGTCCGTGCCACGGTTGCGTTGTTGCCGTGGAAACGTCCAAGGTTTCGTGCAGATAGGCGAGGGCGCGTGTCGCGAGTTGGTCCACGTTGGGTAGATTTATAACAGTGTTTTTGCACGATAACATATTTGTTGTTATCGTGCAAATTTATGTTACAGAGCGGGGGGCGGTATCAATCGGGGCTAAAAGTGCTTTCAAACGCCCGCACAAAAACCTCAAACTCCCCCGGCTGCAGATGATTGATCCCGGCCGCCGCCGGTCGCCCGCCGCCGCCTTCAAACTGCCGGCAGACCCGATCGGCACCGGTCAGGCGCACCTGCGGTGCGCGCACGCTGACCATATAGCCGCCCTGACTGTTAACCGTCAGCACGGCGTGGGCGGCCTCGGGCCGGGCCTGGGTCAGCTGATTGCCGAATTCGCCGCGCACGCGCCGGCTCCACGGGGTGTCGGGCAGCACGTGGATGTCGCCGCAGGCGAGGCGTACTTCAGGGGCCCGGCCCAGGGTCTGGGCGAGGTCGGCGGCGCGAGCAGTCTGGAGGGTGGTGAAGGCGGGCTCTTCACGCATGAAGGCGAACGGGTCGGTGTAGGGCCGCAGCAGGTTGGCGAGGGTGATGGGCGCGATGATTAGGTCGGACTCGTGGTCACCGTAGCCGTTGTAGTTCAGACAGGTGCCGAGCTGTTCGAGTTGCAGGAGTTGTTGCGCATCGAGCGCCATGTCGACCAGCAGCGCGCGGGCCGCAGCGGTGAAGTTGTCGCCGAAGGCCGCCACCGCCGCCCAGATGCGCTGGCTGCCGTTCAGATAGCGGTCGACCAGCATGCCGGTGCAGACGGTCGGGCTGTTGTCGATGTGAGCCTGCAGCAGAGGATGGCGCGGCACGGGGCCGGAGCGGTGGTGATCGAAATATTCAACCCGCACGCCACGGGCCAGCAGAGCGAGCAGGGCATCGCGGTTCGCCTCGAGCGAGATGTCGAGTACGGTGACGCTGTCGCCGGCCTGCGCATCGACGCGCGCAAGCAGGGCGATGTCGCGCTTGGCACCGCTCACACAGACGCTGTCGGGCGCGTGTTCAGCGGGTCGCGCGAGGCGCAACTGGTGCAGCGCGCACAGGCCGTCGGCGTCGCCGTTGAAGACATCGAAGTGGCTCATGGGCTGCTGTTAAAAAAGTTGCAATTGGATCTGTGCGCCGGCCAAAGGATCGCCGAATTTCCCAATGTTATACTCGATTTGCAGCCTGCCGGGTAGTCTGCTGGCCGGGTCCCTTGCAACAACATTCAGGGCAGGAAATCGCGTATGGCAGGCAGTGTTGGCAAACGCTTCAGAATCGGCCTGGTCACCATTGCCGGCGTCATGCTGCTGGTCTGGCTGGTGGCCAGTTACCTGCTGGGTCCGCGTGTAACGACGCGCGTGCTGGCGGCCACCAGTCTGGTGCGTACCATCGTCGCCAGCGGCCGGGTGGTGACACCCTTGCGGGTCGACGTGAGCAGCCAGATCAGCGGCGCGGTGCGTGCCGTGCCGGTGCGCGAAGGCCAGTCGGTGGTGGCGGGTCAGGCGCTCATTGAAATCGATGGCAGTGAAGCCGGCGCCAGTGTCGAGCAGGCCCGCGCGGCGCTGATGCAGACCGAGGCGCGTCTGCGTCAGGTGCGCGAACTCGCGCTGCCGGCGGCGCAGCAGGCCGTGCGTCAGGCCGAGGTCAATCTGCAAAACAGCCAGCGCCAGCATGAGCGGCTGCTTGCATTGCAGCGTCAGGGCTTTATCGGTCAGGCGCAACTCGATGACGCGCGCCGCACGCTCGATGTGGCCGAGAGCCAGCTGCGCAGTGCACGCCTGCAGGTGAGCAGCAATGATGAGCGCGGCAGCGAGCTGCTGGCCGCGCGTGCCGCGGTGGCGCAGGCACAGGCCAGTCTGGCCATGGCGCAGACGCGTCAGGCCTACACCACGCTGCGGGCGCCCGTCGCCGGCATTTTGATTGCGCGCAATGTGCAGCGGGGCGACGTGGTACAGCCCGGCAAGGTGCTGATGGTGTTGTCGCCGGCCGGCAGCACACAGCTGGTGGTGCAGATCGACGAGAAGAATCTCGCCCGGCTCAAGTCCGGGCAGAAGGCGCTGGCCTCGGCGGACGCGTATCCCG
This sequence comes from Burkholderiales bacterium, assembly GCA_947475815.1. Classification (GTDB taxonomy): domain Bacteria; phylum Pseudomonadota; class Gammaproteobacteria; order Burkholderiales; family Burkholderiaceae_D; genus CANJOT01. Next base: position 15,364 of record CANJOT010000013.1, on the reverse strand, counting down.
ATCAGCGTTTTGGTGCCGAGCTGGTGTATATCAATCCCGCCATCGATCTACAACGCGGCTCGGTGCAGGTCAAACTCGATGTTGCCCAAGCGCCGGCCTATCTGCGTCAGGACATGACCATCTCGGTCGAACTCGAAGTGGAACGGCTCGACGCCGCCATCGTCGTGCCGGCCGCGGCGCTGCAATACAGCAGCGACGGCGCGGCCTGGGTGATGAAGCATGTCGCCGGGCGTGCTGTGCGGCAGGCCGTTAAGACCGGCCAGCGCCAGACGGGCAAGGTCGAGATCGTGTCGGGCGTGATCGCTGGCGATGAAGTGATCCTCGATGCGGTCGTGGCCGATGGCCGGCGCGTGCGCGCCACGCCGGTGCCGTGAATTCCTTTCTGCCGTTTGAATGGATCGTCGCTGTGCGCCTGTTGCGCGAGGGGCGCATTCAGTCGCTGTTCATCATCGCCGGGGTGGCCATCGGTGTGGCGGTGATTGTCTTCATGTCGGCCCTGCTCGATGGTTTGCAGGGCAATCTGTTCAAGCGTGTGCTCAGTTCGCAGCCCCATATCGTGCTCGAGCGACCGCGTCAGGCCGCCCGGCCGCTGGCGCTGCCGCGCGCCGGTGAAACCCTGCTGCAGGCCTTGCAGACCCCACCGCAGCGTATCAGCGCCATCGACCAGTGGCAGAAAATGCGCGATGAGGTGCAGCGCCGGCCCGATGTACAGACCGTATCGCCGGTCGCCAGCGGCCCGGCCTTCATTGTGCGCGGCGAAGTCAATCAGGCGGTGTCGCTCATCGGCATCGATCCGGACAGTTATTTTCGCATCGTGCCCCTGCCTGAGAAAATCATTGCTGGCAGCACCCGCCTGACGGGCAACGACATGCTCGTGGGTAGCCAGCTGATGGACGATCTCGGCGTACAGCTCGGCGACAAGCTGCGTCTGGTCAGTGCCAGCGGTGCCGGCCTGACGCTGACCATCACGGGCGTGTTTGATCTGGGCAGCCGCGCCATCAACGAGCGCAATGTGTACGTGTTGCTGGCGAGCGCGCAAAGTCTGGTCAACCTGACGGGCAGCGTGTCGCGCCTGGAAGTGACCGTGCCCGAGCCCTTCGACGCCGAGACCGTCGCCAACGCCATCACGCGTGATACCGGGCTGAAGGCGCTCTCCTGGATTGCCAGCAACAACCAGTTTTTTCTGGGGCTGAACGCGCAGACCATGTCGAGTCAGCTGATCCGCCTGTGCGTCGCCCTATCGGTGGCTGCCGGCATTGCCAGCGTGCTCGTGGTGTCGGTGGTGCAGCGCTCGCGCGACATTGGCATTTTGCGCGCCATGGGCGGGTCGCGTGGTCAGGTGCGACGGGTGTTCCTGATTCAGGGCGCGCTGGTCGGATTGCTTGGTTCGCTGATGGGTTCGGCACTGGCGGGCCTGCTGGTGCTGGGCTGGCAATACGTGGCCAAAAATCCCGATGGCACGCCGCTGTTTCCAGTCGTGCTCAACCTCAGCCTGGTGTTGTGGGCCAGCCTGCTGGCGACGCTGACGGGTCTGGTGGCCGCGGTCACGCCGGCTGTGCGCGCGGCACGGCTTGAGCCGGTGGAGGCCATCCGTGGCTGAGCCCGTCCTGCAACTCGATGGCATCAAGAAAACGTACGCGATCGGCACGCCGGCGCAAAGCGAGGTCTTGCACGGCATCGGCTTCAGTCTTGAGCCTGGCGAATTCGCTGCGCTGATCGGCCCGTCGGGTTCCGGTAAGAGCACCTTGCTCAACCTCATCGGCCTGCTCGACCGGCCCACGGCCGGTACCTTGACCATTCAGGGCCAGAACACCGGCCTGCTCGGCGATGCCGACCTGACGCGCCTGCGCGGTCGCAGCGTCGGCTTTGTGTTTCAGTATCACTACCTGATTTCGGCGTTCACGGCGCTTGAGAACGTCATGATGCCGATGCTGCTCGAGCGTGGCCGGCCGGACCGCAAGATGCGTGCGCGCGCCATGGAACTGCTTGAGAAGGTTGGGCTGAAGCCCTGGGCCGACAGCCTGCCGGGCAACATGTCCGGCGGCCAGCAACAGCGTGTTGCCATCGCGCGTGCCCTGGCTCTGGCGCCGCCGCTCATCCTGGCGGACGAGCCGACCGGCAATCTCGATACCAAAACCACCCATGATGTCTTTGCGCTGATGCGCGCCATCAGCGCCGACAGCGGCGCGAGCTTTCTGCTGGTCACGCACAACATGGATCTGGCGGCGCGCTGTGACCGCATCATCGAACTGGTCGATGGCCAGATCCTGTCGGACCGGCCTGCGGCTTTAGCCGTTCATACCGGAGGATAGGATTTCGCCATTTTGGCGCGCGCCACTTGTTCGGGTGTCTTGATCGCCAGGAAAAAGCCCGCGCCGGCGGCCCCCATCACGGCCAGGATGGTGAAGCCGGTGACGTAATTGCCCGTGTAGTCGGCAAAGGCGCCGGCCAGCATCGGGCCGATGATCTGGCCTACCACGGTGATGAGCGCCGACAGGCCCATGATCATGCCGATGGCGTTGCGGCCAAAATAGTCGGCGCGCATGGCCTGCATAGCTGGGCCGCGCAGACCCCAAGCCGCGCCGTGCAGCATGGCGAAGACCACCAGCATGGCGATGTTGGTGGAGTAGGTCAGAAACAGCAGCCCGACGCCGTGCATCAGCATGCAGAACGCCGTGATGCGGCGTTTGTCGAAGCGGTCGCCGATCCATACGCCCAGACTGTTGCCGCCCAGCTGGAAGAAGGTCATGAGCGTGATCACCAGCGAGGCTTCGCTGAGGCTGTAACCGAGGCCCTGTTTCATGTGCGTGATGCCATGCACGTTGATGGCCGTGACCACCAGCAGCGCGCTGCCGTGACCAAGGCCGATCAGCCAGAACGCACTGGTGCGCAGGGCTTCGCGCGTGGTGAACTCGGCCTGGCCGTTGACGCCTTCGCTGGCGTCATTTTCATTGAGCTTGGGTTGTGGCGGCAGGCCGTCGATGGTCTGGCCATAATCCTCTGGCCGGCGCCGGAACACGGTCGCCAGCGGCACGCCGATGAGCACCGCGATGGCGCTTGAGGCCATGGCGGTATGGCGCCAGCCAAAGGTGTCCATGGACCAGCCGATCAGCGGTATGCACATGCCACCCAGACCCATGCCCATGCTGGATATCGCCAGGGCGCGGCCACGGTTTTTGGAAAACCACTGGATGATGGTCACTGTTACCGGGAAAAAACCGCACAGCGAGGTGCCGATGGCGAGCAGGATGACGGCCACGTAAAAACCGCCGATCGAGTCGATCTGGCTGAGCATGGCAAAGCCGATCGCCCACATGATCACACCAACGGTAATCAGCGCGCGGGGTCCGAGTTTGTCGACCAGCCAGCCCAGAAGCGGGCCGAGAAAGGCCGCTTCGACCGATTGCATGGCCGCTGCGCCAGACAGCGAGGTCTTGCTCCAGCCGCGCTCTTCCACCAACAGGGCGATGTAGGCGCCGAAGGCCTGGTTGAGCAGCAGGGTTTGCAGGAACTGCATCGCCATGCCAGCGCCGACGATGTTCCAGCCGTAGAAATGGTTTTTCGGCAAGAAGGGCAGTTTCGGCATCAGTGCCGTCCTGCCTGCATGGCAAACGATACATTCGGGCGGACGGACAAACGCAGCAGACGCGCGGGGCGCTTAATCATTATTCTGGGGCCAGTGTTGCCGGCCGGCTCTTGCCGGTCTCGATGAGAAGTCTATACAGGCAGCATTGTAGCGCCGGGGCGCCGTTTGGGCCAGAGAAAAATGGCCGGACCGGCTCTCAGACGAGGCCGAGGTCGACCGTTGCGGCGCCCGGAAAGATGCGCGCCAGACGCGTTGCGTCGAGGCCGTAGAGCCGCCCGAACAGGCCACCCAGTACCGCCCGGTATTCATTGAGCACGCGGTAATCACGGTTGTCCTGCAGGTCGGCGGCGCGCGCCTGCACCTGTTCGCCGGCGATGCGGCCACCGCGCACAGCGCCGCCCAGCACCCAGTAGACCGAGCCGTGGCCGTGGTCAGTGCCGCGGTTGCCGTTTTCGCGGAAGGTGCGGCCGAACTCGCTGGCCACGACCACCACAGTGTCCTGCCAGAGCGCTCCCATTTCCTGGGCAAAGCCGGCCAGGCCGCGGCCGAGTTCATCCAGGCGCGTGGCCAGCTGTCCGGTGCCACTGCCCTGATTGACGTGGGTATCCCAGCCGCCGACATCGACAAAACCGATGTTGAAACGGCCGCGCATCTGGCGCGCGACGCGTCGCGCCTCCAGTTCAAAGCCGCGCGTGCTAATGGCATTGCGGTTGGCGGCATTCATTTCGGCGGCCATGTCGCGCTGCATTTCGTCGCGCAGGGCAAAACCCTCGTCGACCGGGGTGGCCAGCGTGGTGTCGCGGTACATCGAGGCAATGATGCCGCTCTGGCGCGCGTCAACCAGGCTGCGCGGTGGCAGGCGCAGGGCGGTGTTGGGCACCGCGACATTGCCCTGCAGGATCAGCGGTGCCTGATCAGTGAAGGCGATGGCCGGTGCACCGAGCTCCTCGGCCAGACGGTTCAGAAAGCCCGAGCGGCGCGTGCTGACGGCGTCAGGGGTGCGGCCAAGCTCAATGTTGTCCTGAGTGCTGAAATGGCTGCGCGTGAGCTCGTGGCTGCCCGCATACGGAATGAAAATCGCCTGACCGGCGGCGTACAGCGGCAGGATGCTGGTGGCGAGCGCCGGATGCAGGCCCCAGTCGGCATTAAGCGGCAGGGCGGCATTGTTGCCCGTACCGGGGCGGGCGATGGCGATGTTCGGGCGTGTTTCGTAATAAAAGGAGCTACTGGTCGGTACAAGCAGGCTGGCGGCGTCGTAACCGCCGCGCAGAAAAACAAACAGCAGTCGTGTGCTGGTGGCCGGCGCGGCCCGCACACGCGCCGGGCCGCAGGCCAGCGGTGCCAGCGCGAGCGCTTGCAGCAGGGCGCGGCGCCGCTTCATGGCAGAGGATGGGGAAGGTGACATGGCGGGCTCCTGCGGCTTAGCGTCTCATCATTTCGGGCGAGGCGAGGAAAAACGAATTCCATTCCAGCGGCGTGCGTGCTTCGGCCAGCGCCAGACGGCTCGGACCGCTCAGGCTGGCAGTGATCGGTTTGACGACCGGCGAGTCGGCCAGCCGCGGCGGCGGCAGGCGTTCGGCCGGCCCGCCCTCGGCGCGCAGCAGCGCGGGCGGGCCGGCGGCGAGTGCGCGCGCGGCTTCGAAACGCGCGTTCATCTGGCCCGAACCGGTCCAGGCCGATTCTTCCAGCGGGTAGCCATCGGGCGTGCGCCGGCCGTAGAGCGGCTCGCCCATGCGGTTGAGCAACACCAGCAGCGGTGCGACATTGACCACCGGCTGCTTGTCAAAGGACAGGCGTACCGCCGACACCATCCAGGCCATCGGGTCCTTGAACTTGCGGCCGAACGACTCTTGCAGCGCGCGTGACTCGAACATCAGTTGCAGCGTGGCGGCGATGTCGCCGCCTGTGGCCGAAAAGCGTCTGGCCATCTGGTCGACCAGCGCTGCGGGCGGATTGTCTGAGACGAAGTAAGTGGCGAGTTTGCGGCTGACAAAGCGCGCCGTGGCCGGATGGGCCGCCAGCAGGTCGAGCGCCTGTTCGAGTTCGTCAAGTCCGCGTCCGGCAATCTGCTGGCCGAGCAGGGTTTTGCTGCCGAAGTCGTGGCGCGCCGGATTGAATTCGAACAGGCCGCGGCGCACGTAACGCTCTTCAAGGGCGGCACGCATGCGCGGCCTGGCATTGCTCTGGTTGATGCCCACGCCGGTGAGTACGCGCGCCAGTTCCTGCACATCCTGCTGGGTATATCCGCCGTCCACACCGAGGGTGTGCAACTCCATCAGTTCGCGGGCGTAATTCTCGTTGATGCGCCCGGCGGCATTCTGGTCGTTGTCGAGAAAGCGCAGCATCGCCGGGTGGTGCGCGCTGGCGCCCAGCAGGTCGCGAAAGCGGCCGAGGACATGAGGACGGATGGCGCGCTCCTCATAATCGGCCAGCATGGCGCGCACGTTGGCCTTGCCCTGAAAGACGCTGAAATGGTTCATCCAGAACCAGGTCATCTGTTCCTGCAACTGATTGGGGGAATGGATGGCGCGCAGCAGCGAGCGTGTGGCGGTTTCGCGGGCCAGTTGATTGAGGTTCTGCTGGTAGCTTTGTCGCGAGGCGATGCGCGCATCGGGGTCTTGGGACGCTGCCCGGCCATCAAGGCGTTGCTGCTCGGCGCGGCTCACCAGTTGTTCGACCGGCACCCGGCTGATGTCCATGGTGTCGATGACTGCCTGCACCGGCTCGGGCAGGGTGGCCGGTCCCGGGTGCAGTTGGCGCGCCAGCCAGGCCGGCAGGCCGCTGGTTTCGGCCTCGTGCAGGGTCGAGGGATTGATGCCCCAGGTGACGCGATTGATCAGGCCGGCGGGGTCGACACCGGCGACGCGCGGCTCTGCCGGCGCGCTGCGTGGTGCTGGACTGGCAGTCGGGATGTTTTTTGTGGTGGTGCCGCAGCCGGCCAGCAACACGGCGAGCATGCAGCAGAGCTGCCACGCGCGGCGTCCTGCATCAGAATGGGCCATGCCTTGTTCCCCCGGTGTTTTCCGAAGGTTACCGCAAGGTAGGATCATCCGGCCAGCGCTTGTTACATCCGGTAACAGAAAGGCTCGCCGGGGGCCGGTCTGTATACTGAGTGCTCAGGGAGAGTGCCGGTGCCGCGCATCGGCGCACGCGGCGCTTTCCATCCTTCACGTTCTGGCGGGCTTCGGCTCTTTTTTGCATGCAGCGTTTCAGCAGTAGCGGCACCCGGCAGGGCATTATTCTCGTCATCGTGGCCATGGTCTGTTTTGCGGCCCTCGACACGCTGTCCAAGTATCTCAGTTCCATGGTGAGCATCGTCATCGCACTGTGGACCCGATACGCACTTCAGACCCTCATCACCGGTTTGATGATCCTGCCCAAACGCGGCCTCGGTGTGCTGCGCATGCGCCACCCATGGCTGCAGATCCTGCGCGGCCTGACGATCGTGATTTCGAGCGCGATTGCCTATTACACGCTGCGCTTCGTGCCGCTGGGCGAATTCACCGCCATCCTGATGCTCACGCCCATGGTGATCACGCTGTTTGCCGCGCGCTGGATGGGCGAGGTGGTGTCGTGGGGCCGCTGGGTGCTACTGATTGGAAGTTTGCTGGGCGCGCTGCTGGTGATCCGGCCCGGCACAGTGGATTTTCACTGGGTGATGCTTTTGCCGGTGCTGCTGGTGCTGACCAGCGCAGCCTTCCAGTTGCTCACCAGCCACCTCTCACGCGACGACGATCCGGCGGCCATGCATCTGTTTACCGGCATCGTCGCCACGCTGTCGGTGTCGGGACTGGCGCCTTTTTATTGGGACTGGCCGACCAGCCTGAGCACCTGGGTGTTGCTTGGCCTGCTGGGTGTGTGCAGCACACTCGGTCATTACCTGCTGATACTCGGTTATGGCCGCGCCCGGCCCGGCGTGCTCGCGCCCTTCATTTATTTTCAGGTCGTGTTTGCGGCCCTGTCGGGCTGGCTGGTGTTTGCCCACCAGCCGGATTTCTGGTCGGTCAGCGGCATGGTGGTGATCGTGGTCTGTGGCCTGCTCGGCAACTGGCTGCGCAACAGGCAGGAAGCGCGCCACGAAGCGCGCGAGCAGGCCCGTTTACAGGAACGTCAGCGGGCGCAACCCATCGAGATCGAGCCGACGGTCTAGCCGGATTTGCGTTCGTTCAGGCCGGGCGCGGCACTGCGCACCTGCGGCCGCACGCCGTCGAAACTCAGGGGTAGGGCGGTGAGTACAAAATTTTCACCCGGCACGAGTGGCGTCATCTGCAGGCTGGTGACCTGTTCCTGATTCATCGCTTCGACCAGACTGTGGACCGGCGATACGGGCACGCCGATGGCCTCGAAACGGCGCACCCATTCGTCGCGCGTGATCTTCTTCAATTCGACCGAGAGCATCGGCAGCAGCTCGTTTTTGTGATCGATGCGGGCGCGATTGTTGATGAAGCGCGCATCGCTGACCCATTCAGGCCGGCCGATTTCCTCGGCCAGTTTGACGAACAGCCGGTCGTTGCCGCAGCAGATCAGCAGCGGACCGTCGGCCGTGTCGAAGGCCTCATAGGGCACAAACCCCGGGTGACCGGAAGCGTGGCGCACGGGCAGTTCACCGAGGTTGAGCCAGGCGTCGTTCTTCTGGCCGTTCCAGCACAGCGCCGTTTCCAGCAGTGAGGTATTGACCACACCGCCGCGCCCTGTGACATTGCGTTGCTGCAACAGGGCCAGCAGGCCGATGACGGCCCACATGCCAGCCCCCTGATCGCACACGGAAGGGCCGACCCGCACCGGTGGATCATCCGGGCCGCCGTTGGTGCTCGACAGACCGCTGTAGGCCTGGATCAGGGGTTCGTAGCCGGGGTGAAACGCCATCGGCCCGGTGTGTCCGAAGGCCGAAATCTCGCAGAAAATCAGGCGCGGGTAGGTGGCGCACAGGGTCTTGCCGTCCAGACCCATGGTTTCGAGCACACCGTGGCGCAGGTTATGGACGATCAGGTCGGTGTTGGCAGCCATCTGCAGCAGGGTTGATTGGCCCTCGGCCGACTTAAGGTCGAGCGTCATCGACGACTTGCCACGGTTGAAAATCTGGAACACCAGCGAATCGCCATGACGGAAGGGCTGGCCCATGCGGCGGCCTTCGTCGCCGCCATCGACGCGCTCGATCTTGGTCACTTCTGCCCCGAGATCGGACAGAATCGCGCCGGCGAATGGCCCGGCGATCACCTGTCCCAGTTCCAGCACTTTCAGCCCGTTCAGGGGCTTGCCTGCAGTCAACACGGTCTGCTCCGATTGTTTGGCGAGCCGAGAGCTTACCCCAGCTTGCGTCCGGGTGCCCGGCCAGCTGCTTGGGGGCGCTCCAAGGGTGTTTGACCTGCATCAAAAATCGTCGAACAATCACTCTCTGTGTGGGCTGGCCGCTGGACGGGCACCCAAAACCGTCCTAGCATGAGGATGTCGCGCAGAGGATGTGAAACAACCGCGCACAGGCAACCCATCACTCAAGGAAATTCCATGTCCTACACCAGCATACTTGTCCACGTTGATCATTCCAGTCATGCCCATGCGCGCATGACGGCCGCCGCCCAGCTGGCGGTCGACCAGAATGCGCATCTTGCCGGCGTGGCCATGAACGGCATTGCGCGTTACATCTATCAGGATGTGGCCATGGATCCTACCGGCATGATTCTTTCAAGCCTGATGGACGCCGCTGACGAGGCCGCCAAGGGTGCGACCAAGGTGTTTGATTCCATCGTCGGCAATGTTGGCGTGTCCTCGTACGAAACCCGGCTGGTCAATGAAGACCCGGCCAGCGGTCTGGCCCTGCAGGCACGCTATGCCGATCTGGTGGTCATCAGCCAGAGTGACCGTGATGATCCGGTCTCCAGCGCCATCTCCGACCTGCCCGAATACGTCATGCTCAATTCCGGTCGTCCGGTGCTGCTGCTGCCGCGGGTTGGCAAATTCGAGCGCATTGGCGGGCAGGTGCTGGTGGCCTGGGATGGCAGCGTTGAAGCCACTCATGCCCTGACCGGTGCTCTCCCGCTGCTGCAAAAGGCGCAGGCGGTCACGGTGGTCGTCATCAACCCCGCATCGCAATCTTATGATCACGGCGAACAACCCGGTGCCGATATTGGCCTGTATCTGGCCCGCCATGGCGTCAAGGTCGAGGTGCGTGTTGAAAACACGTCGCTCGACATCGGCAATGCGCTGTTGTCGCTGGTGGCTGATCTGAATGTTGACTTGTTGGTGATGGGCGGATACGGCCATACGCGTTTTCGCGAACTGCTGTTGGGTGGCGCGACCCGCAGCATTCTTGATGCCATGACGGTGCCGGTGCTCATGGCGCACTGAACAACTGCAAGCTTGCCAGACGCCGGGAAAGGACCCGGCGCTGTTTTCGAGGAGAGGTGGCGATGAAAAAGTTTGGAATGATCTGTTCCTTGCTGGTGGTCCTGTGGCTGGCCGGTTGTGCGACCGTGCCGATGGCAACGCCCGAGCTTGACACCAAGGCCAAGGCCTTCACGCCAGCGCCCGGCAAGGGCTCGCTGTATGTCTATCGCAATGAAAATTTCGGTGGCGCGATCCCGATGACGGTATCACTCAATGGCCGCAACATTGGCCAGACCGCGTCCAAGACCTATTTCTTCCTGACCCTTGATCCGGGCAAATATTCCGTTGAGTCGCATGCCGAAAATGTTGCCAGTGTCGGTGTTGAAGTCGAGAGCGGCCAGAATTATTTTGTCTGGCAGGAAGTGAAGATGGGCCTGTTCATGGCGCGTAGCGCACTGCAGGTGGTCGACGACAAGACCGGGCGGGCCGGTGTGCTCGAATCAAAGATGGTTGCCGCCAACACGCTGGCAGCCATCGTTCCGGGTGATACCACCACGCAGAAACTCGATGAGCTCGAAGCCTTGCGTAAGAGCGGCAAGATCAGCGAAGTCGAGTACCAGAAAAAGCGCAGCGAAATTCTGCAGCGTATGTGAAGGTCTCTGCCCGGGGCGCTGTTACGCCAGCCTCACTTCGCTCCGGCAGCCTCGAGGATCCTGATCATCTCGGTATAACCGCGGGCACGCGCCAAACGCAGCGGCGTGTTGCCTTCGCGGTCGGTCAGCGCCGTGCTGGCGCCTGCGCCCACCAGCGCGCGCAGGGTATCGACATGGCGCGCACCACCATCACCGAGCACGATCGATTCGATCAGCGCCGTCCAGTGCAGATTGTTGACGTGATCGAGCGGGGCGCGCGCGGCGATCAGTTGCCGCACCACGCCGGCATGCCCAAGATGGGCGGCGGCAATCAGCGCCGTGCCGTCATACCGGCTGGTCGTCAGGCCGGCGCTGGCGCCGAGTGACAATAGCAAACGCAGGGTGTTTTCATCGTTGGCGACGGCAGCGATGGTGACCCCGTCGTATCGATCGTTCTCGAGCAGTTCCAGCTTGGCACCGGCGCGGACCAATAGGCGTATGGCTTCCGGCTGGCGGGCGAACGTGGCGACATGCAGCGGCGTGCGGCCATGGCGGTCGCGGGCATTGAGGTCGGCCTTGCTGGCGATGAGTCGTTCCATGCCCGCCAGATCGCCACGCCAGGCCGCGGCGTGCAGGCCGGTGTAGGCCGCGGCCTCGTTTGCGTTCGGTCCCACCTGCGCGCGCGCCGGCGTGACGGCGATCAATCCGGCCACTCCACAGGCGAGCGCGAATCTCAATATCGGTCGGGCCATGGCAACGAAGCTGCGTTGTGGGTTCATGACATAACTCCTTGTGGTGATGGGCGGATGATCGGTACGCCCGTCCAGAAAATATACATGGAATCGGGATATCCGCTTTGAGAACCTGACATTCGTCAGTTTGGCAGTGGCATAATCCGGGCTTGCACGAGAGACTTCGCTTGATCGAAAGGCTGGTAATGACAGACAAGTCGCAGAATTCAAAAAAGACGCCGGGTGCCAAGGCACAACGCGACAATGCCCGGGAGCACGAGGACCACGTACTCGAGGACGGTGTGTTCCGCCTTGAAAACTGGCTGCCCTACGAATTCTCGCGGATCGCCAATCGAGTGGCCTCCATGCTCGCCCGCATGGTGACTGAGCGTTTCGGGCTGTCGCTCAATGCCTGGCGGGTGCTGGCCGTGCTCAATAATGAGTTTCCCCTGTCGGCCAAGCAGGTGGCGGCGCGCACCATGCTCAGTCCGGTCAATGTGTCACGCGCGCTCTCCCAATTGGACGAGTTGGGCATGATCAAGCGCCGCAGCAATGCCGCTGATTACCGGCAGGTGATGCTCACGCCCAGCAAAAAGGGGCAGGCGGCGTATCACGAAGTCGTACCGCTCTCCATGGCCATTGAAAAAGAATTGCTTGCCGGCCTGAAAGGTACTGAACTGGCGGCCTTGCGCAAGTTGATGGCCAGCCTGTCCGACAGCGCCGCCACGCGCCTGCCCGAGACCAGAGACTGGCGCGAATTGCTCGGTGGCAAGGCCAGAGCCGGTGGTGCCGGACGTGCCAAAGTGGTGAAAAAAAGCACCTGAACCAGCCCTTGTGGCGGCTGGTTTCTGTTTCGAACAATTTGTTACAACACCGCGCGGTGGAAGCGTCTATTCTGAGCACATGATCCGATCACCGGGGTGTGTCATGAACAAGATTTCCAAGGCGGTAGCGGGGGCGAGCATCCTGCTCGCAGGCATGCTGGCCAGCACGGGCGCATTTGCACAGCATCATGGTCCTCGCCATAGTGGTGGTGTGCGTCTGGGTGTGTATATCGGTGCGCCGCATGTCGCTGTGCGGCTTTCGCCGTATTACTGGCCGTCACCGTATTACGCTTATCCCTACCCGCCGGCTTATGTATACCCGCCGGTTGTGATTGCTCCGGCAGCGCCGCCCGTGTATGTCGAGCAGTATCCGGCGCCGCCCGCGCCGGCGCCGCAGGCCGCGGCATCCGAGTGGTATTACTGTGCCAGCGCACGTGCCTATTATCCTTATGTGGGTGAATGTGCCCAGCCGTGGCAGCGCGTGCCGGCCCAGCCCGTGCCGCAATAACGCGGGAGCCCGATCATGAAATCCGTCCGTATTGGTGTCACCCTGCTCGCCGTGGCAACGCTCGGCGCGTGTGTTTCCATTCCTTCCGGCCCTGGCGTGATGGCATTGCCGGGCACGGGCAAGAGCTTTGACCAGTTTCGGTATGACGAAGCCGATTGCCGCCAGTACGCGCTGGCGCAGTCGGGTGGCAATACGCCGAATCAGGCTGCGGCGGATCGCGCCGTCGAGGGTGCCGTGGTTGGCACCATGGTGGGCGCACTGGCTGGTGCCGCGATTGGCGGTCACGGCGGAGCCGGTGTCGGTGCGGGGGTCGGCTTGATGACCGGTGCTGCCGCCGGCGCCGGTGCCGGTCAGCAGTCGGCATACATCAGCCAGAGCCGCTACGACAGTTCCTACGTGCAGTGCATGTACGCCAAAGGCCATAAGGTGCCCGTATCGGGGCAACTCAGTCAGCAGGGCGTGCAGCAGCCCTATCGTTCGCCACCGCCACCGCCGCCGCCGGCGCCGACCTCCAACTACCGGCCGCCGCCATCGTATCCGCCCCAGACTTCTTACCCGCCGCCTTCGACCTACCGGCCGCCGGCCGGCTATCCGCCACCAAACTACCCGCCACCGAACTATCCGCCGCCCAATTACCCGCCGCCTAATTATTGACGTCCGCGTGACTGTTACGGCTTGCCCGGCAACATCCTTTCGATGAAGCTGGTCAGCCGGGCGGCGGCCGGAGACAGGCTGTGTGCCTTGATCGAGATGATGCCGATCTCGCGGCTGATTTTCGGCTCGACGATGAGCAGCGGCTTGAGAATGGTGGTCGCCGGAATGGCGATGGCCGGCAGCAGCGCCACACCCATGCCGGCTTCCGCCATGGCCACCAGCGTCGTGGCCTGCATCATTTCAAAGCGCGTTTCACGTTCTGGCGAATGCGCCTTGAGCACACGATCGACGTGATCGCGCAGGGCTGAGTTGGCGGCCAGTTCGAGCAGCGGTTGCTGCACCAGTTCGGCGACCGTAATGCGCCCCTTGCGTGCTGTTTTCACGCTTGCCGGTGCGAGCGCGAAATAGTTTTCTTCAAGAATCGGATGAAAACTGAAACCGCTCATTTTTTCCATGCGCGGACACAGGCCGAAGTCGACATCGCGTCGCCGCACCGCCTCGAGCAGATCCTTGCCGGCGAGTTCGCGCAACGACAGCGACACGGCCGGGTGGGCTTTGTGAAACGCCGCCAGTATGGCCGGCAGGCGCGTGCTGGCCACCGTTGGCACGCAGGCAAAATTGATCTGGCCGCTTTCGATGCCGGCGGCGCTCTTGATCTCCAGCAGGCCCGATTCGATTTCTGCCAGTGATTTGCGCACGCGAATGAGCAGTTGCTCGCCCTCACGGGTCAGATCTACCTTGCGGGTTGTGCGATGAAACAGCGTCACGCCGAGCTGGGCTTCGAGCTGTTTGATCTGCATGCTCACCGCCGGCAGCGAGCGGTTGGCGCGTTCGGCGGCTTCGCGGAAACTGCTGTGTTCGGCGACCAGCAGGAACGAATGCATCAGCTTGAGGTTGACATTCATCGGGCGTATCGAGCGTATCGAGCGTGTCGAGGGTATTGGGCGATTGGAAGAGTCGGAATTTTATTCCAGTTATCTGAACAATACCTAAAATTATTTGACTTGTTTGACGGACAAAACCCATTACCATTGCATCTTCAAATAACCTGAATCGTCAGGCTGATGTTTTTATGCCTGCGGGAGACCTGTACAGATGGCCTTGCAAATCAAGAAAATAGCCGGTGCCCTTGGCGCCGAAATTTCAGGTGTCAACCTCAGTCAGGGGGTTTCGTCCGATCTGGCTGCCGAGTTGCGCAGCGCCTGGCTGGAGAATCTGGTGATTTTCTTTCGCGATCAGGCGCTTGATTTGCCGCAGTTTCTACACCTCGGGCGCATGCTCGGTGAGCCGGTTGAATATCCGTTTGTCAACGGTATGGAAGGCTATCCGGAGATCATTGAGGTCAAGAAGCTGGAGCATGAGACAGTCAATTTTGGCGGTGTCTGGCATGCCGATACGACCTACCTCGACATTCCACCGATGGGCACCATGCTGATTGCCCGCGAATTGCCGCCGTACGGGGGCGATACGATGTTTGCCAATCAGTATCTGGCCTATGAGGGCCTGTCGGACACGATGCAGCGTTTACTCGTCGGTTTGAAGGGCATCAGCACGTCGGCCAAGGCGGATGTTTCGAAGACGCGTGAAGACCGTTTGAAGACGGATGCGAAGCAGGGCGCGAAGACTGAATATCAGGCCATACATCCGATCGTGCGCACGCATCCCGAAACCGGTCGCAAGGCTTTGTATGTGAATATTGCGCATACCGCTGGCATCGAGGGGATGACCGAGGCAGAGAGCACGCCGTTGCTGAATTTTCTGTTTGCGCACCAGGTGAAGCCTGAATTTACCTGTCGCTTCAATTGGCGCTTGAACTCGATTGCGTTTTGGGATAATCGGTGCGCGCAGCATAATCCGGTGAATGATTATCATGGGTTTCGGAGGATTTTGCATCGGATTACGCTGAGGGGGGATCGGCCGGTTTGAGGTTTTTTGCCCCGCGCCCCGGGGTCACGCCCCGGGGTCAGGTCTCAATACTGTTCGTTTAGATAAATATCTGTCACAATAGCCCCATCGCAACAGCGGGGGGCAAAACATGGCACGAACCAAGGCGACGTTGGGCACTGGCGTTCGATTGAGCGACCATCTGAGCGCCAGTCTTCTGG
>CANJOT010000012.1 GCA_947475815.1 Burkholderiales bacterium | reverse complement strand
TGTCGCCGCGGCCGGCCTGTATGAAGGCCGCTGGTTCAACCCCGGTTTCGCCAACAGCGAACACGATCCCGAAGCGCGCGAAGCGCGTCTGTGGGCCGAGGCTGCCGCCGATTCCATCGTCGCGGCCTGCCGCGGCAAACACGGCACGGTAAGCGAGGAGGCCAAACCGTCGACCTCCATGGCACCTGGTCTGTTCGACCTGACCACGCTGCAGCGCGAGGCCAATGGCCGCTTTGGTTTTTCCGCCAAAAACACGCTGGGGCTGGCGCAGTCCCTGTACGAACGCCACAAGGTCTTGACCTATCCACGGACCGATTCCCGCCATCTGCCCGAAGATTATCTGAGCACGGTCGGGCAGACCATGGAAATGTTGATCGAATCGAACCGTTATCACAGCGCCGCCACGCAGATCCTCAAGCAGAAATGGATCAAGCCGAACAAGCGCATCTTTGACAACAGCAAGATCTCCGACCACTTCGCCATCATCCCGACCCTGCAGGCACCCAAGAACCTGTCGGAACCCGAAGAGAAACTCTACGATCTGGTGGTCAAACGTTTTCTGGCGGTGTTTTTCCCGGCCGCCGAATACATGGTCACAACGCGCATCACCGCCGTCTCCGGCCACCATTTCAAGACCCAGGGCAAGGTACTCGTCAACCCGGGCTGGCTGCAGGTCTATGGCAAGGAAGCCCAGGACGAAGACGCCAATCTGGTGATCGTCGCCAAAGATGAAAAGCCGCTCACCGACAAGGTCGAGGCGGTAGCCCTGGTGACCAAACCGCCGGCGCGCTATAACGAAGCAACGCTGCTTTCGGCCATGGAAGGCGCCGGCAAGCTGATCGACGACGACGAGCTGGCCGAAGCCATGGCCGGCAAGGGCCTGGGCACGCCAGCCACGCGCGCGGCCATCATCGAAGGTCTGCTCTACGAAAAATACCTGCTGCGCGAGGGCCGCGAACTGATTCCGACGGCCAAGGCCTTCCAGCTCATGACCCTGCTGCGCGGCCTCGACGTGCCGCAGCTGACCTCGCCGGAACTGACCGGCAACTGGGAATACAAGCTGGCGCAGATGGAAAAGGGCCAGATGTCGCGCGATGAGTTCATGCGCGAGATCGCCCACATGACCCAGGTCATCGTCAAGCGCGCCAAGGAATACGACAGCGACACCATCCCGGGTGATTACGCCACCCTGCATAGGCCCTGTCCGCATTGCGGTGGCACGGTGAAGGAAAACTATCGTCGTTTTGCCTGCGAAAAATGCAGCTTCTCGATGACCAAGGTGCCCGCCGGGCGACAGTTTGAGATTGCCGAAGTCGAAGACCTGCTGGAAAAACGCCAGATCGGCCCGCTGCAGGGTTTTCGCAGCAAGATGGGCCGGCCCTTTGCGGCCATCCTGAAAATCGTCGTCGACAAGGACAACGACAACTTCAAGCTCGAATTCGATTTCGGCCAGTCGCAGGCCGATGACGAACGCGGCGAACCGATTGACTTCAGCACCCAGGAGCCCCTCGGCGCCTGTCCGAAATGCGCTGCGCGCATCTACGACCAAGGCCTGTCCTACGTCTGCGAAAACAGCAAGACCCAGCCCAAGACCTGTGATTTCCGCTCCGGCAAAATCATCCTGCAACAGGAAGTCAGCACCGAGCAGATGAAAAAGCTGCTGTCCACCGGCAAGACCGACCTGCTGTCCGGCTTCAAATCGTCGCGCACCGGACGGGTCTTCAAAGCCTTCCTGGTCAAGGGACCTGAAGGCAAGGTGACCTTCGAGTTCGAGCCACGCAAGGCGGGTGCTCCGGTCAAAAAAGCTGCCGCCAAAAAAACCGGCGCCAAACCGGACGCCGGCGCCGTTGTGCCGGCGGTCAAGAAAGTCGCTGCAAAGAAGGTCGCTGCCAAAAAAGCGGCCGTCAAAAAGACCCCCGCAAAAAAGGCCGCTGCCAAAAAAGCCGCTGCAAAAAAGACGACCGCCAGGAAGACGATCGCGAAGACGGCCGCCTGAACCCCGGAACGCGGGGTTCGGGCGATCTGACTCTGGCTGGAAACATGATGCGGGCGGTGGCGCGCGCCCTCATCGCGCCACGCCACTGATATTTTTCGGGCGGCTTGGTCGGCAAGAAGCGCCGCCAGGAACCCTGATCAGGCCAGCAGCGCCGGTATGCCGGCAGCTTCGAGCAGGAGCAGACGGCGTTTGTTCTCCAGCCCACCACTGTAGCCGGTGAGCGACCCATTCGCGCCGATCACACGATGACAGGGCACCACGATGGCCACCGGATTGCGCCCATTGGCCAGGGCGACGGCGCGCACGGCGTTCGGATTGCCGATGCGCCGCGCCAGCTCGCCGTAGCTGATGGTCTGCCCATAAGACAGCGCGCGCAGGGCCTGCCAGACCGAGCGCTGAAAGGGCGTCCCGACCAGATCAAGTTCGATATCAAACTCAAAAAGCCGGCCGGCAAAATAATCGTCCAGCTGATTCTGCAGGGACGTGAAGCGCGCCGCATCGTGCAGCGCGCCCTCCGGCACGCCAACAGGGCCATGGGGATCGTTTTCCATATACAGGCCGGTGATGGCGCGATCGTTGGCAGTCAGCAACAAACGGCCAACGGGACTGTCGATGCAGGTGTAATACCGGGCGTAACATGCCATTCGAGCCACCTTTCGTGCAGTTTGTACTCATGCAAGCTGGCCGGAGCCATTACAATTTGCGCTGCGTAAAGTTACCATAAAAATAACCTGCCTGGCACGCCATGATCCTGTTCGCTTCCACCATTCTGCTGTCCGCGTTTCTCTTGTTTCTGGTTCAACCGATCATCGCCAAACAGATCCTGCCCTGGTTTGGCGGTTCAGCGGCGGTCTGGACCGTGTGCATGGTATTTTTCCAGGCGCTGTTGCTGGCCGGATACGCCTACGCCCACTGGCTGTCGCGCCGGCCACGCCAGAAGACACAAACGACCATCCATATTCTGTTGCTGCTGGCCAGCCTGGCCGTGCTGCCCATCATCCCGGCCGAAAGCTGGAAGCCGGCGCAGGGGGCCGATCCGCTGCTGCGTATCCTGGGCCTGCTTGGCGCCGCCATCGGCTTGCCGTATTTCCTGCTTTCATCCACCGGCCCGCTGATCCAGAAATGGTTCGCCAACGCCTATCCCTCGCGCACCGTCTACCGCCTGTTTGCCTTGTCGAATTTCGGCTCGCTGGTAGGTCTGGTGTCGTATCCCGTCCTGGTGGAACCCTGGGCCGGCGCGCACACCCAATCGTGGGTCTGGAGCGGCGCCTACGCCCTGTTTGTCGGTGCCTGCTCGGCCTGCGCCTGGCGCGCTGGCAATCTGGCTACAGGTCCACAACCGGCCGTGCAAAACACGCCCGAAGACACCAACACGGCACCCGGCGCACGCCAGATTGCCTTCTGGCTGATGTGTTCGGCGCTGGGCTCGGTGATGCTGCTGGCCGTCACCAGCCACATCACCCAGAATGTCTCCTCCATCCCCTTTCTGTGGGTCCTGCCGCTGACGCTCTACCTGCTGAGCTTCGTGGTTTGTTTTGAGGGGCGTTCCGGACGCGGCTGGTATGTGCGCCGCGTCTGGCTATTGCCCGTGCTGGCGCTGACCGTTGGCATGGGCTGGGGTCTGTCGGCCGACCGCGGTGTGCTGCATATCCATACCGCGATTCCTCTGTATTGCGCGGGACTGTTTTTTGCCTGCGTGTTTTTCCATGGCGAGCTGGCCGCCAGCAAACCGGCACCCGCCTGGCTGACACAGTTTTATCTGTCCATGTCCGCCGGTGGCGCACTCGGCGGACTGCTCGTCGCCCTGGTCGCGCCCCATGTTTTCAATGCCTACTATGAATTGCCGCTGACCCTGCTGCTGCTCACGCTGGTATCGCTCTGGCTGCTGCGGGGGAAGCGGCTCGTGCTGGTGGTGTGTTTGTGCTCGATCGCCGGCGCCGGCTATTACGGCTGGAAATATTTCGACGTCATGGCCAAGGACACGCTCCTGATGACGCGTAATTTTTATGGCACCCTGCGCATCAAGGACAGCGGTAGCGGTACCGAGGAAGTCCGGCGCCTGCTGCACGGCGTGATCATGCACGGCGAACAATCGCTCGATCCGGCGCAACGCCGCATCGCGGGCACGTATTATTCGGCCGGCTCAGGCATCGGCCTGTCACTGCGCTTTCTGCGCGCGCCGGGGGCGCCGCTCAAGGTCGGCCTGATCGGCTTGGGCACCGGCACGCTGGCAGCCTACGGCAAAGCCGGTGACACCTACCGCATCTACGAGCTCAATCCTGATGTCGTGCAGGTGGCAAACCGCTGGTTCAGCTATCTGAAAGACAGCCCGGCGACCATCGAAACCGTTCTGGGCGACGCGCGCCTGTCGATGGAACAGGAACTCGCCGCCGGCGCCGCGCAGCAATACGATGTGATTGCCATCGACGCCTTTTCGAGCGACTCGATCCCGGTGCACCTGATCACGCGCGAGGCGCTCGACGTGTATGCGCGGCACCTCAAGGCGGACGGTGTGATCGCCTTTCACGTCTCGAACCGCTACCTCGACCTGCCGCCCGTGGTGCGCGGCATCGCCGACGCGACTGGTTTCGAAGTGCTCGAGGTGAGCGACGACCCCAACGAGAACGTCGGCTCGTCAAGCACCTGGGTACTCGTCACACGCAATCGTGCCTTCCTGGCACAGCCGGACATCGCTGCGGCCGGCCAGCCGATTGCGGTACAAAGCGGTTTGCGCCTGTGGACCGACCAGTTCAACAATTTGTTCCAGATCCTCAAGTGAGGGTATGCATTTTGCATGCCCCTCCCACGGGGCTGTTTTTCTCTCACCGCCCATTCTGTCCATCAGGTTTAACCCATGACCACAGTCAGTCCCACCCGCAAGACGATCGTGCGCCAGTCCGGCGTGCACGGCAAAGGCGTGTACGCCGCGCGAGCCCTCAAAAAGGGCGAACGCATCATCGAATACAAGGGTGAGCACATCGACTGGCCCGAAGCCTTGGAGCGCCATCCGCACGATCCCGAACAGCCCAACCATACCTTTTATTTCGCTCTGGACAACGGCTTTGTCATCGACGGCAAGGTGACGGGCAATTCGGCGCGCTGGATCAACCACTCGTGCGAACCCAATTGTGAAGCCTCGCTGCTTGAGGGCGGAGCGCGCACGCGCGTCATCATCGAAGCCCTGTGCGACATCAAGGCCGGTGAAGAACTGTTCTATGACTACGGCCTGGTGATCGAGGAACGCTACACCAAGAAACTCAAAGCCGAATACGCCTGCTGGTGCGGCAGCAAGAAGTGTCGCGGCACCATGCTGGCGCCACGCAAATAAGCCGGGAACCTCCCCAGCGTCTGATTCGCGCCACATTTTTCGGGGCCAATCCCGAAAAATAACCAACCACACCACAGCCATTTGACCAAGGTCCTTCTGCTTTCGTGCAGAAGGACCAGCGTCATCCAGCGTCTTGCTACACTCCGTCAGTGCATTTGTCATTTCTTGCGTAATGACCGGTGCAATATCCCGATTTCAGGCAGCCCTGCCTGTTCATTTTCTGACCGGAGCACATCATGAAATCCAGCCTGATCCGCGCCGCCATCGCGCTCCTCACCCTTGCCTCGTTCCTGCCGGCAGCCACGCTGGCCGAATCGGGCACCACCACCATCCGCACCGGTGGTGTCCTCAGCACGACGGCACGCCTCGACGTGCAGGTGGTCATTCCGGAAATGATCTATCTGCAGGTGGGCGCCGACCCAGCCACCGCGCAGGGAACCAGCAGCACCATTGAAAAAATCGACTTCGCCGTGCCGGCCGCCGCACTCGGCACCGGGACCGCCGTGGCGGCCGCAGCGGCCTCGGGCAACCGCGGCAACGGCACCGTCACCGCACGCGCCCGCGGCAATGTCGGCAGCCTCAACCTGTCGGCCAGCACCGCCGGCCCGCTGATCAACGCGACCACGGGCGCCGGTTCCATCAACTGGTCGGAAATCAAGGTCACAGCCGCCAGCGTGGGCGGCGGGGCAACCCTGCCGCATCCGCTTCTGAGCAATGGCACCACCTCCGTGTCGCTGCTGCCCAGCGCACTCGGCATCGTCACCAGCGATGCCGAATGGACCTACAGCTACGCCAACAGCAATCTGATCGCGGCGGGCCGTTACGGCGACACCCAGACCGGTACCGGCGGCAACAACGGGCGCATCACCTACACCCTCGCGACGCCCTGAGTCCTGACCGTGCGAACAGCCGTCGGGCACGCTGGCAACACGCGCCCGCGGCACATGCCACGGCGCCACAGAAACGTGCATCCAGCGACCCGGCACCCTCCAACACATCCGTCCAGCCGTACCCTTTTTTCGCGCCAGGAATCGTCCCATGCCAGCCCGATTCTGCCCTGTGGTCGCCATCGTGCCCATGCTGCTCCTTGCCGGCCCGCCAGCACACGCCCTGGTCATCATCATCAGGCCGGGACCGGAGCAGATCTACCTGCAGGTCGGCGACGGCGCTTACATCACCAGCGCCACAGCCCTTGATCACCGCACTGGCGCGATACCGGCGGCCAACCCTCTGGTGAATCTGGTCACCGTCGACGTGCCAGCCAGCCAGGTGGGCACCGGCATCGAACAACGTCTGGTCGGCAACAGTGCCTTCCAGTTCAGTTTCTTTGACCGCGGCCGCCCAAATCCCTTCCCGGTCTGCCGGCCCAACATCGAAACCTATGTTGGCGGCTGGTGGCGCTCGGCGGGCAGCGCGCCGGCGCGCATGAGCGTGTCCGCGCCGCTCACGCTCGACAGCGGGGTCAACAGCATCTCCTTCAACACCATCCGCTGGTCCAGCAGCGCGTTTAGCGATCCCGGCGCAGCCCTTGACATCGGCCCGGGACGATTCAT
Source organism: Burkholderiales bacterium (assembly GCA_947475815.1). Lineage (GTDB taxonomy): Bacteria > Pseudomonadota > Gammaproteobacteria > Burkholderiales > Burkholderiaceae_D > CANJOT01. The sequence goes on along the minus strand of CANJOT010000012.1, from coordinate 26,777 downwards.
ACCCGGGGGCACCCTCACACTGGCCGCCATCCCGCCCAATCAATGGTGGGAGAACTGCCATACGTTCTTTTATAACAACCTGCGCCTGGTCCCTCCGGGCACGTATCGGGGCAGGGTCACCTACACCCTGGCCTCTCCATGACATCGCCAGGGAACTCCGCATTGCGCTTCCTGCCGCTGGCGGCGCTGGTCTGGCTCACCCTGCCACCGCCTGCTTGCGCGGCCACCTGGCCAGTGCCTGAACTGCCGGTCGCCAGCGCTTTAGACGACGTCACCATGCAATGGCAGGGCGACACGCCGGGAACATCGCGCCTCGTCGCCGGGACGCTGGCCGTGCCGGTGCATCTGGACACCACGGCCTGGCGCGGGCGACCGGCCCGCGTTTATCTGGCGCTGCCCGCCCAGCCACTGGGAAGGATAGACGTGCGCTGGCGGACCAGCGGCCCCCTGCTGTCCGGCCAGCTGGTGGCCGGCCAGCGCGGCCTGATCTACGCCGGCCTCGTTCCTGCCAGCCTGCGCGACACCCTGGTCTTCGACATCGTTGCCGATGGCACACGCCTGCAGCGCGCCCAGGCCCTTGCGTTCCGGTTTGAAATCGACCTTGAATGATGATCTCCTCGCCCGCAATCCGGCTCCTGCAACGGTTCGCCGCGCTGACCCTCACCGTCCTGCTAGCGGCCGCAGCCCCGGCTTGGTCCCAGGACTTTGCCGCCACCGTCTCGCCGCCACGGTTTGAACTTCAAGCGCGACCGGGACAGCTGCTGCGTGCCGTGATGGAGATTTCCAATGCCGCCCCGAACGACGCGCGCTTCTCCGTCCAAAGCGCCGACTGGTCGTTTGACGCCGACTACAACCTCGTCTTCGCGGACCCCTTGCAAGCGGACAGCTGCCGGCCCTGGCTGGCGCTCGAGCAGCGCGCCATCAAAGTGCCCGCCAGCGGCCGCATGCGCTTCCGATTTGAAGTCGCCATCCCGGCCGCGGTCGTGGCGCGCGAATGCCGTTTTGCCCTGCTCATCGAAGGCCTTGAAGCACAAACGGCCCAGACCCAGACGGTCCGCTTTCCCGTGTCGGGCCGCCTGGCGGTGATTGTTTACGTCGCCGTCGGCGAGGTCGCCGGCCAGATCGAGGTGCGCGAAGGCCGCTTTGACAGCACCACGTCACCGCCCGCACCATCACTATTGGTACGCAACAGCGGTACGGCGCACGCCCGCCTGAGCGGCTTTCTTGAGGGTAAGGACGCCGCCGGCACGGCCTGGACCCTGGTGCCCGAATCGGTCCCCATTCTGCCCGGCGACAGCCGCACGGTGCGACTGCTCGCCGAACGCGACGACGGCCAGGCCGGCACACCCGTCTGGCCCCTGAGCGTACGCGGCACCCTGGAGGCCGGCGCACAGCGCGTCCCCGTCGAGCATCGTTACGGGCAATGAGCAAGCGGCACTGGCGATTGGTCTGGCTGGGCTGCCGCGGACCTGGCCTCGGCCTCATGCTGATGGCGAGCGTGCAGGCACAAGATCTGCCTCATCCGCCTGCCTCGGAGCAGTCCGATTCGGCACCCGGTGTTTACATCGATCGCGTCATTGATCCCGACCGGCTCGGTCGTGCCGACCCGGATGGCAACACTGATGACGACCGCGCGCCGGATCGCAGCGGCTGGCCACGCGTGTTGCGCATTGATGCACGGACCAGCAGCACGCGCGCCGCCGGTGAACGCCACAGCGAGGGCGCCATCGCCCTGAGCGGCCGCATCGACACCCCGGATCGCGGTGCCTGGACGATCGACGGCGCCCTGCGCAACCAGCCAGGACGGGACGTCCTGTTCACCCTGTCACAACGCGGCATGCCCTTTGACAATGGCTGGCTGAACAACAGCAGTCTGGGCATGATCAACAGCACCGCCATTGAGCTGACGCGCACCCAGAACCGCTTTTTTCTGCCCGGTGCTGGCATGCTTGGCGTGGCAACGGAATGGCGGCAGGGAACAACATTGCAATGGAATGCCAGCATCGGGCAGCCGGTCAGCTTGGAGAGCCTGCAGACGCCCGGCTTCCGGCGTCAGAACGGACATTTGTTCAGTTCAGGCCTGCAGTGGACGCCGGCTCCGGGCTGGACCTCCGGGGTGCAGCTGAGCGCAGCGCGCGACATCCCGACGGGAAATTTTCCGCCCCCGCTGGCCAGCAGCGCGGTGCCGGCCAACACGCTGGCCGATCATTACTCCGCCCGATCGGGTTTTGGCGCGCTCGCCTGGAACAGTCCGCAACTGCACGCGCAGGCCAACCTGCTCCACAGCAACTCGGCGGGGGTAGCGGCCAGCGGCTTCTGGGCCGACGGCCTGATGCAAGCCGGCCGCCAGCAGCATCATTTCGGCGCATTTCAACTGCAACCGGGTTTGAGCTGGGGGCATCTGGCCATCAACAATGACGTCGCTGGTGCCTACTATCGCACCACGCACAGCAACCCGCGCTGGTCGTGGGATGCTGGTGCCGACCACGTGCGGCCCGTGTCGGCCATCGGCCGGCAAAACACCCAGCTCAGTGGCAGCGCGCGCTACCGGCTCGACAGCTCGCTCGGACTCGGTGGTGGCGCCGCCTTGCGCCAGACGGGCGGCAGCAGTGGCAAGCCGTCCTGGTCGGTTTTTTCCTTCGTCGAAAAGCGCAGCAGCCTGGGCAGCTCACGCCTGCAATACGAGGCCGCCCTCGAGAACACCCGCCAGCGCCAGCAGATCAGTGTGGATCACGGCTGGACGCTGGCTCTGGGCAGCAGGCTGGCCGCCAGCCTTGGCGTGGGCCGCGAAACCGAAGACGGACGTCGGGGCAGCGACTGGAGTGCCGCCGTCTATGGTGGCCGTGAGCTCGGCAATCGCGTGCGCCTGGATGGCAGTCTGCGCCTGCAAGCCAGCAATGGCGCGACCCGTCAGAGCACGGTGAGCGCCAGTCTCGGTGTGGTGAGCCAGATCAATCGCAACTGGTCCGTGCTGAGCAGTTATCACGAACAGCGCGGCCGTGCAGAAATCGCGACGGGCCTGTCGCCGCTGATCAGTCCGCCGGTGAGTGTCACCAACCCGCCCAGCCGCGCGCTGTTCGTCAACCTGCGCTTCGAAGAGCGCGCCGGCAGCCGGGTCAGCCCGCTCGGCGGCAGACCCGGCGATGGCGCCGGGTCAATCGCCGGCAGTGTATTTTTCGACGCCAACGACAACGGCCAGCGTGACGCCCAGGAGAACGTCGCGGCCAACGTTACCATCCTGCTCGACAACAAATTTCCAACGCGCACCGATGGCGAGGGCCGCTTCGAGTTTGCCCTGGTGAGCAGCGGTGCCCACACGCTCACCGTCATCGCCGACAACCTGCCCCTGCCCTGGACCGTGCCGCAGCGCGGGCAGCGCGACATCGTCGTCCATGTGCGGGAAACCACCACGATTCACATTGCCGCCACGCGCATCAAATAGACTGCGATTTTTTGCAGGGTAGCGCCTCATGAAGCGCTACGGTTCACATCCATCACCACTTGATGTATGTTCGCTCCATGCTCCTGATCCTCGGACTCGATATCGCCGGACAACCCTTCCGGTGGCTCACGCCACAGGAAGCGGTGAGTTACAACGCCACCGGCAAGGTGGCCTGGTCGATTGGCGAGCCGGTGGTGGTGTTTCATGGCGGCTACAACCGCCGCGGCGAACAGTCCATCGTCGAGAGCGCACCGATCATCGCCATTGCCCGTTCGGACGTCATGGCCGCGCGCTCCCATGCCTACCCGCCGCTGGGTGAGCGCAACGAGCTGTTGTTCCGGCGCGATCGCCATCTGTGCGCATACTGTGGCCAAATTTTCGGACGCGAACGACTCACGCGCGACCACATCCTGCCCCGATCACGCAAGGGCACCGACATCTGGACCAATGTGGTGGCCGCATGCCGCAACTGCAACCATCGCAAAGGCGCCCGCACGCCCGAAGAGGCGCGCATGCCCCTGCTCTGCCTGCCGTACGCGCCCTGCCGCTACGAGCATTTTCTGCTCTCAGGTCGCAACATTCTCGCCGACCAGATGGAATACCTGACAGCCATGCTACCGGCCCACAGCCGACTCGTCGGTAGTGAGGTCTGCTCCGCAGATACCCCAGGGACCGGCCAGCTCATCACCTAGCAACACTGTAAACACTTGTATCTACGCGACGCAATGTGCAAAAACGCGCCCCCCCTTCTGGCAATTCTGGAGTAGTCTCGGTCATTGCCATTTCTTGCTTGTTTACCCGCATTGTTGAATGCGAGAGCAAGTGACCGATTGCAAACAGCAATGTCGTTATTGCTGCCAGAAACACGATACCGCACGAGATCCGGCAGCCAGCCTCCGGGGCGCACAACGCCCGCAAGGCCGGCATCCAGCAGCTCCTGGCATTTCTTGAACCCAACCAGTGATTCCGATCGACGCCATGACCGAACGCACCGCACGCGCTACCCGCGCCAGCAACACACCCCCTTCCGCAACCAATGGCAAAACGCACACCAGCCCGGCGATCCGGCCGGCGGTGCCGCCAGTCAAGCGGGCACGACGGTCCACCGCGATCGAGGGAGCACCGGCCAACGCCCATGACCGCAAGCGCGAGCAGATCCTTGACGTTGCCGTCAACCTGTTCTTCAAGCACGGTTATGCCGGCACGACGATCGCCGACATCGCCGACAAGCTGGGCGTCACCAAACCCTTTGTTTATTATTACTTCGAAAACAAGGAAGACCTGTTCGAAACCCTGACCTGGGAAGCGTCGAACGCCTGCATGACCGCCTTGCATTTCCCGACCACCGACAAACGTCGGGCCATCGAGAAACTGCGTGAAGGCCTGACCCGACTGGTCCTCGCCAATATCAAACACCTCAAAGCCGGCACCTTCTATTACCGCGAAACCGGCATCCTGCGCGCGCCGTTCCTGCGCAAGCTGCGCGTACTGGGCCGACGTTTTCACACAGACCTCTCTACCCTGCTTGAAGCAGGTCAACGCGAGGGCGATCTGGAATTCGACAACGCCAAGCTCACGGCCCTGAAAATCGGCAGTGTCGTTGGGTTCATGTACGCGTGGTACAGACCTGCCGGTCCGATCGGGGCAACAGAAATGGCCGAGCGCCTGTGCAGCACCATGCTCCGCATGGCCGGTGCAAAAGCCGGGCCCAGAACTGCCACAAAAACAGCACCCGCCTCCAAGGAAAACAACGGCCCGCGCAAGGTTGGCCGACCCAAGGGTAGCGGCAAACGCGCCAGCGCATAATCAGGGTGCGGAGTGGGCACGCGCAGGCGCCCACTCCGGACACCGCACCGCTCACCCTGTCCCGCCAAGCCCTATTGCACCGCCGGCCTGTGTTTCCCCCATGTTTCCCGATACACCGCGTCAACGACGCGGCCTGCACAACACTCAGCGATCGTGACGATTGCTGTCCGGCGTATATAGTGGGTCCGGCGTGTTGATGGTTTGGCGGGCAATACCTGATTCGTCAAACATGACGTTCATCAGCGTATTCCAGACGCCGTTTTCCTTGAAGCGGTAAGACCACCACACTTCCTTGCTGGAAAATGTCCGTACTTCAGCGGGTGCGCCAAACTCGCTGCGCACCCGGTCACGGGTCCATTCGCCCAGCGTGATGCGTGCAAAATTTTCCGAAGTCAGGACCTGCTCCACAGTCAGGACGCGACCATCCAGGCCGAGTCGGGCGGCGTAAGCCGTCTGCCCAAAAGGCGCGGTAGAAAAAATCAATACCTCCCCCTGCGGCGTAGGCTGCAGGCCTGCGGGCGAGCCATAAACGGCAATCACCTCGTCCCGACTCTGACCGGGCTTGATGTTGCTCGGAAACGAGGCACAGGCCACCAGCACAACGGCAAACCCCAGCAGCACGAACCGATGTGTCATACGCTTGATGTTCATGGCGGACTCCTTCGTGTACATGCATGGCACTTTCCAGAATTCTCAGGCGCCTGTCAATCAAATGCACCGTCACCGCTTAACAATCAGCCAAATGGCGTTATCTGGCAGGTCAAGGGCAGCGCCTCACCCCCTCCGGGTGATTGCATCCGACCGCGAACACAAGCGGGCCAGAGCCTGCCAGACCCGTTCCAGCCCGCCCTTTCCGCGCCCGTCTGAACCGCCCGCCGCAGCGGAGACAGCCGCACCACCCAGCGCGCGCGGCGGCGCTTCCGGCGGGGGGGGCGGTTTGAGCCGCACACGTCGTTTGACTTTGCTGACCTTCCCTTGAATGGCAGCCTCCGACTGCGGCGGTTTCAACAACGGCCGCGCGGGTTCAGCCGGCCTGACCTGGCCCTGCGACGCACGCCGCTGACGACAGGCCAAACGCAACGCCTCACGCGCGCGCCCCACATAACTCCGCCCCGGATCACGCAGCAGCCGCCCCACCCAGGCCTGATCCCATTCCGCAGGATCGATCACCCTGCCCGCCAGGCGCAGGCGATCCACGTGTCGCTGAATGGCCTTCAGGCGCAGCAGCGTGCAATCCTGATCACGCTGGTCTATCAAGCCGGTCACGGCGCGCTTCAGTCTGGCCTTGCCGAACAGTTTGAGAACTGCGGCCTGATGCCGGTCGACGACCTCCGGCAAGGCCACCCCGCGCATCAGTTTGGCAATGCCCCGGCTCGGCCCGTAGTGGGCCAGAGCATCGGGATCCTTGACCGGCATGAAGCAGGTATCGTTGTCGATGCCCCAGACCGCCTTCACACCCGCCCCCCCCGGGCGTTCCTCGAGCATGATGTTTTCGTAATTACGGTCAATATTGCCGAGCAAGGCATCGAGCAACTGCAGTTCGACCAGTTGTTTGCGCACCAGCGGGAGTTGCAACTGTGCAAACGTTGCATTGCGCTCCGTGCACCCATGAATAAAGGGCATGACAATACCGAGCCGTCCTTGCGTATCCGAGGCGATGTCGGTTGCGGGAATGACACTGAATCCAAGCGCGAGGCAAACCCGGTAGGCGGCCAGAGAGCGTTCAGTCTCGTGACTCTGCGCATCCGTGACCCCCACGGCAAACACACCGTCATGCCGGAACTTGCGCTCGCTGCCAATGCAGGGACGCTTGAACAAAAAGTCATCGGGCTGACCGGGCAAGCTGGTGTGGTGGATGACACTAAATTGTGCGCTGCTCACCGGTTTGCCAAGGGGCAGGCAGCGAAACTTTGCGCCGGGCAAAGTCTGCTCCGAAATAGTGATGCGCTGTTTCTGAAACGCCAAGGCTTCACGTGGACCAAGACCGGCGCCCTCAAGCAGCGCACGTTCACGCGCCGGCAGGCCCGCCGGCCAGCGCAGCGGTGGTGCCGAAGATGAAGGCAACAATGAAGACGAAGCAGCACCCTTCGGCGATCCCGCAGGCAGCGTCGGAGATGATCCTGATGAGGGTTCCTGCACGCGGAGCGCGCTTCTAAGGCAAGGATCCATTTGGACGATTGTTCTTTGTCTAAACTTGCTATTATATCTGCAAGATCTGCCGAAAAACGAAAAGCACCGTAATCGATCAGGTCCGGGCGCGTCCCGGTTCAATGCATGCAGGCCGGTTGTGGCGGCCGCGCTAACCGGTCTGCATGGGCAGCCCGGTGCGCGCTACTTCTTCAGTTTGGCAAACGCCAGCGCCATGGCGTTGTCCGCTGGCGCTGGCGTGCGGCCCGCCGCCACGGGCGCCTGACGGCGCGGGGCACCAGAACGTGAGGACTCAGGACTTCCGCTGGCGATGGGGGCCGTCTGGCGTGGCGCGCTCACCACATCGTCGGTGCGCATGGTCAGGGCGATGCGCTGACGTTTCACATCCACTTCGAGCACGCGCACCTTGACGACCTGACCCGGCTTGACGACCTCGTGCGGGTCTTTGACAAAGCGATTGGCAAGCACGGACACATGGACCAGTCCATCCTGATGCACGCCGATGTCAACGAAGGCCCCGAACGCGGCCACGTTGGTCACGACACCTTCCAGGATCAAACCGGGGGTCAGATCGGAGATTTTTTCAATGCCCTCGCGGAACGTGGCGGTCTTGAATTCGGGACGCGGATCGCGGCCGGGCTTTTCGAGCTCCACCAGGATGTCGCGCACCGTTGGCACGCCAAATTTTTCGTCGATGAATTCAGCCGCCGACAGCCCCTTCAATGCGGCCGGCTGTCCCATGACCTCGCCGATGCCCTTGCCGATGCGCCTGAGGATTTTTTCAACCACCGGGTAGGCTTCGGGATGCACTGAGGATTGATCAAGCGGATTATCGCCATCGCGCACACGCAGGAACCCGGCGGCCTGCTCAAAGGTCTTGTCCCCCAGACGGGCCACCTTGAGCAACTGGCCGCGATTGACAAAACGGCCATGGGCATCGCGGTATTCAACGATGTTTTTGGCCAGCACGCTGTTCAGGCCGGAGACCCGCGCCAGCAAGGGTGCCGAGGCGGTATTCAAATCCACGCCGACGGCATTGACACAATCCTCGACCACGGCGTCGAGCGAACGCGACAGCGCGCGCTGATTCACATCGTGCTGATACTGGCCCACACCAATCGACTTGGGATCAATCTTGACCAGCTCGGCCAGCGGATCCTGCAGGCGTCGCGCAATCGACACCGCACCGCGCAGGGTGACATCGAGATCAGGAAATTCACGCGCCGCCAATTCCGACGCCGAATAGATCGATGCTCCTGCTTCGCTGACAACAATCCTGGCCATCGGAAAGTCGGGCAGTTGCGCCATCAACTCCTGAGCCAGCTTGTCGGTTTCGCGGCTGGCCGTGCCATTGCCGATGGCGATCAGTTGCACGCCGTGTTGGCGCACCAGCCGCGCCAGGCTGGCCAGCGAGCCATTCCAGTCACGCCGCGGTTCATGCGGATAAATCACGGTGGTATCGAGCAGTTTCCCGGTGGCATCGACCACCGCCACCTTGCAACCAGTGCGGATACCGGGATCCAGACCGAGCACCGCCTTCGGACCCGCCGGCGCGGCCAGCAACAACTCATGCAGATTGCGCGCAAAAATGCGGATGGCCTCGGTCTCCGCAGTCTCGCGCAACTGACTCAGCAATTCGTTTTCAAGATGCGGCAGCGCCTTCACGCGCCAGGTCCAGCGACAGACATCGGCCAGCCACTTGTCGAGAGGCCGTGTGCCGCGTACAAAACCAAAATGGCCGACGATCAGGTCTTCACAGGGATGCACACTCGTTCCGACAAACTCCTCGCCGCTGCCATCCAGCAGATTGAGCTTGAGGTTCAGTATGCCCAGCGTGCGGCCGCGAAACAGGGCCAGCGCGCGATGTGAGGGGATCTTGTTGACTGTCTCCGAGTAGGCGTAATAATCGCGGAATTTTTCGCCTTCCTCGGCCTGTTTGCCGTCCACCACGGCGGCACTGAGCACGCCCTGTTCCCACAGGCGTGTGCGCAGCTTGCCCAGCAGCGGCGCCGTTTCGGCAAACCGTTCAGCCAGAATATCGCGCGCACCGTCGAGTGCGGCCTTGACATCGGGCACGCCGCCATCGGCGCTGCTCTTGCCATTGACGTAGGCGGCCGCCACGTCCTGAGGATCGGGCACGGGCGTCGCCTGCTGGCCGGCAAACAAGGTGTCAGCCAGCGGCTCAAGGCCGGCCTCGCGGGCGATCTGGGCTCGCGTGCGGCGCTTCTGCTTGTAGGGCAGATACAGGTCTTCAAGCACCTGCTTGCTGTCGGCCGCCTCGATGGCAGCGCGCAGCACATCGGTCATCTTGCCCTGTTCTTCAATCGACGCCAGGATGACCGCACGGCGATCTTCCAGTTCGCGCAGATACAGTAAGCGTTCTTCCAGATTGCGCAGCTGCGTGTCATCGAGGTCGCCGGTCACTTCCTTGCGATAGCGCGCAATGAAGGGCACGCTGGCGCCTTCATCGAGCAAGCTTACCGTAGCAGACACCTGGCGCTCCCGTACCTTCAATTCGGCAGCGATGCGGGCGATGATTTTCAACAGCGTGGAATCAGACATGAAGGCGGGGCCAGACGAAAAGATGCAAGGCTCGGATTTTGCCACAAGCGCCGGCATACGGTTCCACCACCATCGGGCCTGCCGGTCACTTCAGCGGAATGGCCAGGGTACGCGGGACCGGCACGGCGGTGATGCTGTTTTTTGGACTGCCTTCAATCAGGCGATCGGAATAAGTCATGTAAACGAGGGTGTTGCGCGGCGCATCGACGAGGCGCACAACGTGCAATTGTTTGAAGAGGATGGATTGGCGTTCCGTGAAGACATCCTCCTGCTGGGGTAGCCTGTCGGTGAACCGCAGGGTATCGGCAACCTGACGACAGGCGATGGAAGCATCGGACGTGTCTTCAGCGACACCAAGGCTGCCTTTGACACCGCCGGTACGGGCGCGGGAAACGTAACAGGTAACGCCGGGCACTTTGGGATCGTCGTAGGCTTCGATGACAATGCGGTCGTTTTTGCCGAGGAAGCGGAAGACGGTACTGACTTCACCGATTTGTTCGGCGTGGATGGGGAGGGTGGCGAGGGCGAGGGCCAGAGCCAGGCTCAGACTCAGGCTCAGATAAAATTGCGATGGGAGAAGCATGGCGGGTTCCTGAAGATGATCTTGGATGGGCTATGCTACCTGTTAAACTCGTTGCCGCCGGGAAGACCTTGGCCTGAATCGACATCCAACAACAAGAGACTCTCCATGACCCAACATTCCCCTGCGGCCGTGCTTGGCTACGTGCAACGCCTGCGCCGACTCGACTGCTGCGCCGTCTCCGACGCGCTCGACAAGCTCGGCATGGCCGGCGCCGTCACCGGCCTGCCACAACGTTCGGGCTCGGGCCGCATCGCCGGACAGGCCATCACCGTCAAACTCGGCACGGGCGCGCCCGCCGCAGGCAAACCGCGCCATCTGGGCTGCAACGCCATTGAAATGGCCGGGCCACACAACGTCATCGTCATCGAACAAAAAAGCGGCGTCGAAGCCGGCTGCTGGGGGGGCTTGCTGTCGCTCGGCGCCAAGGTACGCGGCGTGGCCGGCGTGGTGGCGGATGGTCCGGTGCGTGACATCGACGAAGCCATTGGCTACGACTTCCCGATTTTCAGCAGCAGCCTGACTTCGTTCACGGCACGCGGTCGCGTGGTCGAAAAAGGCACCAACATCCCTGTGCAGATTGGCGCGCTGCAGGTGCAGGGCGGTGACTACGTGCTGGCCGACCGCAGCGCCAGCATCTTCATTTCGCCAGACCGGATCGACGCCGTGCTGGAAGCGGCCGAAACCATCGTTGCCAAAGAGGCGCTCATGGCCAAGGCCATCCTCGCCGGCACGCCCATCGGCGAAGTGATGGGTGGCGCTTACGAACACATGCTCAAATAAGGACGACGGAATCTTCATGACCAACCCTATCGAAGCCCCCTTCAAAGCGGACGACAACGTCAGCCGTGCCAGCAAACTCGACACCGCCAGCATCTCGGATGCCCTCGACAAGCTCGGCATCAACGGCCAGTGTTATCGCATCAAGCCGCGCAGCGGCGCTTTTCGCATGGCCGGGCGGGCCTATACCCTGTTGTACGGCCCGGCCGCCAACCCGCCCGGAACGGTCGGCGACTTCATCGACGATGTACCACCCGGTAGCGTGATCGTGCTCGACAACGGCGGGCGCGACAACGCGACCGTGTGGGGCGACATCCTCACCGAAGTGGCACACCGCCGCGGCATCGCCGGCACGGTGATCGACGGCGTGTGTCGCGATGTGGCGCTGTGCACCAGCATCGGTTATCCGGTGTTCAGCAAGGACCACTGGATGCGCACCGGCAAGGACCGCGTGCAGGTCGAAGCCGTCAACGTGCCAGTCAACATCGGTGACGTACGCGTGCAGCCGGGCGACATCTTGCGTGGTGACGCCGACGGTGTGGTCGTCATTCCGCAGCAACATGAAGAAGCGGTGCTGGCCACAGCGGAAACGATTGAACACGCCGAAAACAAAATCCGCGCAGCGGTGCGTGGCGGCATGCGTCTTGATGAAGCACGCAAGCAGCATCGCTATCACGAACTCCAGACCCGCAAGGCATAAAGGCCGCCATGACCAACACCCTCCACCCCGAACACGACGCGACCAGCACCACGCGTCTGGATTTTGAACGCGTTGCCGCCGCAGTCGTTGCTGCCGCCGGCAAGCTGCCGACCGCAACCCTGCATGAGGCCGCCGGCAAGATCGGCGCGCTGCCGTCGGCCATCAAACCGGTGGGCAAGGGCATGCGTTTTGCCGGCCCGGCCCTGACCATCCATTCGCCTCCGGGCGACAACCTCTGGCTGCATCGTGCCCTCGAGATCGCCCGGCCGGGCGACGTGCTGGTGGTCTACGCCAACAGCGCCTACGAACATGGTTACTGGGGTGAAATCATGAGCACCATGGCGCGTGCGCGCGGCCTGGCCGGACTGGTGATCGATGCCTGTGTGCGCGACGGAGTGCTACTTGAGGAGATCGCTTTCCCGGTGTTCTCGCGCGGCCTGTGCATGCGCGGCACGGGCAAGGACTACGGCGCCATCGGCTGGCTCAATGCGCCGGTGCTGATCGGTGACATTACCGTGTCTGCCGGCGATCTGGTGGTCGGTGACGGCGACGGTGTGGTCGTACTGCCACGCGCACGCGCGGCCGAACTGGTGCAGCGCGCCGAACAGCGCGAAGTCGAGGAAGCCGCCATCTGCAAACGTCTGGCAGCGGGTGAAAGCACCATGCAGGTTTACGGTTTTCACTGAAGCGATCATGTGCGAACAAACCGGCGGCACGACCCCGACGGTGGACATCCAGGGACGCATCGCGACCATCACGCTGCGCACGCAGATCGATCAGGTCAATGACGGGCCCTTCGACATGGGGCGCCGCGCATGGAGCACGCACCGGGAATTCTCGCACCCGGCCTCGAAGATCCTGGTCTGGTAAGCGGCGACGCTCAATGGGCCGCGATCGCGCGACTCAAGGCGTCCTGTGCCCAGGCGTTCAGGCTCTTGCCCTCGGCCTCGGCCAGCATGGCCGCCTTGGCGTGAATGCCGGGATCGATGCGCAACATCATCTTGCCGGAATAAGGTCGTTGTGGCGTGCGCTTCAACTTCTTGCAGGTGGCCAGGTAATCTTCAACGGCCGCCTCAAAAGCGGACTTCAATTCGACCACTGACTCACCATGAAAACCAATCACATCGCGAATGCCCGCCAAACGGCCAACAAAACAGCCCTCGTCATCGCTGTATTCAATGCGGGCTGAGTAGCCCATATAGTTCATGACATTCATGGCTGTATCCCCGCTTCCAGCAAAAATTCTTTAGCGTCTTTGATTTGATAAGGCTTAGCTTCCTTGTGCGGATGCGGACGATGAAACGAAGCGATTACGCCATTGAGCTCAAATCGAACCCGCGATCCATTGCCTTCCACAAGCTGCGCACCGAGCGCAATGAACAGTGATTCAATCCTGCGCCATTCCAGCGTGAACGGAGATGGCACGGAAAAAAGAGCCACCAAGGTTCTTTGTTGAGCGCTGTTCATCCTAGCAATGATATCAGATCATGATATCTTGGCAAGAGCGACGTTCCGTGACGCAGAGCGAATGGAAGCGTTCGCGCCGGCAATGCCGGCAAGCCCTCAGTTCAGCTTGATACGGCCTTCCTTGATGACGCGATCCCACTTGGCGGCTTCGACCTTCATGACGGCGCCAAACTCCTCGGGGGTCTTGCTGTAGTTGTTATCGGCGCCCCAGCCCTTCCACTTTTCCTGCACCTCAGCCGACTTCATGACCTCGACGATTTCACGATGCAGGCGGGCGATCACGGCACTCGGCGTGCCGGCCGGCGCCATGACGCCGTACCACGGCGTGACATCGTAACCGGGCAGGCCGCTCTCGGCGATGGTGGGCAATTCAGGTGCGACCACGGAACGTTGTGAACCGGTGACCGCCAGCGCCCTGAGCGTGCCCGACTTGACCAGCGGCAGTGCAATCGGCGCGCCCGCAAACGACAGTTGTACGCGGCCAGCGGCAACGTCGATCAAGGCTTCGTTGATGCCGCGGTAAGGTACGTGCACCAGATCGGTCGAGGTCAGGGTGACGAACAGCGCACCCGCCATGTGGGTCAGGCTGCCATTGCCCGACGAACCAAAATTGAGCGTACCCGGCTTTGCCTTGGCCAGCGCGATCACATCGCGCACGCTGCGTGCCGGCAGGAGATTGCTGGCCACCAGCACCAGCGGCAGGCTGCCAACCAGCGAGACCGGTATCAATTCCTTGAGGTTCTCGGCCGGTGAGCGACCCGAGCCGGTATCGACAAACATCGACGCGGCACCCAGCAGAAGGGTGTAGCCATCCGGCGCGGCACGCGCCACCAGATTGGCGCCCACGTTCAGGCCGGCACCCGGCTTGTTTTCAATGATGACCTGCTGGCCCCAGGCCACGCTCATTTTTTGCGCCACGAAACGGCCAAACAGGTCGGCCGGGCCACCCGGGCTGTAAGGCACGATCAGCTTGACCGGTTTGTCGGGATAGTCTGCCCGCGCAAGGCCAGACTGGCCCAACAACACAAGCACAAAGCCGGTCAGCAACAAACGCAAAGAAGTATTCATGAATGTTCTTTCAAATGAAGGATCAGGAACGCTCTGGCGCCAGCGCGCAACACGCTTGCACCAGAGCGGTGACCGGCCGGTCGGCCATATCGAGCACAGCGCGCGCAAAAGAGCGCGCATCGCCCGGCCAGCCGGCGAGGGCAAAACAGTCAACCACCTTGTCGATCAGTTCGGCATCGGTGAGCGGATCACCGGCGTCGCCGTGGGCGACGGCCACGCGCCGCGTGTGCTGCCGGCCGTCGCGGCCGTGGAGGGTGATTTCCGACCAGCGCGGCAGGATCGGACCGGGCGCCTCGACGACGCGAATGCGCCCGGCCAGTTGCGTGGTGTCGGCGCGCGCCACGGCGGCGTCGGTAAAGCTGTCCAGTCCGATACGACCGTCGATCAGCGCCGCGGCAATGGCGTATTCCATGCTGAACTTGCCCTCCAGACCGGTGCGGGCGGGCTCGCGACGCAAGGCCTGCAAACCGCCGGCGCTGGTGAGGATATCGATGCGTTCGATATCGGCAGCGCGCAAGCCGCTGCTGCGACGAATGTCGAGCGCGCCATCAAGGGCACGGTGCACGGCGTAACAGCAGGGGTATTTTTTCAGGTCCAGGCCGATGGCGAGTATCTCGGGCCTGCCCTGACCCAGCCCGGCCAGCGCGGCGCTCATGTCCTCGCCGTTGGCGTACAGGCGCAGATAACCGCTGTCGCCATCAATAGCCGAAGTCGCCGCCGTGAAACCCTGCTGTGCCAGCAATGCCGCACGCACTGCCGAGGCCGCACCATGCGCGGCCTGAAAGGACTTGGCCATGGCGCCAAAGTTTTCGCGCGTGCCGGAGGCCTGCGCCACGGCCAGGCCGAGCGCATCGCACAGTTGCGCTTCGTTCAAACGCAGCAACACGCCGCAGGCCGCGGCCGTACCGAGTATGCCCAGCGCCGACGTCGAGTGCCAGCCCTTGGTGTAATGATCCAGCGCCATGACGCGCGCGAATTTGGCCATCACCTCAAACCCGACGATGAAGGCCGTGGCGTACTCTTTTCCGGTGGCCGCCACCTGCGGCGCCAGTGCTGCCAGCGCCGGCACAAGGATCGCGCTGACATGGGCGCGCATCGGCGTCATCACGTCATCGTAATCGAGCACGTGGGCAGCAATGCCGTTGATCAGCGCGGCCGCCTCGGCGGGCAGCCGCTCGCCCGTGCCCCAGTCAAGCGCGGCGCCAACACCGCGCACCTCGGCGACATAGGCACGGGCGATGGTGGTCGCTTCTTCCCGCTGGCCGGCCACCGCCACACCGACGGTATCCAGAAACGCGCGGTAGCTGATGTGTGCCGCAGCGGCACCTTCATCACCAGACAAAGGCGTGCGCGACTGGCGCGCGGCGTAAGCGGCAATCTGCTCCGAAGCCGACATCACTCGGCCTCGACGCCTGCCGCCTTGATGACCTTGCCCCAGCGGCCCATTTCGGCTTGCAGGAAGGTACTGAAGGCTTCCGGCGATGCGCTCAGCACCGGCTCCAGACCACCTTCGATCATGATCTTGCGCAACTCGGGATGCGCCAGCGCCTTGGCGATCGCCGCGTGCAGCCGGTCGACAATCGGACGCGGCGTTTTGGCCGGCGCCATCAGCGAGAACCAGTTGCCGCAGGTGAGCGCGGGCATGCCCTGTTCGGCGGCCGTGGCCACCTGCGGCAGCAGCGGATTGCGGTTTTCACTGGTAATGACGATGCCGCGCAGCTTGCCTTCCTTGACGAAGGGATAGAGGGCCGGGAAATCAATGCCCAGGCCATCGACCGTGCCGCCGATCAGATCGGTAATGGCCGGGCCGCCGCCCTTGTAGGGCACGTATTTAATATTGACGCCGGCGTTGATCTTGAGCAACTCCAGCACCACCCGGGTTGAACCGCCCGAACCAACGGTGGCGAAGTTGAGCGCACCCGGTTTGGCCTTGGCCAGACGGATCAGATCGGCCAGCGAATTGACGCCGAGCGAAGGCCGAACGGCAAACAGGATCGGGCTGCTGGCCGTCGTGCTGATACCCACAAAATCACTCACCGGGTTGTAGGGCAGCTTGGGGTAGGTGAGCGCATTGAGCACCAGCCCGGTCATGCCGGAGGCCAGCAGAGTGTACCCATCCGGTGCCGCCTTGGCGACAAAGTCGGTGCCGATTACGGCATTGGCGCCGGGACGGTTGTCGACGATCACCTGGGTGCCCAAGGCTTCGCCCAGATACACGGCGATCTGGCGCGCGTTCAGGTCGTTGGCACCACCGGGCGGGTAGCCCACCACGAGGCGAATCGGCTTGTTCGGATACGCGGGCTGGGCCAGCGCATGTGGCGCCACGCCAGCCAGGGCGAGGCCACCGAGAGCCTTGTTGAAACTGCGACGATCGTTATTCATTTCACTGCACTCCTTGCTGGATGTGTGCGAGACGCAGGTCGCCGGTTCAGGCGACCTGCGTCGCCTTGCTGCTGGCGATGTGCTGCCCGGCCAGGCGGCCAAACACGGCGCCCTTGAGGACCGAGGTTGCGCCGGTATAACTGCCGTAATACAAACCCTGGGCCTCGCCGGCGGCATACAGGCCGGGGATGATGTCGCCTTCGGTGTTGATGACGCGCGCCAATGCATCGGTCTTCAGGCCGCCAAAGGTAAATACGATCGATGAAATGATCGGGTAAACCTTGTAGGGTGGCTTGTCGATCGGCCGTGCCCAGTTTGACTTGACCGGCAACACCCCTTCGGTGGCCAGGCCATCCAGACTGCACGGATCAAACTTGCCGTTGCTGCAGGCCGCGTTGAAAGCGGCCACGGTGGCCTCGAGTTGCGCCGCCGGCACACCAATTTTTTCAGCCAGCTCCACCAGCGTCTGGGCTTCAATCGGTGGCTGCTCGGTCTTGATGGCGACCGACTGATTGGGCACATCATCAAGCCGCGCATCGAGCACACACCAGGCAATGCCACCGGGCTGACCAAACACACGGCGCGTCAGGGCTTCGTAGGTTTCATCGGTATGGCCCGGGCCTTCGTCGACAAAACGCTGACCGTCCTTGTTGACCAGAATGCCGTAGGGATAAATATAGATCGACGGCCCGGCACGGCGCGAGCGCGGATCCATCGGCGAGGCATGGTAGCTGCCAAAGTCGCCGCAGGGCGCGGCGCCGATGTTGAGCGCCATACAGATGCCTTCGCCCTTGTTATGCTGGCCGCCCACCGACATGGCGCGCAGATTGAGCGCCTGCGGGCCGATGTAGCGCGTCAGCAACTCGGCGTTGCCCTGAAAACCGCCGCTGGCGATCATCACCGCACCGCCACGGATGTCGAGCTTGCGATGGCCCCGGGCGAGCGCGCGCACGCCACAGACCGCGCCGTCATCGTCCTGCAACAGCGACTGCGCGGCAGTTTCATACAGCGCCACGCCACCCTTTTCGTGAAAGGCCTTGGTGAGCGCCTCGACCAGCGCCAGGCCGCCACCGCTGGGCACGATACGCGGTTGCGCCGAAGTCGGGAAAGGCACGTCGAGCGGAAAGAACTTCACGCCATATTTGCCCAGCCAGTGCAGGGTCGGCGGTGACTCGATCGCCAGCGTCGAGACCACATTGGGGTCGACAAAACTGAGCGCCTTGAGCAGCGGCGGCCAGTCCTGCTGATCGCGCGCCACGTCGGCCATCAGCAGCGGATCGAGATAGCCGCCGGCATTGGCGGCAAAGTGCTCTTCGAAATCGTCGGTCACTTCATCGACCGACTTCATACGGATATACGCGCCGGTATGACGGGTGTTGCCGCCGGCATCGTCAGCGTTGGCACGCTCGACCAGACAGACGCGCGCACCACCTTCCAGCGCGGCCACAGCAGTAGACAGGCCGGCGATGCCGGAGCCGATCACGATCAGATCAAAAATTTCTGGATGAGTGGACATTCTGTTTGTGTCTCGAGTAGGTTAAAGGCAGGGCATCGCAAGCCGGAGATTGAAAGAAGGTCAGTCGACCCAGGCGCCGCCATTCACATCAAGCACTTCGCCGTTAATGAAGGACGCCATGTCGCCGGCGAGGAAGGCCACCGCATCGGCCACTTCGTCGGCCGTACCCATGCGACCGACCGGGATCAAATCTTTCAGTGCCTGCGGAAAGTTGCGCGTCATGTGGGTGGCGATCGGCCCGGGTGCTACCGCATTGACGGTAATGCCGTGCGCGGCATTTTCCTTGGCCAGAAAATAGGTCAGCGCATTGACGCCCGCCTTGGAAGCACCGTACGCCAGGTCACCGGCACGTTTCTGTTCGGCCGGATCGATCCACGGCCGCGGGTTGCCGCCGTTCTTGCCGAGGATCGAACTCATGTTGACGATGCGACCGTAGCCGCGCGCGCGCATGGTCGGCAGCACCGCCTTGCAGCACAGGAACACGCTGGTCAGGTTGCCACGGATCACGCGTTCCCACTCGGCCTCGTCGACATCGTCGGAGGCGCCGTGTGAACTGACGCCGGCGATATTGATCAGCACGTCGATGGTGCCAAATGCGGCCAGCGTGGCGTCGACCATGGCACGCACCGAATCGGCCACGGTGACATCCGTGACCACCTCGATCACATTGGCGCCCTCGGCGCGCAACGATTCGAGCAACTCACCGGACGGCACGCGGTCGGCCAGGCAGACGCGTGCGCCTTCCTGCACAAAGCGGCGCACCGTAGCACGCCCCAAACCGCCGGAAGCACCCGTGACAATGGCCACGCGATTGACAAGTCGTTGCATGGTATCAATCCTTGGACGTATCAAAGACCATCAATTTACTTTCCAGCGCGTGCATTTCTTCGTAGCCCATCAATTCCATGATGTCTTCGATGGACGCCAGCATGTCGGAGCGATCGATCGGCTCACCGGTCTCCATCACGCCGCGCATCAGACCGAGCGCGGTGCGCATGCCGTGAATGGCAGCGGCCGGCAACATGCGCGGCAGGCTGATGCGGCGCACGCCGAGGGCCTTCAAGCGGCGGATCGGGATCAGCGGCGTGGTCGGCCGCGAACGGATGCCAAAACCCATGTTGACCGTGACCGGTACGCCCGCCGCATCGATGATGGCAGCAATGTCGTCTTCGGAGCGCACGGCATCGGGAAAGATCATGTCGGCGCCAGCGGCGGCATAAGCGCGCGCGCGCTTGCAGGCGCCTTCGATGCCTTCTACCGCAATGGCGTCGGTGCGGGCAATGATGGCAAACGCATCGTCGCGGCGCGCCATACAGGCGGCTTCGATCTTCTTGACCATCTCTTCGAGCGAGATGACATCCTTGCCGGCCATGTGCCCACAACGTTTCGGGCTGACCTGGTCTTCAATATTGACGCCTGCCACACCGGCTTCTTCAAACACCTGCACGGTGTAATGCACGTTCATCGGATTGCCATAGCCGGTGTCGGCATCGGCCGTCAGCGGAATGCTGACCGAGCGCGCAAGATTGCGGCAGTGGTTGACGTTTTCCGACAGGCCCATGACACCGGCATCGGGAACACCAAGCAGAGCGTTGGAGAGAGCCGCTCCGCTGGTGGCGGCCGTCTTGAAACCGGCCATTTCCACCAGGCGGATGCCGTAGCCGTCGTAGACCCCGGGAGAGACAATGAACTCGCCGCTATTGAGCAGTGCGCGAAACTTGCGTGCGTTATCAGACATAAGCGATCAATCAGTGAAAGGAGGGAGGGGCGTTCAGGCCGATTGGGACAAGCGGGCCGAGGGAGCCGGTTGTGATTCGGCCGGATCGCCGGGGAATTGCGGCAGGTTGGTAAACAGGTGTTCTTCGGCGCGCGCGATGTGGGAGCGCATCAGCGACTCGGCCAGATCGCCATCGCGCGCACGCAGCGCCCGCACGATCTGCCAGTGTTCGGAATAAGCCCTGCTCTTGCGCACCGGCACGGCGCCCGAACGGCGCCGGTAGATGCGCAGCAAGTGATACAAATCACCGCACAGGGCATCGATGATGCGTGTGTTGCCGCAGCCGCGGACGATGCGTTCATGGAAGTCGAAGGCACGCGCCGGTTCGGCGTCGTGCGCGGTGCCGCTGAGGGTTTTCTGGCGGTCGAGTTCCAGTTCACGCAGCAATTCCTGAAGGGCCTCGGCCGGCATGCGCTCGGCCGCGAGGCGACACGCCATGCCTTCGAGCGCCATGCGCATTTCGAACAACTCACGTGCCGCCTCCTGAGTCAGGGTGACCACGCGCGCTTTCAGATAAGGCTCGCGCGTCACGAGTTGCAGACCTTGCAGGCGGTGCACGGCTTCGCGCACCGGCCCGCGGCTGACACCGAATTCCTCGGCGATGGCGGCCTCGTTGATGGCCGCTCCGGTCGCCAGCGTGCCGGTATAAATACGCTGCAGCAGCTCAGCCAGAATGGCCTCGGCGAGCGGTGCGCCCTTGGCGGTGGACAGATCGAGAGGGATGGGGGTAACCATGGCGATGGAATCTACGGACTTCCCCCTGAATTGTCAACACTTCAGAGGAAGCCGCTTTCAGAGCGCATGTGTTACATTCGCCCGAGCCGACCCCGATTTCATACCGATCCGCGCTGATAAGTCCTGTCAGCGGAGACGATCACGGCGCGAACCGCGCCGATCCGGCCAGGCCCGGGGGGATTCGGCCTTCTACGAACAAGTGTCAACAGTTTAGGATTCTTTGTCATGAACTCCGAACACCCGCAGGAACGCCCGTCGGGCCTCACTCTGGTCGCTGCCGGCCAGTCGCGACGCATCATCGATCTGCCACTTGAGGCAAGCCGTCGCGGTGGTGATCTGGCAAGGATGCCTTACGTCATCCGCATCCTGCTTGAAAATCTGCTGCGCTCGTGCGCCCTTGGTCGCGCCGTCAGCAACGATGAGATCGGCCTGCTGGTGCACTGGGCCGACAACGCCGGCGCCGACCTGCCGCTCTATGTGTCGCGCGTCATCCTGCCCGATTCGAGCGGTGTGCCCGTGTTGCAGGATCTGGCCGCGTTGCGTTCGGCGCTCGAGCGTGCCGGCGGAGACCCGGCGCTGGTCGATACCCGCCTGCCGGTCGACCTGGTGGTCGACCATTCACTGCAGGTCGATGCCTGGGGCACGGTCGACGCCATGAAGATCAACATGCGCCGCGAATTCGAGCGCAATGCCGAACGCTATGCCTTTCTCGGCTGGGCGCAGCAGGCCTTTCGCGGCCTGCGCGTGTTTCCACCGGGCAGCGGCATCATCCATCAGGTCAACCTCGAACGCATCGCCACGGTGGTGGCCAGTGCCACGCATGAAGGCACCGAGTGGGCCTTTCCGGACTTTGTCATCGGCGGTGATTCGCACACGCCCATGGTCAACGGCATCGGCGTACTCGGCTGGGGCGTGGGCGGCATCGATGCCGAAGCGGCGCTGCTCGGCCATGCTTACACTTTTCCTCTGCCCGAGGTCATCGGCGTACGGCTGTCCGGCACGGTCGCGCCACTGGTCTGGACCACCGACATTGCCCTGCTGGTGGTGCAACGTCTGCGTCAGGAAAACGTCACCAGCAAGGCGGTTGAATTTTTTGGCCCGGCCGCCGACGCGCTGGCCGTGCCGGAACGCGCCACGCTGGCCAATATGGCGCCCGAATACGGCGCGACCTGCGGATTTTTTCCGGTCGACGACAAAACGCTGGACTATCTGCGCCAGACCGGTCGCAGCGGCACGCACATCGCGCTGGTCAAGGCCTACTGTCAGCGCACCGGCCTGTACCGCGAATCCGGCGACCCGCTGCCCGAATACAGCAGCATCATCGACATCGACGTTGGCGACGCCCACCCCAGCCTGGCCGGGCCGCAGCGGCCACAGGATCGTTTGCCGCTGGACGCCATTGCAGCGGACTTCCGCGAGCGTCTGAGCAAACCGCTGGCCGACGGCGGCTTCGGACCAACCCAGGCCAGCAACCCCGGCAGCATGCCGCAAGGCGCGGTGGTCATCGCCGCACTCGCCTCATGCACCAACACCTCCAACCCGCAGGTGATGCTGGCCGCCGGTCTGGTAGCGCGCAATGCCGTGGCCCGCGGCCTGCGCCTGCCGCCCTGGGTCAAGGCCTCGCTCGCGCCCGGCTCGGCACTGGTGATCCAGTACCTCGAAGCGACCGGCCTGCGCGCGCCACTGGCCACGCTCGGCTTCGAGCTGATCGGCTTTGGCTGCACCAGCTGTGGCGGCAAGTCGGGGCCGCTGGCACCCGAGGTGACACGGGAGATCGAAGAGCGGCAACTGGTCACCGCCGCGGTCCTGTCGAGCAACCGCAATTTCCCCGGCCGCATCCACAAGCTGGTACGCGCCAACTACATCGGCGCGCCACCGCTGGTGGTGGCCTACGGCCTGGCCGGACGCATCGACATCGATCTGGCCCGCGAACCACTCGGCCACGACACGCAAGGCCAACCTGTGTTCTGGAGTGAGCTGGTGCCCACCCCGGAGCAGGTGCAGGGCCTGATCGACCAGATCAGCGCCAACGACGGCTTCGTGCCGCCCGCGCTTGAAGCACCCCAAACCGGCGGGGTCGACTGGTGCCAGAGCGCCGCCACCGGGACCTGCTACCCCTGGGACGCCAACTCCCAATACCTGCGTGAACCGCCCTTTTTCAGCGGCGAGGCCGGTGCCGACAACGGCATCGCTGAACTGGCGCGCGCCCTGCACGGCACGCGTGTGCTCGGCGCCTTCGGCGACTCGCTGACCACCGACCACATTTCGCCAAGCAGCGAAATCCCGGTCGACACCCCGGCCGGCCAGTACCTGATCGCCGCCGGCATCGCCCAGCGCGACTTCAACACCTATGTGGGCCGGCGCGGCAATTTCGAAGTGATGGCACGCGGCACCTTCGCCAACGTGCGCCTACGCAACGCCCTGACGCCCGACCGCGAAGGCGGCTGGACCCTGCGTTTTCCCGAGCGCACCCTGAGCACGATCTACGATGCCGCCCAGTCCTACCTGCAGGAAGGCACGGCAGTGATCGTGCTTGGCGGCAAGGAATACGGCACCGGCAGCAGCCGCGACTGGGCCGCCAAGGGTTCGGCCCTGCTCGGCATCAAGGCGGTAATCGCCGAATCGTATGAACGCATCCACCGCGCCAACCTGATCGGCATGGGCGTGCTGCCGCTGCGCTTTCTGCCCGGTGAGGGCTGGCGCCAGCTCGGGCTCGATGGCTCGGAGCGCTATGATTTCGAGGGCGTTGAAGCGGGTGTGTTGCAAGGGAATGTCATCACCGTGCATGCCACCCGTGACGACGGCAGTGTTGTGTGTTTCCAGACCCATGCGGAGGCGCGCACGGCGGCCGAGCGCCATCTGATGGCGGCTGGGGGCATTCCAAACAGTGTGTTGCAGGAGTTGTTAAGCCGATCCCGAGAGCCGGCGCACTGAGAAAAGGGCAACGGGTCAGTTTTAAGCGCTTCCCAACAATCACGACGAGAAAAAGAGACGTACCAGCACGTCAATGGGTGGGCACTCCCCTTACTGAATCAATAACAAAGCCTTGACACCGGCCTGGCCATCGATGAAGCCCGTGCAACGAGTTCTCGATGTGGCTGGCACCAGGCAATCATCCGGACAAATTATCTTGACTTGGCACGGCTCGCTGACAAAAATGTCATTGAGGCAAGAAAAATAATCAACGTTGATTTGATCGATCGTGAAAAGGAAACTGCTTTATGAAACCCTTCGTCCGTTTTAGCCTTGGTGCATTGCCGGCCATTCTTTTTGGCCTGTTGACCTCATTGGCTCTGGCTCAGAGCTCGACCCTGACGGGACCGGTGACCCTGCTCGTTCCCTACCCTGCGGGCGGCCCCAGCGACCTCGTCGCACGCACCCTGGCTGCGCCTGTGGCCAAGGAACTCGGGCTCGATGTGATTACCGACAACATCAGCGGCGCATCAGGCGTCATTGCCGTGCAGAAGGTCCTGAGCTCTCCTGCTGATGGACGCCTGGTCTATCAGGGTTCACAAAGCGAGCTGATCATTCCGCCGCTGACCATGCGCAGCATCAAGTACAAACCAACCGACATGGAAATCATTCACCCCACCACCATCACGCCGATGCTGCTGGTGGTGCGCAATGGTTTGCCCGTCACCAATCTTCAGGAATTCATCAATCTGGGCAAACAGCACAGCGCCAGCCAGCCCCTGTCGTATGGCAGCTCAGGCATTGGCTCGCTCTACCATCTGGTACCGGAAGGCATGGCCAAGATGGCCGGGGCGCGTTACAACCACATCCCCTACAAGGGCGCGGTCCAGTTGATGCAGGACCTGGTGGGTGACCGTCTCGATTTTGCCGTCATGGCGTTCACGGGCACAGTGTTGCAAGGCCTGCAGGTCGGGCAGTTCCGTGCCATTGCCAATATGTCGAAATACAAACCCAAGGATCTGGCGCATCTGCCGAGCATTTCGGACGCCGAGGTCTTCAAGAGCATCGACTTTTCGACCAATTCGGCCTATTTCGTCAAGAAGGGCACCCCGCTCGCCATCAAGACCGCGCTCAACAAAGCGATCGGCAACGCCCTCTCCACGCAGCCGGTCGTGCAAGTGCTTGAAGGTGATGGACGGCGTCTGCAGCGCGGTCTGAGCCTGACCGAATCGGAAGCTTTCTACGCCGGCGAGATTGCGAAATACGAACGCATCCTGTCGCAGATCGGCTTCCAGACGCTGGACTGAAGCAGGCGCCTGACACGGCATGGCGCGCATCGCCATCGGCGGCTTTCAGCACGAGACCAACTCGTTCACGCCGCATCGCGCCGATTTTGCCCACTTCGCGCAACATCGCGACCGCCCGCCGGTGGTGCGTGGTGTTGCCCTGTTGCAGAGTCTGCGCGGCAACACCTTTGCCACCTCCGGGTTTCTGGCGGCCATGCGTCCCGGCGACGAAGCCGTGCCGCTGGTCTGGGCCAGCGGCGGCGCGGGCGGCCCGGTGACCGATGATGCCTTTGAGCGCATCGTCGGCGAGTTGACCGGCATGCTGTCGCAGGCCCTGCCGGTCGACGCCGTGTTTCTCGACCTGCATGGCGCGATGGTCAATACCCGTTTCGATGATGCCGAGGCCGAGATCCTGCGCCGGGTGCGGGCCGTGGTCGGTGAGACCGTGCCGGTTGTTGTCAGCATTGACTACCACGCCAACCTCTCCCCGGAAATGGTGGCACTGAGCGATGGCCTGGTGGCCTATCAAACCTACCCGCATGTCGATCGTCCCGAAACCGGACAACGCGCGGCGGCCATCGTCTCCACCTTGCTCGAACGCGGTCGACCTGCCGGGCGCGCGCTGCGCAAAACACCGTTCCTGCTGCCAATTGATTTTCAGTGCACCCTGGTCGAGCCGAGTTGTTCGGTGATGAACTGGATACCGGCCCAAGCCGAGCGCGTCCTCAATACCACCTATGCCGCCGGCTTTCCGCCTTCGGATACCCACTGGTGCGGTCCGGGCGTGGCGGTGCACGCCTGGAGCCAGGCCGATGCCGACGCGGTGGCCGACGAATATCTGCGCTTCATCACGGAGCGCGAAGCAGCATTTCATGTCCGGCTGTGGGGCACCGACGAGGGCGTCGTTGAGGCCTTGCGGCTGGCCGAAAATGCCACTCGACCCGTGGTGATCGCAGACACGCAGGACAACCCGGGTGCCGGCGGCAGCGGTGACACTACCGGCATACTGGAGTCCCTGATACGGCACGATGCGCAAAACGCCATCCTTGGTTTTTTCTGCGACCCGGAGGCGGCCGCTGCGGCGACCGCAGCCGGTATCGGCGCCACGATTGACCTCGAACTGGGCGGCCGGCACGGGCCATCAGGTGTGCGTCCAGTCAGGCAGCGCTTTCGCGTGATGGCCTGCGCGCAAGGTTCATTCCGGATGACCGGGGCCGTCGCCGGTCGGGCCATCGCCGACCTCGGACTCATGGCATTGCTGCGCTGTGGCGGCGTTGATATCGCCGTGACCTCGAAAAACGTCCAGGCCTACGATCCCGCCCCGTTCCACCATCTCGGCGTGGACTGGACAAGCTACCGCATCGTCGCGCTCAAGAGTTCATGCCACTTCCGTGCAGACTTCGAACCCGGGGCAGCAGCCGTTCTGAGCGTGCTCGCACCGGGCGCGTACGATCCCGATACGGCACGTTATCCCTACCGGCTGTTGCGCAAGGACGTGCGTCTGGCGCCTGCCGCAGCCGGCTAAGCCGCCACTCGCTTATTGGGCTTCGATTTTGGCCGCCTTGAATATCCGCGCGTAAATCTGCATTTCGCGGCGCATGCGTTGGGTCAGTTC
>CANJOT010000011.1 GCA_947475815.1 Burkholderiales bacterium | reverse complement strand
GAAAACTGTTTGAGCCCGCAGGGCGAGTTTTTTCGCCGCCGCGGCGGACGTGGCAGACCCGGGGACCCCAAGCGCGCAGCGCTTGGGGTGCGGCCGCTGGGGTCGCCTTTTTCTTGGTTACGTCTTTTTGGCGAAGCAAAAAGACGTAACTCGCCTGTCGGGGCGAGACCCGACGCCCAAAGCCAATACACACACCAAGTCCAAAAACAAAAACACAAAAACACAAAAACAAAAATTACAACCCCGTCACGCCCGCAATCACCGCCTTCAACCCTTCCACATCACACCCCAACGATTGAAACCGCTGCGGCAACAATTCGATATTCTCAAAGCCCGCCGGCCGATCCGGCTCCACCCCCAGAGCCTCGACGATCGTCTCCGAAAATTTCGCCGGCAATGCGGTTTCCAGCACCACCATCGGCACCCCAGCCTGCAAATGCTCGCGCGCCACCTTCACGCCATCCGCTGTGTGTGGATCAATCACCAACCCATACCGCGCATTGACCTCACGGATCGTCGCCAAGCGGTCGGCATGGCTACTGCGCCCCGACACAAAGCCATATTGCGCCCGCACGGCCGCAAACTCGGCGGTGCCGGCCAGCGAAAAGCCACCTTCCTGATCAACCTGACGCCACAACTCGGCAACACGCTTGCCATCGCCGCCAACCAGATCAAACACAAACCGCTCGAAATTGGAGGCCTTGCTGATGTCCATGCTTGGACTGCTGGTGTGACAGGTTTCCGACGACTTGCGCACCCGGTAGACCCCGGTGCGAAAGAACTCGTCGAGCACATCATTCTCGTTGGTAGCGCAAACCAGATGCGCAATCGGCAATCCCATGCTGCGTGCAATATGACCGGCGCAGATATTGCCGAAGTTGCCCGACGGCACGGAAAAGGACACCTGCTGGCTGTTGTCGCGCGAGGCAGCGAAGTAACCCTTGAAGTAATACACCACCTGGGCGACGACACGCGCCCAGTTGATCGAGTTGACCGTGCCGATTTTCTGGCGCGCCTTGAAGGCGGCATCGGCGCTGACGGCCTTGACCATGTCCTGGCAGTCATCAAACACGCCTTTGATGGCAAAGTTGAAAATGTTCGGATCCTGCAGGCTGAACATCTGCGCACTCTGGAAGGCGCTCATCTTGCCGGCTGGCGAGAGCATGAACACACGGATGCCGCGCTTGCCACGCATGGCGTATTCGGCGGCGCTGCCGGTGTCGCCGGAGGTCGCGCCGAGCACATTCAACTCGGCACCATCACGCGCGAGCGCATATTCAAACAGGTTACCGAGCAACTGCATGGCCATGTCCTTGAAGGCCAGCGTCGGACCATTGGACAGGGCCAGCAGAGAGAGCGTCGTGCCACCCTCTTCGCCCAGGGTCTGCAGGGGCGTGATGTCGCGGGCATCCTGACCGGAACGGACGTTGCAATAGACTGCGGCGGTATAGGTGCGCCGGCACAGAGCCTGCAGGTCAGCCTCGGCAATGTCGCCCGCAAACTTGCGGATCACTTCGAAAGCAAGGTCGGCATAAGGCAGCGCGCGCCAGGCCTGCAACTCGGCAGCGCTGACGCGCGGCACCGACACCGGCATGGCCAGGCCACCGTCCGGCGCGAGGCCCTCGAGCAGAATTTCGGAAAATCCTTTCGCCTCGAGGCCGCCGCGCGTACTTTGATACCTCATCAGTTCAAGCCCTCCAGACGGATGCGCGTGATGTCGGACAACACGGTGGCGAGCGCTTCGATGCTGGCGATCGCGGCATTGGCATTCTTCTCGAGGGTACGATGGGTCAGGAAAATGATGTCGGTCTGATCCTCGCCTTCGGCAGGTTCCTTTTGCACCATCGCATCGATCGAAATACCGCGCTCGGCAAGGATGGCGGTGATGCTGGCGAGCACACCAGGACGATCGACGACGCGCATGCGCATGTAATACGCGGTCTCGACTTCACCGATCGGCAGGATCGGGGTGCTGGCGAGCGAACCGGGCTGGAAAGCCAGATGCGGCACGCGATACTGATGTTCGGCACTGTGCAGACGCGCGATGTCAACCAGATCGGCAATCACGGCCGAGGCGGTCGGTTCGGCACCGGCGCCAGCGCCATAATACAGGGTGGCGCCGACGGCATCCCCCTTGACCAGCACGGCGTTCATGACCCCTTCGACATTGGCGATCAGGCGCTTTTCAGGGATCAGGGTGGGATGCACACGCATCTCGATGCCCTGGCTGGTGCGCCGCGTCAGACCGAGCAGTTTGATGCGGTAGCCCAGTTCTTCGGCGTAACGGATGTCCTGGGCGGTGAGCTTCGAAATACCTTCGGTGTAGACCTTGTCGGCCTGCACCGGGATGCCAAAGGCAATGGCGCTCATGATCGACAGTTTGTGGGCCGCGTCGATCCCCTCGATGTCGAAGGTCGGGTCGGCTTCCGCGTAGCCGAGGGCCTGCGCCTGGGCCAGCACGGCGCTAAAGGGCAAGCCCTTTTCGCGCATTTCGGAGAGGATGAAATTGCTCGTGCCGTTGATGATGCCGGCAATCCACTCAATGTTGTTGGCCGTCAGGCCTTCACGCAGCGCCTTGATGATCGGGATGCCACCGGCGACGGCGGCTTCGAAACCGATCATCACGCCACGCTTGCTGGCGGCGGCAAAAATTTCATTGCCGTGTTTGGCCAGCAGCGCCTTGTTGGCGGTGACCACATGCTTGCCGGCGTCAATGGCCTTGAGCACCAGTTGCAAGGCAATGCCGGTGCCACCGATCAGTTCGATGACGACGTCAATCTCGGGATTGTTGATGACGGCGAAGGCGTCATTGACCACCTGACCGGCGCCGCCGGTCAGTTTGGTGGCGCGCTCGACGTCAAGGTCGGCGACCATGGCAATCTCGATGCCGCGGCCGGCACGGCGCACGATCTCGCTCTGATTGCGTTTGAGGACATTGAACGTACCACCACCGACCGTGCCGATGCCGAGCAAACCGACTTGTATGGGTTTCATCACGGTCACGTCAGGCCACCCGCTTGAGCAGGCCATCCTTGCGGAACATCTCTTTAATGCCACGAATTGCCTGGCGTGTGCGGGCCTCGTTTTCGATCAGCGCAAAACGCACGTGGTCGTCGCCGTAATCGCCAAAACCGATGCCGGGCGAAACCGCGACCCGGGCCTCGTTAAGCAGCTTTTTGGCAAACTCAAGCGAACCCATGGCCTTGTACTGCTGCGGAATCTCGGCCCAGATGTACATGGAAGCCTTGGGTATCTCGACCATCCAGCCGGCCTCGTGCAGGCCCTTGGCGAGCACGTCGCGGCGTTTCTGGTACTTGGCAACGATTTCGGCGACGCACTCCTGCGGCCCTTCAAGCGCGGCGATCGACGCCACCTGCACCGGGGTGAACGAGCCATAGTCGTGGTAGCTTTTCATGCGGCCCAGCGCCGACACCAGTTCGGCATTGCCAACCATGAAACCGATGCGCCAGCCGGCCATGTTGTAGCTTTTCGACATGGTGAAAAACTCGACTGCGACGTCGCGCGCGCCGGGGACCTGCATGATCGAAGGCGCTTTCCAGCCGTCAAAGGTGATGTCGGCATAGGCCAGATCGTGCACCACCAGAATGTCGTGCTGGCGCGCCAGAGCGACCAGACGCTCGAAAAAATCGAGTTCGACACACTGCGCCGTCGGATTGCTCGGAAAGCCGAGGATGAGCATCTTGGGCTTGGGAATCGACTCGCGGATGGCACGTTCGGTCTCGGCGAAGAAGTCGATGCCCGGGGTCATGCGGATCGAGCGGATGTCGGCGCCGGCGATCACCGCACCGTAGATGTGGATCGGGTAGCTCGGATTGGGCACCAGCACGGTGTCGCCGCGATCGAGCGTGGCGAGCATCAGGTGGGCCAGGCCTTCCTTGGAGCCGATGGTGACGATGGCCTCGGTATCCGGATCGAAATCAACGCCATAGCGGCTCTTGTACCAGTTGCAGATGGCGCGGCGCAGGCGCGGGATGCCTTTGGATACCGAGTACCCGTGGGTATCAGGACGCAGCGAGGCCTCGACCAGCTTGTCGACAATGTGCTGCGGCGTCGGCCCGTCAGGGTTGCCCATGCTCATGTCGATGATGTCTTCACCGCGCCGGCGTGCTTCCATCTTCAGTTCGGCCGTGATGTTGAACACGTAGGGCGGTAAACGCTTGATGCGGGAGAACTCTCTCATTGCTGCCTCTGATATCAGTATGCGGACAATCGGTACTGGATGAACTAGTACACGGACGACGGATTTTGCCAAAAACACTGCCCGGCCTCGACCTTGCGGACGAGGTTGCAACAGGGCCAACACGCTATAATTTAGCCGATTCGCAGCACGACGCCAAACGCAGCCGTTTTAAGGCCCCCTTTGCGGTGCCCTTCAAAGCCCTGCCGGCGTCGCCTTTTTTATTGATTCCGGTGCCTTTTTGTGAAGCTACACGCCACTACCAGCGCGCATTACAACACTATCACCGGCTACGGTGATGGCTGGGTCGAAATCAACGCGCAGCGTTTTTCCCACAGCATGCTGATCATGCCCGAGAACCTGCTCGAGCGCTGGCCGGTCGAGCGCTTTAAAGACCTGACGGCCGATCATTTTGCCGCGCTGGCGCAATACAAGCCCGACGTGCTGCTGTTCGGCAGCGGCGCACGCCTGCGTTTTCCGCACCCGCGCCTGCTCGGCGCGCTGCGCGCCGCCGGCATCGGCGTCGAAACCATGGACATGCGCGCCGCCAGTCGCACCTACAACATCCTCATGACCGAGGGTCGGCGGGTGGCTGCCGCGCTGCTCATCGACGCCGCGTGAAAACCGCCCTGAGCATGCCGCGTACCGGCAAGCGTCTGCCGATCGGCGCGCGCTCGCTGGCCGTGCTGCTGCTGCTGCTCACCGTGGTCTGGTTCGGCTCGCTGGAATACCGCAAACTGATCAAGCCCGATGAAGGCCGCTATGCGGAGATCGCCCGCGAAATGGCGGTGTCAGGCGACTGGGTCACCCCGCGCCTCAACGACCTGAAATATTTTGAAAAGCCGCCCCTCCAATACTGGGTGACCGCCGCCACCATGCGCGTATTTGGCACCAGCCAGTGGCAGGCACGGCTGTGGCCGGCGCTGAGCGGCTTTGGCGCCATCCTGCTGCTGGCCGTCACGCTGGCGCGTATCCAGGGCGCGGGTGCGGGCCTGTATGGTGCCGCGGCGCTGGCCAGCAGCGTATTGTGGGTCTACATGGGCCATTTCAGCACGCTCGACATGGGGCTCTCGGCCACCATGAGCATGAGTTTCTGCGGCCTGCTGCTGGCGGCGCAGGCGCATGAAGAAGGCAGCCGCCGCAACGAACATCTGGCCATGCTGCTCGCCTGGGCCGGCATGGCGCTGGCGGTGCTCTCCAAAGGCCTGATCGGCATTCTGCTGCCCGGCGGCGCGGTGCTGCTGTATGTGCTGATCTGGCGCGACTGGGGCCTGCTGCTGCGCCTGCGCTGGCTGACCGGGCTGGCATTGTTTGCGCTCCTCTGCGTGCCGTGGTTTGTGCTGGTCGCGCAGCGCAACCCTGAGTTCGCGCAGTTCTTTTTCATCCACGAACACATCGACCGGTTTCTCACGCCGACCCACCGGCGTACCGGACCGGTCTGGTATTTTGTGCCCGTTCTGCTTGGCGGCCTGCTGCCCTGGACCGGCTTCCTGCCGCGCGCACTGCTGCGTGCCCTGCGTGGCCATCACGACCAGCAGGACGCCAGCGCGGCGCGCTTCAGCCTGCGTTTTTCGGTCGTCTGGGTGGTGCTGATCTGCGCTTTTTTCTCGGCCTCGAGTTCCAAGCTGCCGTCCTACATCCTGCCGGTCTTCCCGGCGCTGGCGGTGCTCATCGGCCATGAACTGACGCGCTGCAGCGCCCGCCACCTGATGGTGCAGTCGCTTGGGCTGGCCGTGTTTGCCCTGGCCGGCACCTTCGCACTGATGGCACCCAATCTGCTGACCGGCGAACAAAATCCAGCCGATCTGGTGGCGCGTTACCGTATCTGGCTGGTCGTGTGTATGGCGAGCCTGTGCGCCGGCGCCCTGCTGGCCGCCTGGCTGGCGGCGCGCCAGCGCCACGCCGCGGCCATTCTTTGTCTGGCGGTCTGCGCCGGCCTGGCGGGCAACGCCAGCCTGCTTGGCCACAATGAACTGGCGCCATCCACCTCGGCGGCGCATCTGGCCGGCGAACTCAAAGCGGTCATCGATCCGGCGGCGCCCTTCTTTTCGGTCGGCATGTACGAACATGCGCTCAGCTATTACCTGGCGCGTCCGCTGACGCTGGTTGATTATCGTGACGAACTCGATTTCGGCCTGACGCAGGAGCCTGACAAAGGCATCAGCACGCTCGATGCGTTCACGACGCGCTGGAACACACTGCCACAGGCGTATGCGATCATGACGCCTGGCCTGTTTGAAACCCTGAAAAAACGTCGCCTGCCGATGCGCCTGCTGATCGAAGACCGGCGCCGCATTGTCGTGGCGCGCCACTGAGCAAGACCCGCCGACCACGCCCATGACTCCAGTCACCTTTACCCTCATCGTCTGCGGCGTGTTTCTCAACGCGGTGGCACAACTGCTGCTCAAGGCCGGCGTCAATGCCGTCGGTGCGTTCGAGTTTTCCGGCGCCAACGTGATCCCCATCGGCCTGCGACTGGCGAGCCAGTGGCCCATCATCGGCGGGCTGGCCTGCTATGTGCTCAGCGTGGTGGTCTGGATCCTTGGCCTGTCGCGCGTCGATGTTTCGATTGCCTATCCGATGCTGTCGCTCGGTTATGTGCTCAATGCCTTTGCGGCGTGGTGGTTGTTTGGCGAGGTCGTCAGCCTGCAGCGCGTGGTGGGCATCGGCATCATCCTGATCGGCGTGTATGTCGTGGCGCGGAGCTGACATGAGCGCACTGCCCTACCTGCCGTTCACCCGGCCGCACATCGACGAAGCCACCATCGCCGGGGTGGTCGAGGTGTTGCGCTCGGGCTGGATCACCTCCGGACCGAAGGTCAAAGAATTCGAAGCGAGTCTCTCGGCCCTGCTGGGCGGGCGGCTGGTACGCGCCTACAACTCGGGCACGGCGACCATGGAAATCGCCCTGCGCATCGCCGGTGTCGGCCCGGGTGATGAAGTCATCACCACGCCGCTGTCGTGGGTCTCGACCAGCAATGTCATCCTCGAAGTGGGTGCCACGCCGGTGTTTGTTGACATCGACCCGGTAACCCACAACATCGACCTGCAACGTCTCGAAGCGGCCATCACGCCGGCCACGCGTGCCCTCCTGCCGGTCGATCTGGCGGGCCTGCCGGTCGACCGCGACCGGCTCTATGGGATTGCCGGCCAGTACGGCCTGCGTGTCATCGAAGACGCGGCCCAGGCCATCGGCAGCAACTGGAAGGGCCGCCTGATCGGCAGCTTTGGCGATCTGGTCTCGTTCAGTTTTCATCCAAACAAAAACATCACCACCATTGAGGGGGGCGCACTGGTCGTCAACAATGAGGCCGAGGCCCGCCTGGCCGAACAATACCGCCTGCAGGGTGTGGTGCGCTCGGGTTTGGACGGCATGGATGTCGAGGTGCTGGGTGGCAAGTTCAACCTGACCGACGTCGCCGCGCGCGTTGGGCTCGGACAGTTGCCCGGCCTGGAGCGCATCACCGAACGGCGGCGCCTGCTGGCGCGCTCTTATTTCGATCAACTCGACCCTGCCCTGATGGCTGAGCTCGGTGTTCAACTGCCGCCGGCCGACTTCACCCAGTCCAACTGGCATATGTTTCAGGTGGTACTGCCCGACGCCCGGCCCGGCCTGAGCCGCGCCGAGGTCATGGCGGCACTGCATGAGCGCGGCATCGGCTCGGGGGCACACTATCCGCCGATACACCTGTTTGCCCTGTATCGCCGGCTCGGTTTTGGCCCGGGCGACTTTCCGCAGGCCGAGCGGATAGGCCGCAACATCCTCACCCTGCCGCTGTTCCCGGACATGGAAATCGCCGACGTCACGCGCGTTTGCGCTACCCTGACGGACATCCTCAAGAACCCGCAACGATGACTCTTCCCGCTCTCCCTCCAGAATCGGCGCCGCTGCTCAGCGTGGTCGTGCCGGTCTACAACGAAGAAGACGGCCTCGCGGCCCTGTTCGCGCGTCTTTATCCGGCGCTCGATGCCCTCGGCCTGCGCTACGAGCTGATCTTCATCAACGACGGCAGCAGCGACCGCTCGGCGGCGCTGCTGGCGGCGCAGTTTCGCGCCCGGCCTGACGTGACGCGTGTCATCCTGTTCAGTGCCAATTACGGCCAGCACGCCGCCATCATGGCCGGCTTCGAGCGCGCCCGCGGCGAGATCACCGTTACCCTCGATGCTGACCTGCAAAACCCGCCGGAAGAAATCGGCAATCTGGTGACCAAGATGCAGGAAGGTTACGACTACGTCGGCACCATCCGCCGGCAACGCCAGGACAGCTGGTTCCGGCGCCACGCCTCGCGCGCCATGAACCGCCTGCGCGAGTCAATCACGCACATTGAAATGACCGATCAGGGCTGCATGCTGCGCGCCTACGGGCGCAACGTCATCGACGCCATCAACCAGTGCCAGGAGATCAACACCTTCATCCCGGCGCTGGCCTACACCTTCGCCAGCAAGCCGGTCGAGATCGAGGTCGGCCATGCCGAACGCGAGGCCGGCGAGTCGAAGTATTCGCTCTACAGCCTGATCCGCCTCAATTTCGATCTGGTCACCGGCTTTTCGCTGATGCCGCTGCAGGCGTTTTCGTTTATGGGCATTTTCCTGTCGATCTGCTCGGCGCTTTTCGTGGCCTACCTGGCAATACGGCGGCTGGTCATCGGGCCGGAAGCCGAGGGACTGTTCACCCTGTTTGGCATCGCCTTTTTCCTGATTGGCGTGCTGCTGTTCGGTATTGGCCTGCTCGGTGAATACATCGGCCGCATCTACCAGGAAGTACGACGCCGGCCGCGTTACACCATTCAGGCGGTGCTTGAGGAAAAAGCGCCCTCATGAACGTGGCACCCGGGAAAGCGTCCAGACGGGCGGTGGTGTTCGCCTACCACAACGTTGGCGTGCACTGCCTGCGCGTGCTGCTGGCGCGCGGTGTCGAGGTGGCGCTGGTCGTGACCCACGCAGACAACCCGGCTGAAACCATCTGGTTTGACAGCGTCGCCGCGGTCGCCGCCGAACACGGCATCGCCGTGCTGACGCCGGCCAGCCCGCTGGAAATCATCGAGCGCGTGGCCGCGATCGCGCCCGATTTCATCTTTTCGTTCTACTACCGTCACATGCTGCCCGATGCCCTGTTGCAACTGGCCAACGCCGGCGCCTACAACATGCATGGCTCGCTGCTGCCGGCCTACCGCGGGCGCGTGCCGGTCAACTGGGCGGTACTCAAGGGCGAGCGTGAAACCGGCGCCACCCTGCACGAGATGGTCACCAAGCCCGATGCCGGCGCCATTCTCGACCAGACGAGCGTGCCCATCCTGCCCGACGACACCGCCTTCGAGGTCTTCCAGAAGGTCACGGTCGCAGCTGAGCAGACCCTCTGGCGGGTCCTGCCCGGCCTGATGGACGGCAGTGCGCCACGACTGGACAATGATGTGACGCGCGGTTCGTATTACGGTGGCCGCAAGCCCGAGGATGGCCGCATCGACTGGAACCGTCCGGCCAGCGAGATCTACAACCTGATTCGCGCCGTCGCACCGCCCTATCCGGGCGCATTTTTCGAACACCGCGGCGAGCGCCTCATCATTGCCGCAGCCCGCCCCTGGCGCGGCGCTTCTCCCGTGCCAGACGGCGCCGATTTGTCGCCGGGCCTGCACGTGACGGATAATCTGTTTTTTGCCCTGTGTGGCGATGGCGGTATTCTGCACGTCAAAACGCTGCTGCGCGCCCGCGACCACCACGCATTGTCACCGGCGGACCTGTTCGCCCCCCTGCCCAATCCATGAAAAAAATCCTCATCCTCGGCGTCAACGGTTTCATCGGCCACCACCTGTCCAAACGCATCGTCGAAACCACCGACTGGGAAGTGCATGGCATGGACATGCAGTCCGACCGCGTCACCGACCTGCTTGACCATCCGCGCTTTCATTTCTTCGAGGGTGACATCACCATCAACAAGGAATGGATCGAATACCACGTCCGCAAGTGCGACGTGGTGCTGCCGCTGGTGGCCATCGCCACGCCGGCCACCTATGTGCAGCAGCCGCTGCGCGTGTTTGAGCTCGATTTCGAAGCCAATCTGCCGATCGTGCGCCATGCCGTGAAGTACCACAAACGCGTGATTTTTCCGTCGACCTCGGAGGTCTACGGCATGTGTGGCGACGAGGAATTCGACCCCTATGCGTCCGAACTGGTGTACGGCCCGATCAGCAAGCCACGCTGGATCTACGCCTGCTCCAAGCAGCTGATGGACCGCGTCATCGCCGCCTACGGCCAGCAGGAAGGGCTCGATTACACGCTGTTCCGGCCGTTCAACTGGATCGGCGCCGGGCTCGATTCGATCCATACCGCCAAGGAAGGCAGCTCGCGCGTCATCACGCAGTTTTTCGGCCATATCGTGCGTGGTGAAAACATCAGCCTGGTCGACGGTGGCGCGCAAAAACGCGCCTTCACCTACATCGACGATGGCATCGATGCGCTCATGCACATCCTCGACAATCCGGGTGGCGTGGCCTCCGGCAAGATCTACAACATCGGCAATCCGGCCAACAATTTTTCGGTACGCGAACTGGCCACGATGATGATCAAGCTGGCCGCCGACTATCCCGAATACGCCAGCACGGCGCGTCAGGTCCAGCTCATCGAAACCACCTCGGAGGCCTATTACGGTCAGGGTTATCAGGATGTGCAGAACCGTGTGCCGAAGATCGACAATACCTGCAGCGAGCTCGGCTGGAGCCCGCGCGTCAACATGGCAGACGCCCTGCGCCTGATCTTTGACGCCTACCGCGGTCAGGTTGCCACGGCACGCGCGCTGGTCGACTGACGTCCTTGAGCG
Source organism: Burkholderiales bacterium (assembly GCA_947475815.1). GTDB lineage: Bacteria > Pseudomonadota > Gammaproteobacteria > Burkholderiales > Burkholderiaceae_D > CANJOT01. The sequence goes on along the minus strand of CANJOT010000011.1, from coordinate 23,020 downwards.
CAAGCCCGTGCGCCTGATCCTCAAGGTGGACGTCGATACCTTGCGCGGCACGCGCGAGGGCGTGCCACGCCTGCTGGCCCTGCTGAAGCAGCGCCACATCCACGCCAGTTTTTTGTTCAGCCTCGGACCGGACCATACCGGCCGGGCCATCAAACGGGTCTTCCGGCCCGGTTTTTTTTCCAAGGTACAGCGCACCTCGGTGGTCGAACATTACGGCATCCGCACCCTGCTCTATGGCACCCTGCTGCCCGGGCCGGACATCGGCCGCCGCTGTGCCGATCTCCTGCGCAGCTGTCGTGATGCCGGCCACGAGACCGGCATCCATACCTGGGACCATGTGCTCTGGCAGGATCACGTCGCCACACGCGACGCCGCCTGGACACAAGGCCAGATGGAACTGGCCCAGAACCGTTACCGCACCATCTTTGGCAGTGCCGCCCCGACCCATGGCGCGGCCGGCTGGCAGATGAACCCCCATGCACTGCGCCAACTGGATGCCTGGGGCATGGCGTACAGCTCGGACACCCGCGGCACCGGCCCCTTCCGGCCGCGCGTGGACGGCGAGATCCTGCAGTGTGTGCAATTGCCAACCACGCTGGCAACCCTCGACGAACTGATCGGCCTGGATGGCCGCGACGCCAGCGGCGCAGCCCGGCTACTGCTCGAACGAACCGCCGGCGCCCGACGCGACGAAGTCTTTACGCTGCACAGCGAACTCGAAGGCAGCAAACTGCTCGATGTGTTTGCCCTGCTGCTCGATGGCTGGGCCAGCCAGGGCTACCAGTTCAGCACGATGGGCGAGTATTTCCATGCGCTCGATCCGGCCAGCTTGCCGGTGGCGGATGTCATCTGGGGCGAAGTCGCGGGTCGTAGCGGCCAGTTGGCGCAACAAAGCCCGAATGCAGCGCGCTAATGTTTGTCATCCGGCCCGGATAACCTTACTGACGCCCCGGTTTAAGCCGGAAAAGTAGTGGCCTTCGGGTAAAATTGGCCTCTCGCCCCACTGAAACGCATCCTGCAGGGAGTATTCGTACCATGAGCGTCGAGTTGAACAAAACCGTTGCCGATTTCACCGCCCCGTGCACGGGCGGCGAAGTCAGGCTGAAGAGTCTGCGCGGCAAAACCGTAGTGCTCTATTTTTATCCGAAAGACTCCACGCCGGGCTGCACGACCCAGGGGCAAAATTTTCGCGACAGCTACCCGGCTTTCCTGAAAGCCAACACCGTGGTGTACGGCATTTCGCGCGACAGCCTGCGCTCGCACGACAACTTCAAATCGAAGATGGAATTTCCGTTTGAACTGATTTCCGATGCCGACGAAGCGCTGTGCAGCCTGTTTGGTGTCATCAAGATGAAAAACATGTATGGCAAACAGGTGCGTGGCATTGAACGCAGCACTTTCGTGCTCGATGCCACCGGTAAACTGGCGCGCGAATGGCGCGGCGTGAAGGTTACCGGCCACGTCGAAGAAGTGCTAGAGTACGTCAGCAGTCTGTAATCGGGAATCTGAGGGTTCCTGCCGCAGTCTGTCCCGCCCATGTTGCAAAGTTGATGGTGTTCAAAGCCGATTGCGTCCCGACCAGTCCGTATCACCGTGCAAGACCAACGCGGAATCACACCAACGGGTGGATTGGGTTCCGCGCAAGCCGTCTGTCCGAGCCACACCGGCCCTGATAGCCGGCTTTTTTGTTTTGTTCCTGCAAGGCTTAGCGCTGGCGGCCTGCACGAATCCTGCACGCCGCCTCACCCTGAAGATTTTCCAGAACCGTTCCAGAACCTGACCCACGATTCGATGCCTCTGCCCAAGCCCCCGACCAAACCCGCCGCCCTGTTGTCCGCTGCCGCCATTGAGCAGGCCAACCGAGCCCCCGCACGTGCGCCCGTGAAGGTCGCAAAATCCGCGCGCCCGGTCGCGAGCCTGCCGTCCAAGCTGGCTCTCGCCAAACCGCAGCCCACGCTGCGCTCGGCGCCGGCCGCACCGGTCATTCCGATCAAGGCTGCGGTACTGGCTCCGGCACGGGCCCAGGCACCAGCGCAGGCACCAGCGCAGGCCCGCAGCCAGACACCGGCAGCACCCGTCGGCAAACGCACAGCCACGGCCAGCGCGCCGCAGGCCGAACAGGCCAAGGCGCGCCGCACCAAGCCCGTCAGCAGCGGTCCGGCCAAGCTGTTCGTGCTCGACACCAACGTTCTCATGCATGACCCGTCGTCCCTGTTCCGCTTTGAGGAACACGACGTCTACCTGCCCATGATGACGCTGGAAGAACTCGACAACCACAAAAAGGGCATGTCGGAAGTGGCGCGCAACGCCCGCCAGGTCAGCCGTTCACTCGACGCCCTGATTGCCCAGGTCCATGACAAGGACATCGACCACGGCATCGAAATGTCGGCACTGGGCAACAAGGACGCCCGTGGCAGGCTGTTTTTTCAGACCCACGCCATCACGCCGGCCATGCCCTCGAGCCTGCTCAACTGGTCGCCCACCGGCAAGGCCGACAACCAGATTCTCGGTGTCGTGCGCGCCCTGCAGGAGGCCCATCCCTCGCGTGAAGTCGTGCTGGTGTCCAAAGACATCAACATGCGCATCAAGGCACGTGCGCTGGCGCTACCCGCCGAAGATTATTTCAACGATCAGGTTCTTGAAGACACCGACCTGCTGTTTACCGGCACGCGCACCCTGCCGCCCGACTTCTGGGAACGGCATGGCAAAGGCATGGAAAGCTGGCAGCAGAACGGCTCAACCTGGTACCGCATCACCGGGCCGATGGTGTCGAGTTTTCTGGTCAATGAGTTTGTCTACCACGAGGGTGATGGCGCTGCCCTGTATGCCCAGGTCAAGGAAGTGCACGGCAAGACCGCCGTGCTTAAGACCCTGCGCGACTACACCCATGGCAAGAATGCCGTTTGGGGCATCACCGCGCGCAACCGCGAACAGAATTTTGCCCTCAACCTGCTGATGAATCCGGAGTGTGATTTTGTCACCCTGCTCGGCCAGGCCGGCACCGGCAAGACCCTGCTGGCGCTTGCCGCCGGCCTGACCCAGGTGCTCGAAACCAAAACCTATAGCGAGATTATCGTCACGCGCGTGACCGTGCCGGTCGGCGAGGACATCGGGTTTCTGCCCGGCACTGAAGAAGAAAAAATGTCGCCCTGGATGGGCGCATTTGATGACAACCTTGAAGTGCTCAACAAGACCGACGACAGCGCCGGCGACTGGGGCCGCGCCGCCACGCAGGACCTGATCCGCTCGCGCATCAAGATCAAGAGCCTGAACTTCATGCGCGGACGCACCTTCATCAACAAGTATCTGATCATCGACGAAGCGCAGAACCTCACGCCCAAGCAGATGAAGACCCTGATCACGCGCGCCGGTCCGGGCACCAAGGTGATCTGTCTGGGCAACATTGCCCAGATCGACACGCCGTACCTGACTGAAGGCAGCAGTGGCCTGACCTATGTGGTCGACCGCTTCAAGGGCTGGGAACACAGCGGCCACGTCACCCTGCAGCGCGGCGAACGCTCGCGCCTGGCGGATCACGCGGCGGAGGTGCTGTAAGCCCCGCAACACTGCCGCAGCAACAGTCCTGAAAACAGGAGCTCCGCCATGGCCGTCAGCATCGAAACACAAGACATCACCGGCCTGATCCTGGCCGGTGGGCAGGGGCGGCGCATGGGGGGCGTCGACAAGGGCTTGCAGGCCTTTCGCGGCTTCCCGCTGGTGATGCACGCCGTGCTGCGCTTGGGCCCTCAGGTGGGACACCTGCTGGTCAACGCCAACCAGAACCTGAGCGCCTATGAAGCCATCGGCCATCCGGTGGTTTCCGACCAGATCAGCGGCTTTGCCGGGCCCCTGGCCGGGCTGCACGCCGGCATGGCGCGCTGCGAAACACCATGGCTGCTGAGCAGTCCGTGTGACTCGCCCTTCCTGCCCACTGATCTGGCCGAACGACTCGCCAGCAGCGTCAGCGAGCACCAGGCCGACTGCGCCGTGGCGCGCACCGGCGATCAGAGCCATCCGGTGTTTTGCCTGGTGCGTGCCGATCTGGCGGACGCGCTCTACGACTTCATCACGGAGGGGGGCCGCAAGGTCGACGCCTGGTTTTCCTGCCTGCGCGTGGCCCATGTTGATTTCAGCGATCAGGCCGACGCCTTTCTCAATTTCAACACACTGGCCGAGTTGACGCAGTTCGAACGCAAGCACTGATGCCCCACTGATGCCCAGCCTCGCCGACATCACCCGCGCCCTGCCCGACTACAAACCGGGCGACCTGCCCGTCGACACGGCACGGCACATCGTCGCCTCATGCATCAAGCCGCTCGAGGGCAGCGAACTGCTGCCTCTGCAGGCCTGCCTGGGACGCATCCTCGCCGCCGACCTGCTCTCGCCCATCAACGTACCGGCACACGACAACGCCGCCATGGATGGCTATGCCGTGCGTGGCACCGAACTCGCCGAGGGCCTGGACTTTACCATCGCCGGCACCGCCATGGCCGGCACCCCCTGGCCAGGAAGACTGCAAACGCAGCAGTGTGTGCGCATCATGACCGGTGCGGTCATGCCGACCGGGTGCGACACGGTCATCATGCAGGAAGTGGTCGTGGTGGAAGGCAACAGAGTCCGTGTGCCAGCGCATCAAAAAACCGGCCAGAACCGGCGCCTTGCCGGCGAAGACCTGCAAGCCGGCAAGCCCGCCCTGCACGCCGGGAAAAAAATCGGCCCAGCCGAACTGGGACTGGTGGCCTCGCTCGGCATTGCACAACTCGAGGTGCGCCGCCGCCTGCGCGTGGCGATCTTTTCTAGCGGCGACGAACTGCGCTCGCTCGGTGAAACCCTCGACGAGGGCTGCATCTACGACAGCAACCGCTATACCCTGACCGGCCTGCTGCAAGGGCTGGGCGTGGAAGTGATCGATCTTGGCGTGGTGCGTGACCGCCCGGAAGACCTTGAAGCCGCCATGCGTACGGCCTGCACACAGGCTGATGCCATCATCACCAGTGGTGGTGTGTCAGTAGGGGAAGCCGATTTCACACGAGCGCTGATGGCGCGTCTGGGCGAGGTGGCCTTCTGGACCATCGCCATGAAACCGGGCCGGCCCTTCGCTTTCGGGCGGATCCGCAGCGGCGCTTCGTCGGCAGTGCTGTTCGGCCTGCCGGGCAATCCGGTTGCCGTGATGGTGACCTTTCTGGTGTTTGTGCGCGAAGCCCTGCTGCACATGGCCGGCGCCAGCGACACCCGACCGCCACTGATCAGTGCGATCTGCGACAGCCCGATCAAAAAGTCACCCGGCCGCACTGAATACCAGCGCGGCATTCTGAGCGCCACGGCAGATGGCCTGCATGTGCGTGTCACGGGCGCACAGGGCTCAGGCATCCTGCGCTCGATGAGCGAGGCTAATTGCCTGATTGTCCTGGCGCCGGACCAAGGCTCGGTGAGTGCCGGTCAGGCGGTGCCCGCCTGGTTGTTCGAGGGTCTGCTTTAAGGGACGGCCCCGGTCAAACCCCGCGCGCCTTATTTCTTGGCGTCGCGCACGACGGATTGCACCTTCTCGCCCGCACGCTGCACATCCTTGCCAGCTCCTTCAATGGTATTGCAGCCGGTCACGCCGAGCACGGCAACAGCGAGCAGCAATGCGATGGTGGTCTTGATCATAATCTCGCCTTTTAGTCATGGATAAAAAAACTTAATGTATCACGCGCCGCCGGCTCTCGCGCCGGCATGGCTGCCGCACTCATCCGCCCCACTTCCAGTTGCGGATCTCCGGCAAATCCTCACCATGCACGCGAATGTAGGCGGAATGTTCGGCCAGCCCAGCTGCCACCCGCGCCATCAGGGCACTGACATTCAGCCCTGGCACGCGTTTGGCCACTGCCGCCGCAAGGTGGTAACGATCGAGGCCATTGAGCACCGTCATGTCAAACGGTGTCGTGGTCGTGCCTTCCTCGCGGTAGCCATGGACGTGGAAATTGCCATGATTGGTGCGGCGGTAGACCAGCCGGTGAATCAGCGCCGGATAACCATGCCAGGCAAAAATCACCGGCTTGTTGGTGGTGAACAGGGCATCGAATGTCGCATCACTGGCGCCATGCGGGTGGGTGTCGGGCGCCTGCAGGCTCATCAGGTCAACCACATTGACCACCCGCAGACGCAGCGCAGGGCAATACTCGCGCAACAGTTCTACCGCGGCCAGCGTTTCCAGGGTCGGCACATCACCGGCACAGGCCATCACCACATCCGGCACGCCGCCCTGATCGTTGCTGGCCCATGGCCAGATCCCTAAACCAGCTTTGCAGTGGGCTTCGGCCTCGGCCATATTGAGCCACTGCGGCGCGGACTGCTTGCCGGCGACGATGACATTGACATAATCGCGGCTGCGCAGACAATGATCGACCACCGACAGCAAGGTGTTGGCATCGGGCGGCAGATAGACACGCACCACAGCGGCCTTCTTGTTGACCACATGGTCGATGAAGCCCGGGTCCTGGTGCGAAAAGCCGTTGTTGTCCTGACGCCAGACGTGCGAGGTGAGCAGGTAAGTGAGCGAGGCAATCGGCTTGCGCCACGGCACCTCGGCAGCCACCTTGAGCCATTTTGCGTGCTGGTTGAACATCGAGTCAATGATGTGGATGAAGGCTTCGTAACACGAAAAAAATCCGTGCCGGCCGGTCAGGAGATAGCCTTCCAGCCAGCCCTGGCACATGTGTTCGGACAACACCTCCATGACACGGCCGTCCGCCGCGAGGTCAACATCGCTATCGACGATCTCCCCCATAAAGGCGCGCGGGCTGACCTCGAACACGGCACCGAGGCGGTTGGAATTGGTTTCGTCCGGGCCGAACACGCGGAAGTTGGCGGCATCGAGGTTGTGCTTCATGACATCGCGCAGAAACAGGCCAGCCACGCGCGTCGATTCAAGTTCAAGCGCACCAGGCTGCGTCACCGGCACTGCGTAGGCGCGGAAATCGGGCAAAGCCAGATCTTTGAGCAGCAGTCCGCCATTGGCATGCGGGTTATCGCTCATGCGCCGCTGACCCGTCGGTGACAGGGCCAGCAAATCGGCATGCGGCCGGCCGGCAGCATCAAACAACTCTTCCGGTCGGTAGCTCCTGAGCCACTCTTCAAGCAGCTTGACGTGAGCCGGCTTGCCGGCAAAGCCGGTCAGGGGCACCTGATGCGAACGCCATGAGCCCTCGGTCTGCAGGCCGTCCACCAGACGCGGCCCGGTCCAGCCCTTGGGGGTGCGCAGCACGATCATCGGCCACAGAGGCCGCGCACCGTCGCTGGCCAGACGCGCGCGCTGCTGGATGGCGCGGATTTCGGCGACCGCCTGATCGAGCACACTGGCCATCTGCTGATGCACCAGCGTCGCATCATCGCCCTCGACAAAATACGGCGTGTAACCGTAGCCGCGAAACAGCGCAGCCAGTTCGTCGTGCGGAATGCGCGCCAGAAAAGTCGGACTGGCAATCTTGTAGCCATTCAAATGCAGGATGGGCAAGACGGCGCCGTCTTGCACCGGGTTGAGATACTTGTTGGAATGCCAGCTGGTGGCCAGCGCGCCGGTTTCGGCCTCGCCGTCGCCGACCACGCAGGCGGCGATCAGATCGGGATTGTCGAACACGGCGCCATAGGCATGCAGCAGCGAATAGCCAAGCTCGCCCCCTTCACTGATCGACCCCGGCGTGTCGGCGCCGGCATGGCTGGAAATGCCACCAGGAAAAGAAAACTCCCTGAACAGCTTGCGCATGCCGGCTTCGTCCTGCGTGATCGCCGGGAAATATTCGCTGTAGGTGCCTTCCAGCCAGGTGCTGGCCACCAGCGCCGGCCCCCCATGGCCGGGCCCGGTGATGTAGATCATGTTCAGATCACTGGCGCAGATCAGGCGGTTCAGGTGCGCATAAATGAAGTTCAGGCCGGGCGTGGTGCCCCAGTGACCAAGCAGGCGCGGCTTGATGTGCTCCAGCCGCAGCGGCTCGCGCAGCAGCGGGTTGTCGAGCAGGTAGATCTGCCCTACTGAAAGGTAGTTGGCGGCGCGCCACCAGGCATCAATGCGCGCGAGTTGTTCGGAGTTCAGCGGCTGGTTCATGGGGAAGGCCGATCACGGTTGGATACCGTTTTGCAGGGTGATCACATCCTGCTGGCTCATCGCATAACTGCGTGCGTAGGCGAGCTCGCCGGGCGACTGGGCGTGGATGGTATACAAGGGTTGCCCGACATCCACACGACTGCCCAGCGGCGCATGAAACAGCACACCCGCCGCAAGCGCTTGTGGCGCGCCGGCCAGCTTGGCGATGCGTGCCAGGCGCCGGTTATCGATGGCAATGACGCGCCCCGCGAACGGCGCACCGACCACATGATGGTAGGCCGCGCGCGGCGGCTCGCGCAAACCACCCTGGGCAGCACAGATGGCGGCAAACTTGGTCCAGGCGGCGCCACTGTCGAGTGCCGCGCGCGCCATGCCCATGCCTTCGCCAGGCGCCGCTTTCTGACCGAGTTCGAGAATGGCAGCGGCCAGATCAAGGGCGCGCTGGCGCAGATCGGCCGGTGCGCCACGCTCGTTGCGCAGCACGGCCAGCACATCCCAGGCTTCAAGCGCCGGTCCGATGCCGCGGCCAACCGGTTGCGAACCGTCGGTGATCATGGTGTGCACCTTGAGGCCTAGCGCCGCACCAACCGCAGTGAGCAGGCCACCCAGCGTGTGCGCGCCTTCAATGCGGCGCACCTTGGCCGTCGGCCCAACCGGAATGTCGATGACCACATGCGTAGAACCCGCAGCGATCTTTTTCGACAGCACCGATGCGACGAGCTGGCCTTCACTGTCCAGATCCATGGGCCGTTCGACGCGGATCAGAATGTCGTCGGCCGGGCTCAGGCTGACCGCGCCGCCCCAGACGATGCAACCGCCTTCCTGCTCAACCACGCGGCGGATGTCGGTGATGGCCAGATTGACGGGCGCCAGCGTCTCCATGGTGTCGGCCGTGCCGGCCGGCGAGGTGATGGCACGCGACGAGGTTTTCGGAATCATCAGCCCGCAGGCGGCGACGATGGGCACAACCAGCAGGGTGGTGCGGTTGCCTGGCAGACCGCCGATGCAGTGTTTGTCGAGCACCGGCCTGTGGCCCCAGTCAAGGCGATCGCCGGCATCGACCATGGCGCGCGTGAGGGCGATGATTTCTTCGACATCCAGATGGCCGGTGCAGGCCGTGATGAAAGAGGCAATTTCAATGTCGGAATAATTGCCGTCGATGACGTCGCGCACGATGGCCGCAAAACCCTCATCGGAAATGCGCCGGCCATAGATCTTGGCCCGTACCATCGAGAAGGATTCCAGCGGGCGCGGGTGTGCCATGTGAATGAGGTCGCCTTCCTGCAAATCGAGCGCCAGCCAGGCCGCTTCGGACAGGCCGGCCTCGCTTTGCGCGACGATGTCGGAGCTGACAATGTTGAGTGTGGCGATCACGCGCCGCTGGCGGCACGACAGCTCAATGCGCGAATGCGCCTCAAAGCCCTCCGACTTGCAGATGTGACTCGACTTGTGCAGGTAAACGACCGGTTCCTGATAGGTGTTGATGCCGAGACGCCGCGCCAGCAGCGTGTGGTCGATGTCGGTCGAGACGGTGCTCGCGGCCAGTGAGGGGCCGGGTCCGTTGTGGATGACTGCTGCGCTCACAGATCCACCTGTTGCAAATAATCGGCGACCGAACAATTCCATTTCAATTCGGATTCGATGCGCAGGCGCAGCGCATCGGCCGCATCCGGCTCGCCATGATTGATGAAGGTGTGGCGCGGTGCTTTCTTGAAGCCGTGCAGCCAGCCGATGATTTCGTCGACATCGGCATGCGCAGACAGATTGTCGAGATGGGCTACTTCGGCACGCACCGTCACCTGCTGGCCATGAATCTTGACCGACGTAGCGCCGCCGATCATGGCCGCGCCACGCGTGCCGCCCGCCTGATACCCGGCAAACAGGATGGTGTTGCGCGCGTCACCGGCGAACGCCTTGAGGTGGTGCAGCACGCGCCCGCCTGTCGCCATGCCACTGGCAGAAATAATCACCATCGGCATGTGTTGCATGTCGATGTGCTGCGACTCTTCGGGCGAATTGACGATGGTCGCGACATTGCAGGTGGCATCACATTCCTGTTTGTTGAGACGGTGCTCGTTGGGGTGCTGCTGGAAAATGCGCGTCGCATCGCGTGCCATCGGGCTGTCCAGGTAGACCGGCAGCACGTCGGGAATGATCCGCTCGAGCTTGAGCTGGCGCACGTAATACATCAGTTCCTGGGCGCGCCCGACGGCAAACGAGGGGATGACCACCACACCGCCGCGCGCAGCAGTGCTGCGGATTACCTCACCGAGGCGCTTGAGCGGGCTTTCGGCCTCATGGTGCCGGTTGCCGTAGGTCGATTCGAGCACCAGGTAGTCGGTACTGGCCAGCATCTCCGGCGGCTTCATGATGGCATCGTGCGGACGGCCCAGATCACCCGAAAAGGTGATCGTGCGGCTGCCGTCCGACAGACGGATGGTCGCTGCGCCCAGGATATGGCCAGCCACGTGAAAGCTTGCGCGCAAGCCGGGGGCTGGCTCCATCTCCTGAGAAAATTCGACCGGCTCAAAAAAGCGCAAGGCATGGCGTGCATCTTTTTCGGTGTACAGCGGCAAAGCAGGCTGGTGTCGCGAGAAGCCATGGCGGTTGGCGTAGGCCGCATCCTCCTCCTGCAGGTGACCGCTGTCGGGCAGCAGGATCTTGCACAGCTCGTACGTCGAGCGCGTGCAATAGATCTTGCCGCGGAAGCCGTCGCGCACCAGCAGCGGCAGATAGCCGCTGTGGTCCAGGTGGGCGTGCGTGAGCAGCACCGCATCAAGCCGTGCCGGCGGCAGCGGCAGGGTTTGCCAGTTGCGCAGGCGTAACTGCTTGTAACCCTGAAACAAACCACAATCGACCAGAACATTCGTCTTGCCAGACTGCACGAGCGTTTTTGAACCGGTCACTGTGCCGGTTGCACCCCAAAACTGAATTTGCATGTCGTCCACTTTTCAGTGCACGGGCCGAACTTTCGACCCGACAAAATCGTCTCGAACGCACCATCCCCGGACTCTGCCTGACAGCACCAGCCATGGCGCAGCACGCCAATCTTGCCGCAGGCGACCGCTCGCCGGATCGGCATGCGCACCGCTTGATTGCCCTCGCAAGCAGTATGCTCTATCGTACCGCCATCACCAAGCTGGAACGTCGCTTCAGTGACCGCCTGCGCGTGCTGCAGCAGGCACGGACCGGCAACCATCCAATCACAATATTTTCCGGAGACATGGAATGAGCATCACGCAACTCAATGAAACCCACGATCAGAACCTGCAATCCTGGGTCGCTGGCGCCAACGACCCGGCGAGCGACTTCCCGATTCAGAATCTGCCGCTGGGCTGGTTTCGGCGCCGACAGAGCGTCGAGAACTTCCGGCCGGGCGTGGCCATCGGTGAGCAGATCGTCGACCTGCTGGCCGCACGTGATCTGCTGCCCGCCCACGTTGTGGCTGCGCTCGAACACTGCCGTGACGGTCTTAATCCCTTTCTCGCCCGCGGCAATGCCCTGAGTTCGACGTTGCGTGCGGCACTCTCGGCGCTGTTGCGCAGGGGCAGCGCGCAGCAGGCGGCCCTGTCGGCCTGTCTGGTCGCGCAGGCCGATGCCGATCTGGGTCTGCCCTGCCAGGTGGGCGACTTCAGCGATTTTTTTACCGGCATCCACCATGCCACGGCCACCGGCAAGCTGTTTCGTCCCGAAAATCCGCTCATGCCCAATTACAAGTGGATCCCGGTCGCCTATCACGGCCGCTCGTCCTCCATCGGCGTCAACCAGTATTTCCCGAGGCCCAAGGGTCAGGTCAAGAGCCCGGGCCATGACACGCCGGTATTCCAGCCCTCACGGCGCCTCGATTTCGAACTCGAAATGGGCGTCGTGATCGGTCGCGGCAATGCACTCGGCAGCGCCATCCCGATCAGCGAGGCCGAAGAGCACGCCTGCGGCATGGTGTTGCTCAATGACTGGTCGGCGCGCGACGTGCAGGGCTGGGAATCCCAGCCGCTCGGGCCCTTCCTCGGCAAGAATTTCGCCACCACCATTTCACCGTGGATCGTCAGCATGGAGGCCCTCGCACCGTTTCGCCTGCCGTTTTCGCGCGACGCCAACGAACCCCAGCCGCTGCCCTATCTTGAATCGGCGGCCAACCGCGACCATGGCATGCTCGACATCGATCTGGAGGTGCTGATCGCGACGCCGGCAATGCGCGCGGCCGGATTGCCGCCAGCGCGTCTGGCACGCTCCAATTACAAACACGCATGGTGGACGCTGGCGCAGACCATCACCCATCATGCGTCGAACGGCTGCAACCTGCAGTCCGGCGACCTGCTCGGCACCGGCACCCTGTCCGGCCCGGTGCCCGCGGATGCCGGTTCGCTGCTTGAACTCACCTCTGGCGGCAAGTCGCCCCTGACCCTGCCCAATGGTGAATCGCGTACCTTCCTGCAAGATGGGGATGCCGTGATGCTGCGCGCGCATTGCGAGCGGGCCGGTTTCCGGCGCATCGGTTTTGGCGAGGCGCGCGGCGAGGTTCTGCCGGCGCTTTGAACACCCAGTCAGGCCCGCGCCGGGTTCGGCCGCGCCTGACCCAAGACCTCTACAGGCAGCCGGCAGCAGTCAGCGCACGGCGACCGGCAGGATGTCGGATGATCTATTCTTTGGCCGACGATTCCGGCAGAGTCGGACCGAGGGGCAGGATGGCCGCGCCGTCTTCTTCGGTGGCCGACTCCACCAGTTCTGGTGGCAGGCTTTTATCGGCACGGGCGCCGAGTTTCTTGAGTTTCTGCACGCGGCCAACCAGATTGCCATGCCCCTCGGAGAGGCGTTTGTAGGCGGTGTCGTAGGCAATGCGGGCCGATTCGAGGCGCGCGCCGATGTCCTTGAGCGCCTCGACAAAACCGACAAACTTGTCGTACAGCTCCCCCGACTGGCGTGCAATCTCGACGGCGTTGCGGGTCTGCAACTCACGCTTCCACAGCGAGGCCACGGTGCTCAGCATGGCCAGCAGGGTGTTGGGCGTCACGATCACCACCTTGCGGTCAAAGGCATCGAGCACCAGGCCATCATCGTGGCCGGCGGCCAGATTGAAGGCCGGTTCAATGGGCACGAACATGGCGACAAAATCGGGGGCATTGATGCCCGCACGACCCTGATAGTTCTTGCTGGCCAGATCATCCATGTGGCGCCGCATCGAGGCAATGTGTTCACGCAGGGCGCGCTCGCGTTCTGCATCAGTCTCGGCCGAATAATAGCGGTCGTAGGCCACCAGCGAGACCTTGGAATCGATAACAATGTGTTTGTCATCAGGCAGGCGCACCACGACGTCGGGACGCAACACGCCCGACTCGCCCGCCACCGTCACCTGGGTTTCATACTCGCGGCCCTTCTCGAGGCCGGAGCGTTCGAGAATGCGTTCGAGCACCACCTCGCCCCAGTTGCCGCGCGTCTTGGCGTCCCCCTTGAGGGCACGCGTCAGGTTCACGGCATCCTGGCCAATCTGCAGATTGAGCAACTGCAGCTTCTTGACTTCCTCGCCGAGAGAAAAGCGCTCCTTGGCTTCGGTAATATAGGTGTCTTCGACCTTTTTCTCAAACGACTGCAGCTTGTCACCCAGCGGTTTGAGCAACAGGTCGAGCTGACTGCGGTTCTGTTCGGCAAAGCGGCGGCTCTTTTCTTCGAGGATTTCATTGGCCAACAGCTTGAACTGCGCCGTCAGGGCCTCGCGCGCCTGTTCGAGCAGCGCCAGCTTGTCGCGCGCCGCGATGCGTTCCTGCTCCAGTTCGACTGCCAGACCGGCGTTGTTCTCCCGGGCGCGGGCAGCTTCAGTGCGTACCTGTTCGAGTTCGATTTGAGACAGTTCGAGGCGGCGCTCCAGAGCGAGCAGCGCACGCTGACCAGCGGCCAAACGCTCGGTGAGGGTGGCGACCTCGACACGGGCGAGCTGGCTCGCCTCACTGACCGCCTGGGCCAGCACGTCGGCACTGACGCGCCGTGCGGCGGCGCGCATCCACAAGGCACCGGCGCCAGCACCAATCACCAAAGCGGCCAAAACAATTGCTGCGATCTCGATCAAGGTCAAACGCTCCCGCCTGTTCAGGCACGGACAGCCCGCCACCACGCGGCCTGCTTCCGAAACGCATTGTAGGACTTGTAGGCAGCGGCGTCTTGGCAATTGCGATCCCCGACGGACCGGCACAGACCGCTATAATCGCAGACAACAACAACAGCAAAGAGGGAGATTGTCATGAATCGTTGGACCGCCGCCGTCCTGCAACTGTTTGCCCTGACCCTTGTCAGCCTTGTCAGCCTGACCGGCCCGGGCGCCATGGCCCAGTCCTACCCGTCCAAGCCCATCCGTCTGGTTGTCGGTTTTCCCGCCGGCAGCACCACCGACGTGGTCGCGCGCGTGCTCGCCGCCGGCCTGCAGAACACGCTCAAACAGTCGGTCGTGGTGGAAAACCGTCCGGGCGCGTCGTCGATGATTGCCGCCACCAACGTGGCCGCTGCGCCGGCCGACGGTTATACGCTGCTGTTCGCCACCCTGCCCACCCTGAGCACCGGCACGCTCAACGAAAAACTGCCGATCGACCCGATCAATGATTTCACGCCGGTCGCGCAGGTGCTGGGTGCGCAGTTCATGCTGGCCGGCTCGGCCGACCTGCCGGCCAGCACGCTGGTCGAATTCATCAATCTGCTCAAGGCGGCGCCGGCCAAGTACCAATATGGCTCGTCGGGCAACGGCAGCACCATCCACCTGTCCGCCGAACTGTTTAACCGCGGCATTGGCGTTGACGTGCTGCACGTGCCCTACAAGGGCACCAGCGAGGCAGTGCAGGACCTGCTCGGCAAGAAAATCAATTACGCCTTCATCGGCCTGGAGAATCTGCAACATGTGCGCAGTGGCGCACTCAAGGGATTTGCCGTCAGTGGTGCCAAACGCGATCCGGTCGCGCCTGAACTGCCGACCATCTCCGAAGCCCTGCCCGGCTTCACCGCCGCCACCACCATGCTGGTATTCGGGCCCAAGGCCCTGCCGCGCGCCATCACCGACACGCTCAATCAGGCCATCAACCGCGTGCTGGTGTCCGACGAATTCGTGCAAAAAGCCAAGGCGCTGGGCGGCCTGATCATTGCCACCAATTCGACGCCGGACAGCACACGCACCTTCGTACGGGACGAAATCAATCGCTGGGACGCCATCGTCAAGGCATCGAAGCTCAAGAACTGAAGCACAAACGCTGAACATCAACCGCTACACATCAACCGCTACACATCAACCGCTACACATCCACCACTAAACATCAAGACCACAAGCCCATGCCCATCGTCTCGCGTCCCGGCCAGCCCGATCTGTTCTACCAGTTCGATGACTACACCGATCCGTGGGCCGATGCGCCCTTCCTGATTCTGCAGCACGGTTTTTGCCGCACGTCGCAGTTCTGGTATCAGTGGGTGCCGCATCTGGCGCGCCACTTTCGCATCATCCGTCCGGACATGCGCGGCGTCGGACGCTCACAACGCACACTCAACTGGCACACCGACATCGTGCTGGAAAAACTGGTGGCCGACCTGCTGGCCATCGCCGACCACGCTGGCGCCCGGGACATGCATGTGTGCGGCGAATCCCTCGGCGGCATCATTGGCCTGGCGACGGCCAGTCTGGCGCCACAGCGGGTCCGCTCGCTGTCCTTGATCTCGACGCCAACACGCATCGTCGCTGCGGCACAGGAACGGTATGCGCTCGGTTACGGCTCGATCGTTGCCGCCATCGAAGCCGTCGGCGCGCTGCAATGGGTGCGCACCACCACGGCGAGCACGCGTTTTCCGGCCGATGCGCCGGTCGGACTGGTGGACTGGTTCTGCACCAGTCTGGCCGAGGCCGGCCAGGATGCCATCGTCGAATACAGCCGTTTTTTGCAAACCGCCGATGTCACGCCCTATCTGGCGGGCGTCAAGGCACCCGTGCTATCGCTCTATCCCTCCGGCGGTACGATCGCTACGGCCGACCAGAAAACGGCACTGCAGGAACACGTGCCACACGCACGCTTTGCCCACATCAACACGGCGTCGCACATGATCCAGCATGTCATGCCAGGAGTCTGTGCGCGTCAGGTGCTGCAGTTTTGCGCCGCCACGGACGGCCGCATCTGCGAGGAATGAACGCCCTCAGGCAAACGCCAGCGTGAAGGCCTGCTCGAGGTCGGCAATCAGATCGGCCGGATGTTCCAGGCCGACATAAAACCGCACCAGGCCACCCGCCTCCCAGGGCACGGCGCTGCGCGCACCCTTCATGGTGTACGGCACGGCCAGGCTGGCCGCCCCCCCCCAGCTAAAACCAATCTGGAACAACTGCAGGGCATCGACCATGGCATCGATTTTGGCCTGCGTGATGTCGGGTTGGAAGGTGACGGAAAACAGGCCGCCGGCGCCGTGAAAGTCGCGCTCCCAGAATTCATGACCGGGACAATCCGGCGAGGCCGGGTGCAGTAGCAGATTGACTTCGGGGCGCTCCTTGAGCCAGCGCGCCAGTACCATGGCGCTTTCTTCGTGCCGCCGCAAGCGCACCTCCAGCGTGGGCAGGCTGCGCAGCATCAGGTAGGCATCGTCGGGGCCAACACCGAGGCCAAGGCGGTTGTGGGTCTGCTTGAGTTCTTCGTGCAGCGACGCTTCGACCGTCGTCACGGCACCCATCAGCACATCGCTGCCACCCGACTGGTACTTGGTCAGGGCCTGCATGCTGATGTCGATGCCCAGATCAAACGGCCGCAACATCACGCCGGCCGACCAGGTATTGTCGATGGCGGTGATGACCGCATGTGCTTTGGCCACTTTCACCAGTGCCGGGATGTCGGGAATCTCCATCGACACCGAACCGGGCGCCTCGATCCACATCAGGCGCGTGTTGGGCGCAATCATGTCGGCCACGTGCAGGCCGGCAAGGGGGTCGTAATACCGCGCGCTGATGCCAAAATCGCGCAGCATGCTGTCGCCCAGTTCGCGGCTCGGGTTGTAAACGTTGTCGGGCAGCAGCACCTCGTCACCGGCGCGCAGCAGCGCCAGATCGACCAGCGCAATGGCCGACAGGCCGGAGGGCGTTAACAAGGTATGACGACCGCCTTCGATTTCGGCGATGCGGTTTTGCAGGGTATAGGTAGTCGGGGTAGCGGTCAGACCGTAGGAATACTGGTCATCCCGGCGCCAGTCGCGCGCGCGCATGGCAGCGACGTTCGGGAAGGTCACGGTCGAGGCGTGGTGGATCGGCGTGGTCAGCGAACCGAAATTCGCCGGCGGCGTATACGCCGTATGCACCAGGCCGGTGGACAGTTTCTTGTCAGACATGGGCAACCTCGTCATGGCGGGCGGGAACGAGAAGCTTCCCTGCCCCGCCCTGTTTGCAGTAACTCCGGAGCAGCCCGGGCTCAGCTCACGCGTTCGAAAATCGCGGCAATACCCTGACCACCGCCGATGCACATGGTGACCAGCGCGTAGCGGCCACCAATGCGCTCGAGTTCGTAGAGGGCCTTGACCGTGATGGCCACGCCCGTGGCGCCGATCGGATGACCCAGCGAAATGCCGCTGCCGTTCGGGTTGACCTTGGCCGGATCAAGACCCAGACCGCGACTCACGGCACAGGCTTGCGCGGCAAAGGCTTCATTGGCTTCGATGACATCCAGATCGGCGACGGTCAGGCCGGCCTTCTTCAAGGCCAGTTGCGACGCCGGCACCGGACCGATCCCCATGTAGGCGGGATCGACACCGGCGTGCGCGTAAGCAACCAGACGGGCCAGCGGCTTGAGGCCACGCGCCTTGGCGGTGGCCGCTTCCATCAGCAGCACGGCGGCGCCGGCGTCGTTCAGACCCGAGGCATTGCCGGCGGTGACGGTGCCGTCTTCCTTCTTGAACACGGGCTTGAGCTTGGCCAGATCGGCCAGAGTGACATCGGCACGCACATGCTCGTCGGTATCAAAAATGGTGACGCCCTTTTTCGAGGGCAGTTCAACCGGCAGGATCTGCGATTTGAAATAACCCTGCTTGATGGCGTTGGCGGCGCGCTGATGGCTCTCAAAGGCCAGCTGATCCTGGTCGGCGCGCGTGATGGTGTATTGGGTGGCGAGGTTTTCCGCGGTCACACCCATGTGGATGCCCTGGAAGGGATCGTGCAGCGCGCCGAGCATCATGTCGAGCAGCTTGCCATCGCCCAGGCGATTGCCCCAGCGGGCGCCGGTGGCCAGATAGGGGGAGCGCGACATGCTTTCCGCACCGCCGCCGATGGCAATGTCGGCATCACCGAGCAGAATGGACTGGGAGGCTGAAACGATGGCCTGCAAGCCACTGCCGCACAGGCGGTTGACGTTCATGGCAGGCACGTGTTTGCCGATGCCGGCGTCGAGCGCGGCAACGCGGCTCAGGTACATGTCGCGCGGTTCGGTCTGGATGACGTTGCCGAACACCACATGGCCGACTTCGTCGCCGGAGACACCGGCGCGTTTCATGACTTCTGCCACCACCAGCGCACCCAGCCGCGTGGGTGCAAAGTCCTTCAGACTACCGCCGAAGGTACCAATGGGCGTGCGTACGCCGCTAACGACAACGACTTCTCTGCTCATGACTTTCACCTGTAAATGGAAGATCCCAGACTGGCAATTATCGCATGTTCGGCCACGGGCTCAGCAATGCCCTCAGCCCTGCGCCTCAGTCCAGGAGAATTCATGGATGCCATCGGCATCAACCGCAAGCCCGCCACCGCGCGGCTTGAGGCCGTCGAAGTCCCAATCCGTCAGCACGTGCCGTTCGCAGGTAAGCTCGAGATCACCCAGCCGCAGGCAGTTGCGACCGGGCCGGTGCGTATGGCCGTGAATCAGGACCACGGTGCCAGTGTCGATAAACCAGCGCGCCACGCTTTGCGGATTGATATCCATGACGGCCATCGACTTGGTCTGTTTATTGGCTTCGCTTTGCGTGCGCAGCCCGGCGATGATGCCTTTGCGTTCGGCCAGTGGCCGCGCCAGAAACGCCTGCTGCCAGGCCGGATCGCGCACCATCGTGCGGAACGCCTGATAAGCCGTGTCGTCGGTGCACAGCGCATCGCCATGCGACAGCAGGCAGGGCCGACCATCGGGAAGACCGATACGATGGCGCTCCTCCAGCAGGCTCAGCCCGCTGGCCCGGGCAAAGTCCTCGCCGAGTAGAAAATCGCGATTGCCGCGCATCAGTTGTACCGTCACGCCGGCCGACGCGAGCGCGCGCAGCCCGGCCACCACCGTGGCGATGAAGGGATCATCAAGATCGTCGTCACCAGCCCAGGAATCGAACAGGTCACCCAGTATGGTCAGCGACCCGGCGCGTGCCGGCACCAAGCTAAGAAAACGCAAAAAAGCCGCGGCAGTGCGCGGCTGCTGCGCCGACAGATGAATGTCGGACACAAACAGAACGACAGCCCGGCTGTCGGTCACAACCCGGCCCCGTTCAGGCCACCAGACGGCGGCAAGACCTTGCGCGCGGCTTCAGACCGCCTCGGCGCGTTCGATGACCACGGCCTCAAGGGGCACATCGCTGTGACCACCGCTGCGGCCGGTCTGGACGCCGACGATCTTATCGACCACGTCGGTACCCTCGACCACCTTGCCAAAGACGCAGTAACCGAAGCCCTGGGGCGTCGCCGAGCTGAAATTGAGGAAGTCATTGTTGGCGATGTTGATGAAAAACTGCGCCGTCGCCGAATGCGGCGCGCTGGTGCGCGCCATGGCGATGGTGTACTTGTCATTGGTGAGGCCGTTGCCGGCTTCATTCTCGATGGTATCGAGCGTCGGCTTTTGCTCCATGTCGGCCGTGAAGCCGCCGCCCTGAATCATGAAACCCTTGATGACACGATGAAAGATGGTGCTGTTGAAATGGCCACTGTTCACGTAAGCGAGAAAGTTCTCGACGGTTTTGGGTGCCTTGGCGGCATCGAGTTCGAGGGTGATGACGCCGTGGTTGGTGTGCAGTTTGACCATGATGTTTCCTGTGTGGATCGTGCGATGGATCGTTGAATGGATCGTAAAAATGCGGCTTACTTCGAATTGACCACGGCGATCTTTTCGATCACGATGGGTGTGACAGGCACGCCCTGGTGCGGGCCTGCGTTGCGGGTTTCCACCTTGCGGATTCTATCAACAACATCCATGCCCTCGACGACCTTGCCAAATACGGCATAGCCGTAGACCGAATCAGCGTCTTCCGCAGCAATGGTCACCGGACGACCGCCGCGATTGATGGTAATGCCCTGCGGCGGCACGCTGACATGGTCGAGAAAGCCGTTATCCACAGTGTTGATGAAAAACTGCGTGGTAGCCGTATTGATGCCGCGCAAGCGTGCCATGGCGATGGTGCCGCGTTCATTCTTGAGTCCATTGTTGGCCTCGTTGATGATGGCCGGCGCGCTGGCGGGCCGCTCCTTGAGGGCAGCATCCATGCCGCCACCCTGGATCATGAAGTTTTCAATGACGCGATGAAAGACGGTGCCCTTGTACTGATCTTTTTTCACGTAGTTGAGAAAATTCTCGACCGACACCGGCGCCTTGGCAGGGTTCAGTTCGACCACGATCACACCGGCACTGGTGGTAATGGCCACGCGCGGCGCGGCCTGGGCCAGCGCCCCTGCCGACACCAGCAAACCCGTTAACAGAGCGGCAACCCGCATCGTCCACTTGCCCGACAATATGTTCATGCGACACCCTCGTAAATGATTTTCCACTGCTTGCCCTCCTGTTTCCAGTACTGGCGCTTTTTGATCACGTTTTTCAAATTGTTCGAGCGATAGTTCTGCTCGAAGGTCACCACCACCATGTCATCCTTGCCCGGATAACGCAGCATGGAGACATTGCCGAGACGGATTTTCACCCAGGACTTACGGCTGCTCAACTCGGCCTTGCGGCGCACCCACTGATCACGCGTCTGGGCATTGGACTCGAATTGCGACGAATAATGCGACAGGTAGCGCGGCACGTCCAGACTTTCCCAGTCCTGACGCCAGGTTTCGATAGCACGGTTCAGACCGCGGCGCTCCCTGTCCCAGTCGTCCAGACTGAGCCATTCGATGTCATCACTGATGATCACCGGCGTCACCCCTATCTTGACCGACTTGAACAGGCGGCGCAAATCGCGGTTCGACAACACCACGCAGCCATCGCTGGCCTTGGGTGCCCGGCTGTAGGTGTTGCTGGGCGTGCCGTGCAGCCAGATGCCATGGCCGGTGCGGCCATGGAGCTGGTCCCATTCATTGGGGTAATTGATCGGCAAGGCTCCGACACCGTAAAAATCCGGCAGGCGCGCCCGCGGCAGACTGCCGGTAATGTGATACACGCCAATGGGGGTCTTCTGATCCCCCTCGCGCGACTTGGCACTGCCGGACTTGCCCTGAGTGAAATAATAATCGGCCATGAACCGTGGCCGGCCATTGACGTTTTCATAGAGGTACAGGCGCGAGCGTTGGGTATCCACCACCACGGCGGTCTTCTGGTCATCGCGCAGTTGCAGCAGATAGCGCGGCACAAGGTTGGCCGCCGGCTTTTGCCGCAAACCACGCAGGCGCACCAGGGCTTCTTCGCGGAAGTCCTGCATCTGCTCGGCCGTGCCGGGTGCGGCGCTGCCGATATTCTTGAGGGGACGGCTACGCGCCAGCAACAGATCGCCACGAATCAGGTGGGCGAGCAAAAAATTGGGCTGCCGGGCGATCAGCCCATCGGTTTCGGCCATGGCCAGATCGAGGCGGCTGGCGTGGATGGCGGTGAAGATACGCTCAAGCTGACTGTCGGGATCAAACGCCTGTTGCGGGGCATGCGCCGGGGCCTTGGGGTGCGTCTTGCCCAGCACCTGCGCCGGCATAGCCACAACACCGGCCAGCGCCAGCGTCAACGCTACCGATCGGAAGGCAGCCCGACCTGCCCGCACGCGGCGGGCAAGTTGCTTCAGGCGTTGCGTTCCTGTTTGATCAGCCACTTGCCATTCGTTTTCGTCAGTGTCAACAGCTTGATGCTATTCGTGACCAGTTGGTCGGACTTGTAATGCTGGCGGAATTTTACCTTAGCTGTGGCGCCATCCCAATCAACTTTGACGTCTTCCAGCGTCACGCTGATTTTAGCGCGGCCAACGATGCGCGAACGGCGCTCTTTTTCCCAGGCATCACGGCTCAGGCCGCGCGGCGGCTGGAACTCCCGGTCGTAGGAGGCCAGATAAACATTGATGTCCTGGCTGGACCAGGCGCGCGCCCAGCCCTGCACCGTCGCCGACACCTCTGCGCTTTCGCTGGCACGGGCAAGGGTTTCGGGGCGGGGAGCGGCCGGGGCCGGCACCGCAACCGGAACGCTCGCCGCTGGCGCGGCGGGCGCAGCGGTCGCAGCGGCCGTCCGTGCCGGCGCGGCGGCGCTGGCAGCCGGCGGCACAGGAGTTGAGGTTCTGGCCGGCTCCGGCGGGCGCGCCTGCACGGCCGGAATGTTGGGCGTGACCGGGGTCACCGCAGCCAGCGGCGGCAAGGGCGCCGGCGCAGCGCTGCTGACGGGTTTGGCCGGTGTTGCCGAAGGCGCACGCTGTCCGGTGCCCCCCACCAGATCACGAATCAGGGCCAGTTTGGTCTGGGCAGCCGAATTGCTGGAATCAAGCTGCAGGGCACGATCGTAAGCCTGACTGGCCAGCTTGGCGTACACGTCTCCCAGATTTTCGTGCGCCGTGGCATAGCTCGGGTGGGTGCGGATGGCCATTTCGAGCGCAGTACGGGCCTTGTCAAACTGCCCTTGCGAAGCGTACAGGACCGCGAGATTGTTGTACGGCTCGGGCAGCTCCGGAAAATCTTCCGACAGCCGCTGAAATACAGCAATTGCATCGCTCGTCTTGTTCTGCTCGGTCAGAATCAGACCCTTGAGAAAACGCATCTGCGCGGCATTGCGAGGCTTGGTGGCCAGATAGGCGTCG
>CANJOT010000010.1 GCA_947475815.1 Burkholderiales bacterium | reverse complement strand
TTGGTGGCGGCGCCGCCCGCCTGTTCGACCAGAAAACTCATCGGGTTGGCCTCGTACATCAGGCGCAGCTTGCCGGGTTTGCCGGGTTCGCGTTTGTCCCAGGGGTACATGAAGATGCCACCGCGCGTCAGGATGCGGTGCACGTCGGCTACCATCGAGGCGATCCAGCGCATGTTGAAATCCTTGCCGCGTACGCCATTGCCGCCCTGCAGCAGTTCATCGATATAGCGCTGCACCGGCGCATCCCAGTGACGCTGGTTGCTCATGTTGATGGCAAACTCGTGCGTCTGTTCGGGAATGCGCAGGCCCTGCGCGGTCAGCATCCAGGTGCCGCTGTCGCGGTCGAGGGTGAAGGCGTCCACGCCTTGGCCGAGCGTCAGCACGAGCACCGACTGCGGGCCGTAGACGGCATATCCGGCCGCCACCTGCTGTCGGCCTGGCTGCAGGAAATCGGCCTCGCTGACCTCCGTGCGGCCAGCCTTGAGGATAGAAAAAATTGTGCCGATCGAGACATTGACATCGATGTTTGACGAGCCGTCGAGCGGGTCGAATAACAACAGGTAGGGGCCGCGCGGCAGGTCGGCCGGCAGGGGCAGGATGTCGTCCATTTCCTCCGACGCCAGCGCGGCGACCTGGCCGCTCCATTGTGTGCCTTCGATCATCAGCTCATTGGAAATGACGTCGAGTTTTTTCTGGGTTTCGCCCTGCACGTTTTCCGTGCCGGCGGAGCCGAGCACATCGGCGAGCGCACCGCGGCTGACCTGATGGGCGATGGCTTTGCAGGCGTCGGCCGTGTTTTCGATCAGGCGGCGCAGGCCTTCCGGCGCCGCACCGGTGCGGCGGTCAAGGTCGAGCAGATGACGGGTCAGGGAAACGGAATGCAAGGGAAGGCTCCTGTGGAATCAATGGCGGCAATTGTACTGGAGGCTGCCGGCACTGCGGCGCCGCGCTTCAGGCAATGCGCGAGAGGGCCTCGGGTACGGCGATGCGCTGGGCCGGCGTGGGGCGCGAGTGTGCGGCAATCTCGCTCCAGCGCACCACCTTGTCGCGGCCGGTCTGCTTGGCGTTGTACAAGGCCAGGTCGGCTTCTCCGATCAGGTCTTCGAGCGCGCCGCCACTGACCCGGCCCGCCGCCACGCCTGCGCTCAGGCGGACATGGATGGCCACGCCATTGAAATTCATGGCCTCGTGCGAACACACTTCGCGGATGCGTTCGGCAATGCGCGCGGCACGGTCCTCGTCGCCTTCGGCGAGCACCACACAGAATTCTTCGCCGCCCATGCGCGCAAACAGGTCACGGTCACGCAACTGGGCGCGCGCCAGCGTGGTGACTTCCTGCAGCACATAGTCGCCGGCCGGATGCCCATAATGGTCATTGACCAGTTTGAAGTGATCGATGTCGAGCATGATGACGCCGATCGAGCGCCCTGTGCCCTGCGCCGCCAGCGAGGTGGCACCCTGCTCGAGACTGCGGCGGTTGAGGGCACCGGTCAGGGCGTCGATCGAGGCCAGTCGCTCCATGTTCATGGACATGCGGTAGGTGATCATCAGAATCAGCCCGAAGGTCGTCACCAGTTGTGTGCTGGCACCGACAACGAAGGTCAGCATGTTGATCGGCGTGGGTTCGAACGCCGCCATGCCCTGCTCAATCACACCGATCACCAGACCGCGCGCCAGCATGGCCAGCGCATACACGCCAAAGGCGCCCCCCGTGATCCAGTAGGCGGTGCGCAAAGGCTGCGCCACTTTGACCAGCAGACTGGACGCCGCCAGGCCCGCGAGCAGGGCGTACAGGAGGGACAGGATCGCGATGCGGATCGCCGGTTGCGGGTTCATGACGCCGAACCACCAGCCCATGAGTGCCGTGAAGACCACGATGCCGGCGATCAGTTTGGTCGGCGGGGCTTCATTTTTGTAGATCTTGATGCCATACCAGGTCAGGCCCAGGCCGGTGAGCAGCAGGGTGTTGCCAAGTACGAATGACAGCCATGGCGAAATGAAGACCTGCATCAGGGTCAGGAACAGGCCGATGCCCACCAATAGTTCGGCGAGCGCCCAACAGCCCACGCCCTGAATGCTGCGCGCCTGGCGCTGGACGAGCGCCAGCATCACCGCCGAGATGAACGTCAGCAGGACGATCATCAGGCCAACGGTGCGCGGGTCGAACGTCATGCGGCCAGCGCCTTGCCGATGACCTCGGCCACATCCCGCGACAGATTGGGCGCACCCTGCACGCGCAACAGTGCCGCGTGCGCGGCTTCCTGCAGCGGCGCGGTGAGTTTTTTCCAGCGGTCGAGGGCGCGCGCCAGGCGTGCCGCCACCTGCGGATTGAAGCGGTCGACCTTGAGCACCTGTTCTGCCCAGAAAGCATAAGCAGCGCCATCCGGGCGGTGGAAGCCGGCCGGGTTGCCGATGAAGAATGCGCCCAGCAGGGAGTAGATCTTGTTCGGATTTTTTGCCGCGTAAGCCTTGTGCGCCAGCAGGCCGCGCACGGTGTCGAGCACCGGCGCGCCGACCTCGCGTGCGCTCGCCTGCACGCGCAACCACTTGTCGACCACCAGCGGGTCCTTGCGGTGATCGCGGTAGAAGCGGTCGATGGCGCGGTCGCGTTTTTTTGCCGCATGGTTGACCAGCAGGCCGAGTGCGGCGAGCTGTTCGGTCATGTTGTTGGCATCGCGCAGCGTACGCCAGACCATCTGGTGAATGCCGCTTTCATCGAGTTCCATGAGGTAGCCCAAGGCGAGGGAACGCAGGGCACGCCGGCCGGCGGAAACCGGGTCGGGACTGTAAGGGCCATGCGTTTCATGCAGGCGCACGGCCTGCAGCAATTCTGCCCGCAAGCTTTGCGCCAGACTGCGCCGCGCGAATACACGCGCCACGTGGACCGCCTGTGGATCATAAACCGCCAGCGTTTCGCCGACCACGTTCTCCGCAGGCAGGGTCAGGGCCAGTTCCTTGAGAGCGGCATCCAGCGTCGGGTCTGCCAGTACGGCGCCAAATATTCTGGTGAGCGCCGGGTTGAGGGTCGTCTCGGCGGGCATTTGCCCATTGCTGACCAGCGCGGCCAGTCGCGCCAGTTCACGCGTGGCCAGACGCTGCCCGGCTTCCCAGCGGTTGAAGGCGTCGCTGTCATGCGCGGACAGATGGGCCAGTTGTGCGTCGGTATAAGGGTGATCGATGTTCACCGGCGCGGAAAAATGGCGCAGCAGTGATGGCACCGGCGCCTCGGCGACATCGAGAAATATAAATTGCTGTTCGGCTTCAGTGAAGTCGAGCACGCGCGTGGTGCCCGTGGCGGCGCTTTCGCCGGCCAGACGCAGCGGCAGGTCCTGGCCACGCGGGTCGACCAGGCCAATGGCAAACGGGATGTGAAACGGCAGCTTGTCACGCTTGCCCTGCCGTTCAACACCGACCTTCGGACAGGTCTGGCGCAGCGTCACGGTGTAGCGGCGAGACTTGGCGTTCCAGAGCGTTTCGACGGCGACGCGTGGTGTGCCGGCCTGCTCGTACCAGCGACGGAAGCCTTGCAGGTCGCGGCCCGGATACTTCGGCGTGTAGACCGATTCCATGGCGGCGACAAAGTCGTCGCAGGTCACGGCCTGACCATCGTGGCGGCGGAAATATTCATCCATGCCGGCGCGAAAACCATCGCGGCCAAGCAGGGTGGCGAGCATGCGGATCACCTCGGCGCCCTTTTCATACACGGTGGCCGTGTAGAAATTGCTGATCTCCTGGTAGCTTTCCGGCCGCACCGGGTGGGCCATCGGCCCGGCATCTTCGGCGAACTGGCCGGCGCGCAGGCCGCGCACATCGTCGATGCGCTTGACCGCGCGCGCCGTCGTGTCGTCACGACCGTCGAGCAGACCGGCGGCCATGTCGGCCGAAAATTCCTGGTCGCGAAAGACCGTCAGGCCTTCCTTGAGCGTCAGCTGGAACCAGTCGCGGCAGGTGACGCGGTTGCCGGTCCAGTTGTGGAAATACTCGTGACCAATGACCGCTTCGATGTTGGAAAAATCGATGTCGGTGGCGCTCTCCGGACTGGCGAGCACATATTTGGTGTTGAAGATATTGAGGCCCTTGTTCTCCATCGCGCCCATGTTGAAGTCGCCCACGGCGACCACCATGAAACGGTCGAGATCAAGCTCCAGGCCAAAGCGCTGTTCATCCCAACGGCTGGCGTTGACCAGCGAATCCATCGCGTGGCCGATTTTTTTCAGGTCGCGTTTTTCGACGTAGATCTGCAATAGCGCGTCCCGGCCGCTGGCCGTTGTCAGCTTGCGTTGCTCGTGCTTGAGTTTGCCGGCGACCAGGGCAAACAGGTAACAGGGCTTGAGAAAGGGGTCTTCCCATTTTGCGTAATGGCGACCGTCACCCAGATCGCCGGAATCGATCAGATTGCCGTTCGAGAGCAGCACCGGATATTGTTTTTTCGACGCGCGCAGCATGACCGTAAAGCGCGTCATGACATCCGGACGATCCGGAAAGTAGGTGATCTTGCGAAAGCCCTCGGCTTCACACTGCGTGAAAAAATTGCCGCCGGACACATACAGGCCCATCAGCGAGCTATTGTCGGCCGGCCGGTTGCGCACGGCGATGTCGAGGGTGCACCGGTCCGGCAGGCCGGGCAGGCTCAAACCGCTGGCATCAATCTGGTATTCGCTGGCAGTGAGGCGTCGGCCATCGACCTCGATGAACAGCAGTTCGAGGCCTTCGCCGTCGAGGTGCAGTACGCCCGGCTGCTGACGCACCAGGCGCAGGCGCGAGGCCACCGTGGTTGCGACGGGGTCGAGATCAAACCCCATGGCGATGCTTTCGATCGCAAACACTGGCGGCCGGTAATCGGTGCGCAGGATGGTTTGCGGGCTGTCGGTAGGCATGCTGTTCCTTCTGCTGATCGCCGGGCGGCACGCCGGGTACGGGTGATAATACGGCGGGGGTGTATTTCCTGAACGCGCTCGGAAAATTTACTTCATTTTACATTTTATCCCGGGAAGGGGCGTTTGCGCTGCAACACGTGCGCGACCGGAGGACAATGAACTTCATGATAAAAGTTTAGCCTGATGGTGCAGTGTCCCCGTCAGAGAGGAGTCAATCATGCGAGCGATGCGGATGCAAAAAATACCGGGAAGATGGCTGGTCGCCGTGCTCTTGTCGACCTTGCTGGCGGCGTGCGCCAGCGGGCCGCGCCTGCTGCGCACCGAAGTGAGCAGTTTCAATGAGTGGCCGGCCGATGTCGAGAAGAGTTATTCCTTTGTTTTTCCGCTGGGTATTGTTGACTCACCGGTACAAAGAAATCTGCAGACTCTGGTGGCCGAGGAGTTGTCGCGTCAGGGTTTTACCGCGCTGCCAGCGGGTAGCGTCGCAGGTTCGGCGCATCTGGCGGTGAGCGTGCGCGCGCGCGTCACGCCCAAACAGCATTATGTCGCCGAGCCGGTCCTGTACGACCCGTTCTGGCGCGGCCGCTGGGACACGATGTGGATGCCGCCCGGCTGGTATGGCGGCTTTGCCGGTTATCGCGAATACCCGGTGACGGTGTTCGAGCGCGCTCTGACCCTGAACATAGACGATGTGCGCAGCGCCGCCCCGGGTCGTGCCGCGCGGCGCATCTACGAGGGCAGCGTCACCAGCGTCGGCGCCAGTCCGTCCATCGAAGTGCTGGCGCCCTATCTGGTGCGGGCGCTGTTTGTTGATTTTCCGGGCATGAACGGCCAGGTGCGCACCATCGATGTGCCGGTGGACGCACCCTGAAACCATCTGCTCACTCGTAGTCCGACAGCGGCGGGCAGGTGCACATCAGGTTGCGGTCGCCATAGACGTTGTCGGCACGGCCCACCGGCGGCCAGTATTTGTTGGCGCGCAGACTCTTCACCGGGTAGGCCGCCTGTTCACGGCTGTAAGGGTGGGACCAGTCGGCTATCAGCAGCGCGGCGGCGGTGTGCGGCGCGTGGCGCAGCGGATTGTCGTCGCGGTCCATGCGGCCTTCTTCAACGGCGCGGATTTCTTCGCGGATCACCACCATGGCTTCGATGAACCGATCCAGTTCAGCCTTGGACTCCGACTCGGTCGGCTCGATCATCAGCGTGCCGGCCACCGGGAAACTCATGGTGGGCGCATGGAAACCAAAATCCATCAGGCGTTTGGCGACGTCGTCGACGCTGATGCCACTGCTTTCCTTGAGAGGACGCAGGTCGAGGATGCATTCGTGCGCGACCAGGCCATTTTCGCCCTTGTATAACACCGGGTAGCTGGACGACAGGCGCGCGGCGACATAATTGGCCGCCAGAATGGCCGCCTCGGTGGCGGCCTGCAGGCCGTCGCCACCCATCATGGCGATGTACATCCAGGAAATCGGCAGGATCGATGCAGACCCATACGGCGCTGCCGAAACGGCCGGCACGCCCGCCGCGGCGCGCTGATAGCCCGAGGCGAGGTGGTTGGGCAGGAAACGCGCAAGGTGCGCGCCGACGGCCACCGGGCCGACGCCGGGTCCGCCACCGCCATGCGGAATGCAGAAGGTCTTGTGCAGGTTGAGGTGCGAGACATCACCGCCAAACCGGCCGGGTGCGGCCGTGCCGACCAGTGCGTTCATGTTGGCGCCGTCGATGTACACCTGACCGCCATGCTGATGAACGATGGCACAGATGTCCTGCACCGCGGTTTCGAACACCCCGTGGGTGCTCGGGTAGGTGATCATGATGGCAGCGAGGTCGCGATCATGCGCTTCGGCCTTGGCCTTGAGGTCGATCAGATCGACGTTGCCATTGGCGTCGCAGGCCACCACGACCACCTGCATGCCGGCCATCTGCGCCGACGCGGGATTGGTGCCGTGCGCCGACGACGGGATCAGGCAGACCTTGCGGTGGCCTTCGCCGCGCGAGGCATGGTAGGCGCGGATGATCATCAGGCCTGCGTATTCACCCTGGGAGCCGGCATTGGGCTGTAGCGAAATGGCGGCATAACCGGTGGCTTCGCACAGCATCGCTTCCAGCTGGCTGATCATCTGACGATATCCCGCGGTCTGCGCCTCGGGTGCAAACGGATGGATCTGGGCGAACTCGGGCCAGGTGACCGGCAGCATCTCCGAGGTGGCGTTGAGCTTCATGGTGCATGAGCCCAGCGGGATCATGGCGCGATCCAGCGCGATGTCCTTGTCGGCCAGACGCCGCAGGTAACGCAGCATCTCGGTTTCCGAGTGGTAGCGGTTGAACGCCGCGTGCGTCAGGAATGCCGAACTGCGCCGCAGGGTTTCGGGCAGGCGGTCGTCGACCTGCTGCTCGATGGCCGCAAAATCGGCCTGCCCGTCAATACCGAAGATGGACCAGAGCAGCACGACGTCGTCGCGTGTGCTGGTTTCGTCAAGCGAGATGCCGAGGCGTGTGTCGTCGATGACGCGCAGATTGACGCCGCGCGCCTGTGCTGCGGCGTGCAGGGTGGCGGTGCGCGTTCCGGTCAGTAGGGTCAGCGTGTCAAAAAAGGCCGTGTGCGCCAGGGTGCAGCCAGCCTGTTGCAGGCCGGCTGCCAGTGTTGCGGTCAGGCGGTGGGTGCGCCGGGCGATGGTCCTGAGGCCTTCGGGGCCGTGGTAGACCGCGTACATGGCGGCCATCACCGCCAGCAGTACCTGGGCGGTGCAGATGTTCGAGGTCGCTTTTTCGCGGCGGATGTGCTGCTCGCGGGTTTGCAATGCCAGACGGTAGGCGGGCGCGCCATGGGCATCGATGGTGACGCCGACCAAGCGCCCGGGCATGCTGCGTTTGAAGGCGTCGCGGGTCGCCAGATAAGCGGCGTGCGGGCCGCCAAAACCGGCCGGTACGCCAAAGCGCTGGCTGGTACCGACGGCCACGTCCGCGCCCCATTCGCCGGGCGCGCTCAGCAGGGTCAGGGCCAGCAGGTCGGCGGCGGCGATCACCATGGCGCCGCGCTGGTGCAGGGCGGCAGTCAGGGCGCGATAGTCGACCACGGCGCCGTCTGCGCCCGGGTATTGCAGCAGCACGCCAAAACAGTCGTGCTGCGGCGCCGTCGCCGCCGGTCCGGTGAGCACCGTGATACCAAGCGGTTCGGCGCGCGTGCGCACAACTTCCAGGGTTTGCGGCAGCACGTCATCGGCGACAAAAAACGCCGTGCTTTTAGATTTTCCGACGCGCTGGCACAGGGTCATGGCTTCGGCCGCGGCGGTCGCCTCGTCAAGCATCGAGGCGTTGGCGATGTCGAGCGCGGTCAGTTCGGCCACCATGGTCTGGAAGTTGACGATGGCTTCGAGCCGGCCCTGGGAAATTTCCGGCTGGTAGGGGGTGTAAGCGGTATACCAGGCCGGATTTTCGAGAATGTTGCGCTGGATCACGCCGGGCGTGAAGCTGCCGTAATAACCCTGGCCGATGAAGGACTTGAACACCTGATTGCGCGCGGCGATGGACTTGAGTTCGGCCAGCACTTCGGCCTCCGGTCGCGCCGGCGGCAACTGCAGCGGCGCGCGCCGGATCGCGGCGGGCACGACGGCGGCGATTAGCGCATCGCGCGTGGCGTAGCCAAGCTCGGCCAGCATGGCGGTCTGATCGGCCACGCTGCTGCCGATGTGGCGCGCGATGAAGGCATCGCGTTGTTCGAGTTCGGCCAGGGGCGCGCGCGCGGCCGGCGTGCGCAGGCCGGCATCGGTCAGGGTGTTCATGCGGCGTCAGGCTCCGATCAGGGCTTGGTAAGCGGCTTCGTCCATCAGGGCGTCGATGTCCGCGGCGTTGGCCGGGGTGATGGTGAAAAACCAGGCGGCGCCGCTCGGGTCGCTGTTGACCAGGGCGGGGTCGTCGGCAATGCTGCCGTTGACCATCAGGATGGTGCCAGCGATCGGCATCTTGACGTCGGCGGCGGCCTTGACCGATTCGACCACGGCGGCGGCATCGCCGGGCGTGAAATGGGTGCCCGGCTCAGGCAGTTCAACGTAGACCACGTCGCCCAGCGCTTGCTGGGCATGATCGGTGATGCCGACGGTGGCGCTGCCATCGTCATTGAGACGGATCCATTCGTGGTCTTCGGTGTAACGTGTTGTGCTCATCATCGGTCCTTGTGGTGATCAGGAGGGTGGTGGAATAAAAAAAGGTGTGGGCTGTTCAGCCACGATAGTAGCGTTGCGGTACGAAGGGCGTGCGGCTCACGCGCATGGGCACGGCCTTGCCACGCACCTGGGCGTAGATCAGCGTGTCGATGGCGGCATGGGCAAGGTCGAGATAGGCCAGCGCCACTGGTTTGCCGGCGCTCGGTCCGACCCCGCCGCTGGTGACCTTGCCGATGGTATTGCCGCCGGCGTCGGTCAGTTCGGTGCCTTCGCGCACCGGTGTGCGCTCGATGCCGGTCAGGCCGACGCGTTTTTTCGTTACGCCGCGGGCGATCTGGTCCAGGATGCGTGCGGCGCCCGGATAGCCGCCTGGCCGGGAACCATCGGTGCGACGGCTTTTCGACAAGGCCCACAGCAGGCTGGCTTCGACCGGCGTGGTGCCGGTATCGATGTCATGACCATACAGACACAGGCCGGCTTCGAGGCGCAGCGAGTCGCGCGCCCCCAGACCGATGGGCGCCACTTCAGGCTCAGCCAGCAGCCGGCGCGCAAGGCCTTCCGCATCAATGCCGGCCACGGAAATCTCGAAACCATCCTCGCCGGTATAGCCAGAGCGGCTGACAAAACAGTCGATGCCGGCAATGGTGAGCGGGCGCGCCGTCATGAAGGTCCAGGCGCCCAGGTCGGCGGCTGGCGCGAGGCGCTGCAAGACGCTGGCGGCGGCCGGCCCCTGCAGGGCCAGCAAGGCATGCTCTTCGAGCACCTCGATGGTGCAACGGCCCGCGAGGTGACTGCGCAGGTGGTCGATGTCCTGCTGTTTGCAGCCCGCGTTGAGCACCAGAAACAGCGTGTCCTGCTGCGGTGCAGGACAGCGTGTCACCATGATGTCGTCGAGGATGCCGCCATCACTGCCGGTGAACATGGCATATCGTTGCTGACCGGGTGCGAGGCCGATGATGTCGACCGGCACGAGGCTTTCCAGCGCCGCGTCGGCACCTCTGCCCGAGAGCATTACCTGCCCCATGTGGGACACGTCAAACAGGCCGGCTGCAGCACGCGTGTGCAGGTGTTCTTTGAGTACGCCGGCCGGGTATTGCACCGGCATCTGGTAGCCGGCGAAGGGCACCATGCGCGCGCCCAGTTCGAGGTGCAGGTCGTGCAGGGCGGTCGACAGCAGCGGCGGCGGGGAAGCGGATTCGGACGGCAGGGACATGGGAGCTCGGGACCTCGATCAGGAGTACGGATTGCAGCGGGATGCAGCGGTGGCGCGCAGGTTGACCACAACGGTCAGCCGCTTCACGCCTCGGTTCCCTCTGTCCTTGTACCTGAGAGATTGCGCTGACATGGCTGGACCATGGCGGCGGGTGCCCCTTCGGTGGACGGTACAGGATCGACGGCTGCTGAATGTGTCTGCGGGCAATACGCACAAACTTGTTCACCAGTCGCGCGGCCCTGCCGTCGCTCTCCAGATTTTTTACGGCTATCCGACCAGTTCATGGGCCTGAGCGATCGCGGGAGTTACGCCTTCGGCGGCTGGCAGTGGAAATGCGCAGCGCTCTCCTGAACGGACACGGCGATTTTACTTGAAAGCGTGTTGGCGCTGGCAACTATTTTTTGTTGGGGTCGGTTTCAACGGCCACGTGGTCGTGGTCCCGCCTTGGGGTTGTTGGCGTTGTCGGCCTCGTCGAGCATGTACACGCCGCCATCGCTGGCGAGCATGATGGAGGTGGCGTTCGGATCGTCCGATTTGTCCTCCATGGGCACCAGATCAAAGCTGAATTCCGACGCGCTGGTGCCCTTGCGCGCTTCGGGCGCGATGGTGATCAGGCGTTCGTTGTTGGCGATGGTACGCTCCATCAGGCTGTGCGCCACCAGCTCCTGAAAATGGCTGCGGCACTCTTCGGTGGCCAGTTCGAAGGCCGGTGCGCTGATTTCCAGATACACCACATCGGTGACTGCCACCATGGTGGTGGTGCGCTCTGGCTTGGCCGGCAGCAGATAGGCCAGTTCCCCGACCAGATCGCCAGCGGTCATCGTGCCCAGCAGCTTGCCCTTGAGCGACACTTCGACATCCCCCGAGAGGATGACGCCAAAATTGCAGCCCGCCTGACCTTCGCTCATGAATTCGCGGCCTTCATGAAAAATGCGCCAGTGCGAAATGCGCAGCACTTCCCAGATTTCGTCGTTGCCAAACTCAACGAAGGCGCGGCACTGGCGCACTGCGCTGTAGCGGCGCTGCAGGCGGTCCTGATCGGCGTCGTCGAGAATCTGGAACTTCGCACCCGACAGATCCTGGGCCAATTCGGCGCCGCGCCGGTAGCGCGAATAGAGGTCTTTTTCCAGAGCGCGCTTGACGATCGGGTCGAGCGCCGGCGGCACCGAGGGATTCAGGCTGCTGACCGGTTCGGCGTCCATATTGACGATCTTGTACATCAGCGCGGCACGGTTCTGTGCGCGGAACGCCAGCCGGCCGGTGAGCATTTCAAACATCACCGTGCCCAGCGAGTACAGGTCGGTCTGGCCGTTGAGCGGATAGTCCTTGATCTGCTCGGGGGACATGTAGGCCGGCGAGCCGACGCCCATGATGAAGGTCGACTCGGTATTGTCCTTGCGCAGATTGAGCGCCAGACCGAAGTCCATGATCTTGATGTCGCCACTCGAGGTGTAGATGATGTTGTCAGGCTTGATGTCGCGGTGCACGACACCCCGGCGCGCGGCGAAATCAAGCGCCATGGCACATTTGAAAATGATGTCGACGACGATGTGCGGTGGCAGCAGGCTGTCAAAGCCGCAATATTCGCGCAGCGGCAGGCCTTCAACGTACTCCATGGCGATGTAGGCCCGCTTGTCCTCTACTACCGCTTCGTAGATCTCGACGATGTTGGGGTGGTGCACGCGTGAGGCGATCGCGGCCTCGGTGGCAAACAGCTTTCGGAGCCGGCGATTCGCCTTGGCATTATGGGCATCGAACTGGATGACCTTGAGGGCGAGGATGCGGCCGGATTCACGGTCGCGCGCACGGTAGACCGTCGCGGTGGTGCCGCGGCCGATCTGTTCAATCGCCTGATACTTGCCCAGCGTGGGCAAGTCGGGCTTTTCCGTTCGAGACCTTCGGGGATTGAGCATCTTGTCGAGCACTCAGGCTGCTGGTGTTTTCCAAGCTTACCTTGCCTTGCGGCGAAGAACCAGAGCAGGCAGGGCTGGAAGTGTTGCGTGGGGGTCTGAATTTTTCCGGCCAGAATTTTTGAAATTTGTTTTATTTTGCTTAAATTTTCAATAACTCCATAAAAATTAAGAATAAATTGAATTTATGAGGATCCGGCTTCCAGGGGTACGTTGCTCGCGCGGCCGATACCGGTGCCGGGCAGGTAGGCCGATATCATCGGTGCATCAGGGCCAATTGAAATTCAGGCCAGATCGGCGGGCGCGATCGGCAGGATGATGCAGGACGGATGGTGGCGGTTCACCATCACGCTGTTGGTGGCAATGCGCCACAGACGATCGCTGGCATCGGCCGCGCCGGTGTTGCGGTTGACATCAAATTTTGGAAAATTGCTCGACGCCACATCGACCCGGATGCGATGCCCCGCCCTGAACAGATTGGCTGTGGCAAAGGCTTCGACTTCGATGACGATGACCTCGCCGGCCTGCATCGGCTCGGGCCGCTCCCACGACTTGCGGTAGCGGCAGCGCATGATGCCGTCAGTCAGGTTCATGGCGTAGCCGCGCGGGTAGTCGGCGCTGGGCGGATGCACATCGATGAGCTTGATGGTGAAGTCGGTATCCGGTGCATCGCTGGTCACATGCAGGCGCGCCTTGATCGGGCCGATCACCGCCGTGTCCTGCAACAGGGGTTCGGTCTGGAACACCAGCACGTCGGCGCGTGCCGCGATCGGCAGGTCGCCCGGACGGCTACCGAAAAACCGTTCGTCGTCGCGCTGGTCGAACGCACCCCCTTCAAACAAAGGTGCCCCCGAGGTGAGCGAGCCGCCCATGGTCGGCACCGGATCGCGCGGGTCGTGCTGGTAGCTGCAGCGTGCCTGTGCGGATTCGCTGGCCGCCTCGCGCAGGACGCCATCGGCGTGCAGATGGTAGGGCACCATGCGGCTACCGGGCAGGGGCCAGTCGGTGCTGGCGATCCAGCGGCCTCCATGTTCCAGCCGGCCCTCGGCATTGCGCTTCCCCGAACCGCCGCCCATCAGAAACAGCCTTACCGGCGCCTGGTGTGCGATGGCATTGTCCTGGCCGCGCAGCCAGTACTCCAGCCAGTCGCGCCGGTACTCCAGCCAGCTGCTGGCGATGTTGCCGTCAAACGCCGCTGCCGGGCCAAACTCGACGTCACCGCTGTGGGTAATGTTGCGATCGCCGTGCAGCCATGGGCCCATGATCAGGCGCACACGGCCCGGCGCACTCGCCTGTTCACGCAGATGGGTGAAGTTGTCCAGGGTCGAACGCACATAAGCGTCGTACCAGCTCGACATGTGCAGTTGCGCGATGTCGGGCACCTGGTCGTAACGGCTGAGCGCATAGATGCCGGCCTGCCGCCAGAAGTCGGAAAACACGCCGGCATTCCATTGTTCGAACAGGTATTGTTCATATTCAGGTGCGGCACTGAGCGGCGAATGACCCGGCTGCCAGGGCATGGCCCGAAACCAGGCGCGCAAGTCTTCGGCGTCGAACGCGGCCCGGGCGAGCGCGTCGTCCTTGATGGCTGCACGGGCGTTGTTGAAGGCCCAGGTGACCTGCTTGAGCTCGAAGGCGCCGCCTTGACGGATGCCGCACTGATAGGCGTTGGAAAAGCCGCCGCAGTCGAGCATCATCGACACCAGCGACGCCGGGCCGGTGCAAGCCAGCGCCAGCTGGGTGTGCGCGGCGTAGCTCAGACCCATGGTGGCAACCCGGCCATCGAACCAGCCCTGTTGTTCGAGCCAGCGGATCGTGTCGGCGCCGTCATCGGCTTCCGACAGGTATTTGGTGAATTCCCCCTGCGAGCCGTAGCGCCCGCGGCAGTCCTGAAAAATCACCGCGTAACCCGCTGCCGTGAACACGGCTGCCACCTCGGCGCGGGTGCGCGGGCGTGTTTCGCCGTGGTTCAGTTCAGAGCGTGACCTTTTGTTTTTGCCGTAGGGCGTGCGCTCGAGCAGGGCTGGCCAGCGCGTGCTGCCGCCGGCTTCTGCCGGCAGGTAGACATCGGTGGCCAGATGCATGCCATCGCGCATCGGCACCATCACGTCGGTGAGCAGAGTGCCGCGCTGCACCGCAGCGCTCATTCCTCAACCTTGAGTTTGCGCTCCTTGACGATGCGTGCCCACTTGGCCGTGTCTTCGCTGATATAGCGGGCAAATTCCTGCGGCGTGTTGCCGGCCGGCTCACTGCCCTGAGCGATCAGTTGGCGCGCCACTTCGCCATCCTTCAAGGCGCGCTGCAAATCGGCGTTGATCCTGTTGACGACATCGGCCGGTGTCTTGACCGGCGCGAACAAGCCATACCAGATGGTGTAATCAAAGCCGGGCACGCCCG
This sequence comes from Burkholderiales bacterium, assembly GCA_947475815.1. GTDB lineage: Bacteria > Pseudomonadota > Gammaproteobacteria > Burkholderiales > Burkholderiaceae_D > CANJOT01. Next base: position 19,845 of record CANJOT010000010.1, on the reverse strand, counting down.
ACTCGGCCACCGTCGGCACATCGGGCAGCGCCGCGGCACGCGCGGCACTGGCCATACCGATGGCGGTCAGCTTGCCAGTCTTGACGTATTGCAGCACGCTGGGCACGGCGTTGATGCCCAGTTGCACCTCATTCGAAATCAATTCCGTCACCGAGGGCGCGCCACCCTTGTAGGGCACGTGCACCATGTTCGTGCCGGTCATGGCCATGAACATTTCCATGGCCAGATGATTCGGGCTGCCGATGCCGCTGGAGCTGAAGTTGAGCGTCCCGGGCCTGGCTTTGGCGAGTGCAATCAGGTCCTTGACGTTCTTCACCCCGAGCGTCGTGTTGGCCACCATGATGGGCGGATTGGTCAGGACGCGCCCCACAGGCACCAGATCGCGTTGCGGGTTGTAGGGCAGCTTGGCGACGATCAGCGGCGCGGTGACGATGCTCGATCCCGCAGCCAGCAGCAGGGTATAACCGTCCGGGGCTGCAGTCGTGCCGGCCTGAATGCCGGGAAAGCCGGGGCGGTTGTCGACCACCACCGCCTGGCCCCAGTATTCATTGAGCTTGCGCGCCACCACACGCATGGAGTTGTCGGCCGCGCCGCCAGCAGGGAAGGGCACGATGACGCGCACTGGCTTGTCGGGCCATGCGGCTTGCGTGGTCTGGGCGAGGAGCATCAGGGCAGCGCCCAGCAGCACGGGAAATTTCATGGGATCTTCCTTGCAGAATAAAAACCAAACAGCTGGACCTGCAATGGCAAGCGACGGTCTTCAGTCAACCATCTCCGGCCGTGCCAGCCACTCGCGGCCCTTGAGCATGGCATTCCAGTATAGCGGCGGCAGGATGCGCTCCTTGAGCGCCCAGGCCAGCCGCGACGGCCGTTTGCCATTGATGAACCACTGCGGAAAGCTGGGCGCGAGCTTGCCACCGTACAGAAACTCGGCGAGCACGATCTTGCCACGCTCGACGGTCAGCGGGCAAGAGCCGTAGCCGTCGTAGACGGCTTCCGGTTTGCCCGCTACGGCGAGCAGGTTGTGGGCCACCACCGGCGCCTGTTTGCGCGCCGCTGCCGCGGTCTTGGCATTGGTGGTGTTGGTGGCGTCGCCAAGGGCAAACACATTGGCATATTTTTTGTGACGCAGGCTCGCCGGATCAACATCAATCCAGCCGGCGGCATCGGCCAGCGGCGAGACGCGGATGAAGTCCGGCGCCTTTTGCGGCGGCACCACATGCAGCAGGTCGAATTCGCGCGTGATGACTTCCCTGGTGCCGTCGGGCCGGGTGGTGGCGAATTGCGCCATCTTTGCCGGGCCGTCGACCGCAATCAGATTGTGGCCGAAGTTGAGCTTGATGCCGTAACGCGTCACGTACTCCATCAGGGCAGGCACATACTCGGGCACGCTGAACAGGGCGGCACCGGCGTTGCAGAAGTCCACCTTGATGGCACCCAGCCGGCGCTCGCGACGCCAGTGATCGGCCGACAGGTACATGGCTTTTTGCGGCGCCCCGGCGCACTTGATCGGCACCGGTGGCTGGGTGAACAGCGCCTCGCCCGAACGCAGGTTCTGCACCAGTTCCCAGGTATAGGGTGCCAGGTCATAACGGTAATTCGAGGTCACGCCGTTGCGTCCGAGCGTGTCGGCCAGGCCTTCGATGCCGTGCCAGTCGAGCTTGAGCCCCGGGCAGACCACGAGCTGCTGATAACGCACCACACGACAACCGTCAAGGATGACGGCATTGCGTTCCGGCTCGAAGGCCGCGACCGCTGCCTTGATCCAGTGGATCTGCCGTGGCAGCACGGCCGCCATGGTGCGCGCGGTGTGGCCGGCCTGGAAGACGCCAGCACCCACCAGTGTCCAGCCAGGCTGGTAGTAGTGCACGTCGGCCGGTTCGATGATGGCGATGTCGGCCTGGGGCGATCGTGCCAGCAGGCTGGAGGCCACGGCGATGCCGGCTGCTCCACCGCCGATGATGACAAACTGATGGCTGGCATCGGCCACTTCCACTGGCGTCTTGCCGCCGTTGACCAGGCGCCGCACCACGCCCTTGAGGTCGTAGCCGGCCCTGCTGGCGCTCTCAAGAATGGCGCTCAGTGGCAATTCGGTGGCCTGGGCCAGCGCTCACAGGGTGGTCGAGCGCATGCCGGTGCGGCAGTAGGCCAGCACCGGCCGCGGCACCTCCTCGAGCAGGTTGCCGAAGGCCGCGCCCTGTGCGTCGCTGACCTTGCCTGATTCTGCCGGCAGGTAGAACGCGGGCAGTCCGAATTCGGCGGCGACGCGCTGGATCTCGGAAAACAGCGGCTGGTCCGGGCCTTCGCCGTCCGGCCGGTTGCAAATGATGGAGCGGAACCCAGCCTGTTTGATGGCAAGGATGTCGGAAGTGGCAATTTGAGCGCTGACCGAGACTTCGCGGTTCAAGCTACGGATTTCCATGGGCGATTTTCTCCTGTTGCCTCATTTTCGACCTTGGGCTGCAGGGGCAGCTTGATCAATATCAAATGCGCCGCATCGGGGGAACGGGAAAAACAGGCCCGGCCATGCCGGCTGCCCTGACGGCCGGCACGGTATCGCTTCCCTGAAGTAAGTAATTATAGGGGCTATACTTGCGCCAAACGATCGGTGTTTCACCCTGCCAATGCCCTGCTGGCCAAGGACCCCGATACAAACTGGTGTCCCAACTTGTCCGATTTCAAAGCGCTGCGCCCCATTCTGCCCATCCTGATCGGCGCCTGCGTGATGCTCAGCATTGCCAACGGTCTGCGGCACAGCATGGGCATGTTCATGCAGCCGCTCACGCAGGACCTCGGCATTGCGATTTCCGACTTCACTCTGGCCATTGCCGTGCAGAACCTTCTTTGGGGTTTTGCCCAGCCGGTCGCCGGTGCCTGGGCGGTGCGTTATGGTTTTCGGCCGATGATGATCACTGGCGCCGTGCTCTACGTCGCCGGCCTGATCTTTCTCGCCACCGCGAACGGCATGGTTGAAGTGATGATCGGCGCGGGCATTACCATCGGCATCGCCATGGCCTGCGTGGGTAGCTCGATTGCTCATGCTGTGGCAGCGCGTGGTGTGCCGGTGGCCATGCGCAGCACCATTCTGGGCGTGGTCTCGGCGACCGGTTCGCTCGGTTCGCTGTTCGCCGCGCCGCTCGGCCAACTCATGACGCAGGCCTGGGGCTGGCGCGTCGGCGTGCTCGGTTTTGCCGCGCTGGCGCTGGTGCTCCTGCCGGCCGCCTGGTATTCCGGCAAGGCCGACCGCATTCCGCTGGCGAGCAACATGGCCACCGACCGCGGCAACGCCTTTCAGGCGCTCGCCATTGCCTTTCGCAACCCCATGTTCGTCGTCCTGGCGGTGGCTTTCTTTGTCTGCGGCATGCAACTGGTGTTCCTCACCACCCACCTGCCGTCCTACCTGCAGATCTGTGGCATGGACCCGATGCTGAGCGCCCAGGCCCTCGGCGTGATCGGCGGTTTCAATGTGCTCGGCAGCCTGTTTTTTGGCTGGGCCGGCGGGCGCTACAACAAACTCATGATGCTCGGCGGTATCTACATCGTGCGCTCGCTGGCGCTGGGCTGGTATTTCCTCGCCGCGCCGACGCAGACCTCGACGCTGGTGTTTGCCGCCATCATGGGATTCCTCTGGCTCGGCGTGGTGCCCCTGGTGTCGGGCTGGATCGCCCAGACCTTCGGCCTGCGCTGGCTCGCCATGCTGGCCGGCGTGGCTTTTGTTGGCCACCAGTTTGGCAGCTTCGTCGGTGCCTACGGAGGTGGCGTGATTTTTGACCTGTTTGGTTCTTATACTTACGCCTGGCAAGGCGGCGTCGCCATCGGTCTGGCCGCCGGCATCGTCCAGGGTGGTTTTGCCTGGTGGCAGGGACGGCCGCGGCCGCCGCCGCCGCTGGTGCCGGCCTGATTTCACAACTGACAATCTGGCCATCACCGGTTCACAAACGCGGCGCCGGCGGTTAAAGTTGCCGGGCCCGCGACAAGACGGGTGGCACGGGGCGGGCAGCACCGATCAGAAAAGAGGAGGGGACATGCTGGACACTGAGGTACTCATTATTGGCGCCGGTCCGGTGGGCTTGATGCTCGCCATCGACCTTGGCCAGCGCGGCATCAAGACGCTGCTCATCGAAAAAAACGACACCAACGGCCTGTTGCCCAAGATGGAGCGCTGCAATGCGCGCACCATGGAATTTTTCCGCCGCCTCGGCATCGTCGAGCGTGTGCGTGACGCCGGCTTTCACCGTGACTGGCCGATGGATGTGTTCATCGTCACGCAACTCAATGAAGCGCCCATCCTGCAATTGCCTTATGGTTCGGTCAACGAACTCAAGGCGCAGATCGCCGCGGTCAATGATGGCTCGACTTCGCTCGAACCCTATCAGCTGATTTCGCAGTACACCCTCGAGCCGCTGCTGCGCGTGATCGCCGAGCAGTTGCCGACCGTGACCATCCGCTTTGCACACGAGTTGATCTCGTTCGAGCAGGACGAGGCCGGTGTGCTCGCGACGGTGCGCGCGGGCGACGCGGACACAGGTGCGCTGCAAGTGATCAAGACCTCCTACCTTGTGGGATGTGACGGCGGTTCGGGCGCCACACGCAAGCTGCTGGGCATCAAATACGAAGGCAAGGGCGGCCTGCGCCAGATGCGTCAGGCGCTGTTTTATTGCGAAGACCTGTTTGAGCGCATCCCCATGGGCAAGGGGCGCCACTATCACGTGGCCGATAACGAATTCTCCGCCATCTGCATGCAGGACAGCGGCAAACACATCCGCATGTCGACCCTGTATGTCGAAGGGGATGACCTCGAGGCCAAGTTCCGCCGCATCGTTGGCATGCCCATCGAATTCAAGACCATCTACCAAGGCGAGTGGACCCAGCATCTGCTGTGCGCCGAGCGCTATCGCAACGGTCGTGTGTTTATCGCCGGCGATGCTGCCCATCTGGTGATTCCGACCGGAGGCCTGGGCATGAACACCGGCATGGGGGACGCCATGGATCTGGGCTGGAAACTGGCCGGTACGCTGCGCGGCTGGGGTGGCCCCGAGTTGCTCAATTCCTACGAAACCGAACGCCGCCAGATCGGCCTGCGCAATGTCGGCGCCTCGGGCAATGCCATGGGCGGGCGGCTCGGCTGGCGCCAGGCCTGGCAGCCCAATGTGCGCGAGCAAAGCCCTGCCGGTGAAGCGACGCGCGCGCACATCGCCGGGATTGCCGACGTCGAGCAGCGCAAGACCAATGAAATTCTCGGCACCGAACTGGGCTACCGCTACATCAATTCACCGCTGATCTGCGATGAGGCCGGCGAGGCGCCGGATCCCGATAACCGCAAGTATGTGCCGACCACCTGGCCGGGCGCGCGCCTGCCGCACGTCTGGCTCAGCGAGGGTACGCCGATCCATGACCTGATCGGCCGGGGCTACTGTCTGCTCAAATTCAACCCCGATCTGGATACGCGTGCCCTGCAGCGCTGTTTTGCGGCGCGCGGTGCGCCCCTGCAAGTCCTCGAACTTCACGATGACAATGCGCGTGCGGTGTATGGCGTTGACCTGCTGCTGCTGCGCCCGGATCTGCACGTGGTCTGGCGTGGCAATATGCCGCCTGCCGATGCGCAAGGCCTGACCGCGCTGGCCACCGGAGCGCTGGCACGTGCGGCGCGACCGGCGTCGCTGATGCCGGCCGAGGCGGCCGTTGAAATTGCATCAAGCTGACGCAAGCAGAATCAAGCAGAATCAAGCAGAATCAAGCAGAATCAAGCAGAATCAAGCAGACATTCAAAACAATCATCGAAGGGGTTTTTCATGGCAGAAGTCATCGGACTGGGTATCTCGCACTGGCCGCGTCTGGCCACCGCCGAGGAAGGTTATTCGATCCGCCTGCGCAACAGCCTGCGTGATCCGCACATCCCCGCCGAGGCCAAGGACCCGGCCAACTGGCCCGAGCCGATGCGCAGGGAATGGGGCGACGATCAGGGCCTGTCCCACGCCGCAGCACATCGTGAGGGCCTGCTGGTGGGTATGCGGCGCGTGCGTGCCCGTCTGGATGCCTTTCAGCCTGATGCGGTGGTCATCTGGGGCGACGACCAGTACGAAAATTTCCGCGAGGACATCGTGCCGCCCTTTTGTGTGCTGGCCTATCAGGACGACTTCGTCAGCAAGCCCTTCAAGACCGGCAACATCTGGGGCATGTCGACTGAGGATGAACTGCGCGTGCGCTCCGCGCCGGAAATCGGCCATGCGCTCGCCTCCAGCCTGCTGCAGCAGGACTTCGATGTCGCCTACGCCTACAAGCCGCTGCATTTCACCGGCCTGTCGCACGCGTTTGCCAACGCGATGATGTACCTCAATTTTGATCAGCCCGACAAGAAAAGTTTTGCCTGGCCGGTCTTGCCGGTGCCGATCAACTGTTACGGCAGTCATGTGCTGTCGCACCGCGGGTCGGTTCCGGTGCTGCATGACACATCGGTCCGCCTCGACCCGCCCAGCCCGTCGCCGCGCCGCTGTTTCGAGCTTGGTCGCGCTACCGCGCGGTTTTTTCGCAGCAGTCCGTGGCGCGTTGCGCTGATGGCTTCGTCAAGCTGGTCGCATGCGTTTCTGGTCTCGAAACACTGGCAGCTTTATCCCGATGTGCCGGCTGACCGGCGGCTTTATAATGCGCTTGTTGCCGGCGACTACAAGGCCTGGACTGACACACCGCTGGCCGATATGGTCGACGCTGGCCAACAGGAAGTTCTCAACTGGTTCTGCCTGGCGGGCGCGATGAGCGAACTCAATGCGCCGCTGGAATGGTCGAGCTTTGTCGAGAGCTATGTTTTTAATTCGAATAAAGTGGCCGCCATCTTTGCAGAAACCGGCCGTGGGGGATAAACAGGATGAGCACCAGCAAACGCATCAGCATTGACGTCGGCGGCGCCGAACACCGCTCGCCGATTCCGGCGGCATCGCGCATCGGCAATTTCATGATGACCGGCCACATCTACGGTCGCGATCCCTCCGACAACGCCATTGTTGCCGGCGCCGAAAATCAGATCAAGCTGATCTTCTCCAATCTGCGTGCCATTCTGGCCCAGGGTGGCGCCACGCCGGAAGATGTGCTCAAGCTCGAGTTCAAGGTCACCAGCCTCGATCTGCGCCCGGCCATCAATAAAGAATGGAGCGCCATGTTCCCCGATGCCGCGTCGCGGCCTGCGCGCCATGTCGAGCTGTCGGGCAATATCGCCAAGCCGGCTGAAGTGAGCTGCGAGGCCTTCATCGTCATCAGCTGAAGCTGCGTTGCAAGGGGGCACGCCGGTGTCCCGTGTTGAACAACAGGCAGGTAAAAAATAGTCCAGGCCGCAGGCCGGACATGGAGACAGAATGAACAGACGTGTTTTGAACCGCATGGTGTTGGCGTTGAGCAGCGTGCTGCTGACCGGTACGGTTGCCGCCCAGGACAAACCGAACCTGACCCTGATCGTGCCCACCACCTCGGCGACGGCGGCGGACCTCATTGCCCGGCTGATCGCGCCGCACCTGTCGGAGCGACTCAAGCGCACCGTGGTGGTGGAAAACAAAGCCGGCGCCAGTGGCATCATCGGCATGAATCAGGTGGCGCGCGCCAAGCCTGATGGCAATCAGGTGCTGGTGTCACCCAATTCGCTGCTCACACTGGGCGGCACCAACAAAAACCTGCCCTTCAACCCCAAAACCGACCTGATGCCCGTGGTGCCGCTGGCCGTGTCAACCATGGCGGTATTTTCCAGTCCCGCCTTTCAGGGCAAAAGCCTGCTCGAACTGGTGCAGGTGGCCAAGCGCGATCCTGGCAAACTCAACTATGGCAGTCCTGGTATCGGTACACCCCACCACCTGCTCATGGAAGTGTTCAAGGAAGTTCAGGGCCTCGACATCACGCACGTGCCGTTCAAGGGTACTGCCGGCATGGTGACCGACCTGGCGGGCAGTCGGGTAGATGTCGCCTTCATGCCTTTGCATTCCAGTGTGGAACTGCTCAAGGGCAACAAGCTGCGCCTGCTGGCCATCGTCGGCGACAAACGCTCGCTGCTGTTTCCGGACGTGCCGACGGTCAACGAACAGGGTTTCAAGACTGAACGTTTCACCTGGACCGCCGGCATTTTCCTGCCGGTTGCTACGCCCCGCGCGGTGGCGCAGGAACTGGAGCAGAACATCAACGCCATTCTGCGTTTGCCGGAAGTCGAACGATCGCTCGCCGCTGCCGGTCTGACGCCGGTGATCGAATCGCAGGTCGATTTCGGGCGCCGTTATGTAGCCGAGATTGATCAGTGGCGCAAGGTCGTAGAGATGGCGGGCATCAAGCCGGAGTGAACACTGCCCTCGATGAATGAGGGCAGGATCGGCATGCCATGGTTGATCAGGGTGCGCGGTGACGGTCGGCGCGCAGTTTTTCGCGATCACCGCGGAGCGTTGTCTTATCGCCGCGTATCACTTTTCGATCTCCCTGCAGGTCCTTGCGGTCTGCCGCGAGGGTCTGGCTGCTGGCGCCGGCACGGCGGTCGGTCACGAGTTCCTTGCGATCTGCGGCGCGGGCCTGACGATCGGCCTGCAGTCGCGCGCGGTCGGCTTCGATGCGGGCGCGATCAGCCTGCACTTCCGGCGAGGGTGCTGCCGCAGTTTGGGCAAAGCCTGAACTCCATGCACTCGTACAGAGGGCAGCTACAAGGCAAATACGTGCGATGTTCATGTTGTCTTCCTCTCGTTGGGAGGGCGGCGGCGGCTACCCCTAGTGCCTTAACGTGCCAAGATGCCCGAACGATGACAACGCTGAAAAATAACACGCCCGCGCGAGGCGGGCGTGATGCTGGGGCGCTTACTTCTTCTTATTTCTTGAACGCCACCACTTTTTGCGTCTGTGTGCCCAGGCCGTCAATGCCGAGGTGCATGACGTCGCCCTTCTTGAGGAATACCGGCGCCGGCTTGCCGTCTTTCTTGATGCCGACACCCACGCCCGGCGGCGTGCCGGTGGTGATGACGTCACCGGCTTCCAGCGTCATGAACTGGCTGACGTAGCTGATCAGTTTCTTGACGTTGAAGATCATGGTTTTGGTGTTGCCAGTCTGCATGCGCTGGCCGTTCAGGTCGAGCCAGATCGCCAGTTTTTGCGGATCGGTGATTTCGTCGCGCGTCACCAGCCACGGGCCGATCGGGCCGAATGTATCGCAACCCTTGCCCTTGTCCCAGGTGCCGCCGCGTTCGAACTGAAACGCGCGTTCGCTGACGTCGTTGACCACGCAGTAGCCGGCGACATAATCGAGGGCATCGCGCTGGGTCACATGGCGTGCCTGTTTGCCGATGACCACGCCAAGTTCTACTTCCCAGTCGCCCTTGGTCGAATCCTTGGGCAACATGACGTTATCATCCGGTCCCTGGATGCAGGAAATGGCTTTCATGAAAATGATGGGCTCGGCCGGGATCGCTTGACCCGTTTCGGCGGCATGATCTGCATAATTGAGGCCAATAGCGATAAACTTGCCAACGCCGGCAACCGGGCAGCCCATGCGCGGGTTGCCACGCACCAGTGGCAGCTTGGCCGGTTTGATTTTGGCGAGTTTGGCGAGTGCCTTGTCCGACAGTTGTGCCGGATTGATGTCGTCGATCACGCCAGAGAGGTTGCGGAGTTTGCCATCCTGGTCGATGAGGCCGGGTTTTTCCTTGCCGGGTTGACCGTAACGCACTAATTTCATTGTTGTCTGTACCTGATAAAGTTGTACCGCCGGGGAGGTCGGAGCCGGTCCCCGGTTCGCCGTGCGATCGATGTCCGGTCGGGCCCCTCGATTCGCGACCCCGCGATCATAGCGGTAAAAGGCCGGAACTGGCTAATTTCGCGGTGCTGTCCGTCTTCTGTTTCTATTGGAAAGTATTTATGATCAATCAAACTTTGTTTTGTGGTCCCCGGTATGTCGCCCAGCGCGGCCGGGGTGTGCGATGAGTACCAGTCGCGGTGCCAGCAAGTCCGATTTGCCGAGCAAGCCCTGTCTGGTGTGTGGCCGGCCGATGATGTGGCGCAAGTCCTGGGCAAAGAACTGGGATCAGGTATTGTATTGTTCCGAAGGTTGCCGCAAGCGCAAGCATGAAGTGGCAGCTGGCACGCCGGGAGCGAAACGCTGAAGCGGCTTTAGTCAGGCCGGCGGCTCCTGCTGTACAGGGTTGATAAAATAACAAAGTGGAGACAAGGATGAAATCGAGCATCATCAAGCGGTGGGCTGTGTTGGCCCTGATGTCGTGCAGTGCCACCATGCTGCACGCGGGTCTGGCCAGTGCCCAGGATTTTCCCAACCGGCAGGTCACCATCGTCGTGACCAACGCTGCGGGCGGGCCGTCCGACGTGGTCGCGCGCAAGCTGGCCAGTTTCATGGCCGGGCGCTGGGGACAAGCGGTGGTGGTGGAAAACCGGCCGGGCGCCAATGGTCTGGTCGGGGCGCAGGCGGTGGCGCGGGCCAAACCGGATGGTTATACCCTGATGCTCGGCGTGCCGTCTCTGTCGACGCTCAAGATTCTGACCAAAAATCCTACTGTTGACACCGAGCGTGATTTTGCCGCCATCTCGGAGATTCTCGAGGGGCCGTATGTGCTCACGGTGCATGCGTCGCTGCCGGTTAATACCATGCAGGAGTTCATCCAGTACGCCAGGGCGCGGCCGGGCAAGCTCAATTACGCGGGCATTGCCGGTGGCCAGATTCTGGCCAGCGAGTTGCTCATGAAACGTGCCGGTATTGAACTGGTGCGCATTCCTTACGGTGGTGCCGCGCCCAGTCTGGTCGCTTTGGGCAACAACGATGTGCAGCTTGGCCTGAACACCGCGTCGACCATCGGAGCCCTGCTCGCAGCCGGCAAGATCAAGCCGCTGATGGTGACCTCGAAGCGCCGCCTGCCTTCCCTGCCTAACGTGCCCACGCCGCAGGAGTCCGGCCTGGGTGATCTGAACATCGCGTTCTGGTTTGGCATCGTCGGCCCGGCCGGCACGCCGGCGGCCATACAGGAAAAGATCGCCGCCGAGGTGGCCGCCTACGTCAGGCTGCCCGATACCATAGACGAGTTCGCGCGTGGCGGTTACCTGCCCAGCGGATCGAGTCCGAAACAGTTTTCCGACACCATCCTCGGCGAAATTAAGCTGTGGGCCGACGTTGCCAAGTATGCGAAAGTCGAGCCGGAATAGGTTCTCTTTTTCTTCGTCTGCCGTTGCCTCGGGGTCGCTGTCAGCGCCCCGTCGCATCGGTGACGCTGCAGCAAGAGCAGTTCTGTTCGGTGCCCGGCAATTCATGTTAATCTCAGCGTACTTTCATGGCTTATTTCGTTGCTGCGGGGTGTTGCTCGGTCACAGCTTGTGACAGTTCGCCCCCAGGCTTTTCTTCGTTCCTGATTGATAAATAATAATGAACATTAATGATCAGATGGGTGGCATATGGGCGGTCGTGCTCGCGGTGAAGGATTTGGACGCCGCGTGCAGTAAATACGAAGCCCTCGGATTCAAACTGCTGGTGCGTGAGCATCGTGTTGCATGGGGTATCGAAGCGGCCAAATTCGATACCGGCGGCAACAGCATGATCGAAATCCTCAGCCCGCGCGAACCCGGCAACGGCGTCTCGGATGCCGTGCAAAAATTCCTCGACCGCAATGGTGAAGGCGTCTATCAGGTTGCCGTGCGCGTTCACGACATCGATGCCGTCAATGCCCATCTGCAACAGCAGGAGGGTGTCAAGGTCGTGTCCGAACCGCATCCCCTTCCCTCTGCGCCGGAGGTCAAGGCCATGTGGATCAGTCCGCGTTCGACGCACGGCGTTTTCCTGGAATTCATCTCCGGTCGCTGACCAACCATGGGCTTGCAAAACGCCCTGTCACCGTCGCCGCTTGTATCGCCGTCCACGGCGATGCCTGCTTACGACTGGTGCAATGGCACGCTTGCCGGCGCGCTCGAGCACGTCACGCAATGGCATGCCGACGACGAAGCGATCGTCTATCACAACACGCGCCTGAGCTACCGTGAATTCAGCGCGGCGGTGGCGCGCGCTGCTGACGGCCTGGCGGGTCTGGGTGTGCGCGCCGGACATCTGATTGGTGTGCTGCACGCCAATCACCCGCATGTGCAGATCCTGCAGTTCGCCGTGGCGCGACTCGGTGCGACCTTTGTGCCCTTCAACGTGGCGCTCAGTCCTGCGGACCTGAGCCAGCTGGTGGCGCATTCGGATGTCGGTTTTCTAATCGTCGGTGGCGCCTACCGCGGGCGGCCCTTGCGTGATGCACTGCTTGAGGCCATGGCGGGTTTGTCCTTGCCGCAAAGGGAAGACATCACGGCAGGCCTGGCGCTGGCCAGTCACCCTGCGCTGCAGGTGATCGTCGATCTGGGTCAGGACATGAGCGTACTGGAGCAGGCCGCGCGTGGCGCGGTGGCCCGATACGCAGGCACGACCGCCGAAGACATTTCCCACATTGTGTATACCTCGGGCAGCACGCGCTTTCCCAAGGGTGCGCGGCTGCGTCACCGGGGCATGCTGGGTGGTGGCTTTTACTGGGGCGAGGCGTTTGGTCTTGAATCGGCTGACCGCGTCCTGGTGACCCTGCCGTTTTTTCATACCGGCGGACTGGTGCTGTCGGGCCTGTCAGCGCTGCTGCGCGGCGCCTGTATCCACATCATCGACCAGTTTGATGAGTGTGAGGTCATTGAGATCGTGCAGCGCGAGCGCATTACCACGCTGGGCCTGCTTGACTATCAGTTGCGCCGCGTCGCCGAACTGGCCGCGACCGGCCGGTATGACATTTCCTCGTGGACCAAAGGGCATACCCAAGCGGCCAGCTATGCGCTGCGGCGCGAGCTCGGTTTGCAGCGCATTGTCGGGTTTTATGCCATGACCGAGGCCTCCAATCCGGCGGCGCTGGTGATGGCTGAAGAACAGCGCGAGTCGATCCGCTCGAGCGCCAATGGCCGGCCCTTGCCCGGTGTCGAATTGCGCATTGTCGATCCCGAAACAGGCGCGCTGCTCGGCCCGATGGAGCGTGGCGAAATCCGTTTTCGCGGCTGGAACCGTTTTGCCGGTTATCACCGTCCCGCGCCGGAAGATATGCCGAATCGGGTGTTTGACTCGGGCGGCTTTTTTTGTACCGGCGACTGCGGTTATCTCGATGCCGATGGATATCTGTATCTGACCGGGCGCTACAAGGACATGATTAAAAGCGGCGGCGAGAACGTCTCGGCGCTTGAGGTCGAAGACTGGCTGGTCAATCAGATCGAGATAGTTGAAGCCGCCAAGATCGTCGGTGTGCCCGACGAGCGCTGGGGCGAGGCGGTCGTCGCTTTTATCGAGCTGAGTGAGGGCAAATGCGCGCGTGCGCAGGACATCATTGATGCCTGCAAAGGCAGGTTGTCCGCATGGAAGATTCCCAAACACGTGTTTTTTCTGAAGGCCCACGAGTGGCCGATCAGTTCCACCGAAATGATCAAGGTGCGCAAGGAGGATCTGCGCGCCCGGGCATTGTTGTTAGTGCAGTGACGAACCATCTGAGTACCTAGGAGAAATCATGAACGTTGTCGACTACAGTCACTACCAGCACCTGAAAATTGAAAAAATTGATGGGCTGGCCATCGTCACCCTGAATCGCCCGCCGCACAATCTGATCAACATGGCCATGCACCACGAGGTCACGCAGATTCCGCGCGACCTGCGCCGCGATGACGAGGTGCGCGCCATCGTGCTGGCATCCAGTGGCAAGAATTTCTGTGCCGGTGGTGATCGCGATCTCTATGATTTTTATAAGGATGATCCCCAGGGACAGATGGTGCATTTCGAGCAATGTCGTGACCTGATCAACAACATGATCGACCTTGAAAAGCCGATTGTTGCTGCAGTGCATGGCTTGGTCGCCGGGCTGTTATCTCAGGTGGTGCTGCTGTGTGACATCATCATCGCGGCCGATGATGACAAGACGCGTTTTCTCGATGGCCACATGAATATCGCCGTCGCTCCGGGTGACGGCGGCGCGCTCGTCTGGCCGGCGCGCATCGGCCTGGCGCGCGCCAAACGTTATCTGCTCACCGGTGATCCGGTGCCGGCGCGCGAAGCGGAACGCATCGGCATGGTGACCGAACTGGCGCCGCCTGACGAACTGCTCGAACGTGCCGTGGCCTGGGGTCGGCGTTTTGTCGACGGGCCGGCACTCGCCACGCGCTGGACCAAGGCGTCCCTGAACCAGTGGCTGCGACGTGATGCAGCGGACATCCTGAACTATTCCTGGGCCTTGATGGTGGCCGGTCGCGGGCTGCCGGAGAATCAGGAAGCCTTCGAGGCGAGCCGCGACAAGCGTCCGCCGAAATATCGTTGAGGGGCAGGGCACCATGACAACTCCCATGGTCAAGGCGGTTCCCTTTGACATGCCGTTCGCGGCGCGTGTCTTCGTCGGCGCTGGCGTGGCGGGTCTCGCTGCGTCCGAGCTCGAGCGCGCCGGCGTGACCCGGCCGGGCGTGGTCACCACGCGCTCGGTGGCCGCCACCGACATGTTTCAGCAATGGCTGGCCGGCCTGCCATCCGCCCCGCCGGTATTTTCCGCAACCCGTCCGCACACCCCGCGCGAAACGGTGATCGCGGCGGCGAATTATTTTCGTGAACATGGTTGCGACGGTTTTGTTTCTTTTGGCGGCGGTAGCGCCATCGACACGGCCAAGGGCATCACCCTGGCGCTCGCGGGCAAGGTTGAGCAACCATCCGACTTCGACCGCTTCAAGGGCGAGTGGGGCAAGACGGGCTCCTTCACTGCCTTTGCGATCGATGGCAGGATGGTGCCGCATGTGGCGATACCGACCACGCTGTCGGGCGGCGCCCACACCTTTGGTGCTGGCATTACCGATGCGGCGCGTGGCGAAAAGTTCGTGCATCGCCATCCCGGACTGGGGATCCGCGCGGTGCTGCTGGACCCGCTGGTGACACTGGCCACGCCCGATTCCCTGTGGACTGGCACCGGTATGAAGGCGCTTGACCATGCCGTCGAGGGTTTGTACTCGAGTGTTTTGCCGCCGTTCGCCGAGCCGCTGCGCGCACGCGCCTTTCGCATTCTCATGAGCGATCTGGTCGACAGCATTGACCGCTCACGGCCGGACCTGATCGAGCGGCGCGCGCGCGTGCTGGCGGCGTCGGGTATGTCGACGGTCAGCACCTTTCCGCTCGGTATCAGCCATGCGCTGGGCCATCAGGCCGGCGCAGCCTGGGGTGTCGCCCATGCCCATACCACGCCGATCTTCCTGCCGGTGGCGGTCGAGTTCAATGCCCCGGCTGCGCCAGCAGCCATGCGTGCCATGGCGGCGGAAATCGGCCTTCAGGGCGATGATGCCGGCGCCCTGGTGGCCGAGCGTATACGCGCCATGGTGAAGGCGGTAGGATTGCCGGGGCGCCTGCGTGATGCCGGTGTCAAGGATCAAAGTCTGTTTGAGGAAGTCGCTGCCGCGACCCTGCGCGATTCCATCATGTTTGGAAATCCGCGCGAGGCTACGGTGGCCGAGGTGGTGGGCCTGCTGCAACGCGCGTATTGAACAGAGGGTCGCACCAGCCAAATTGTTCAGTCTGCTTTAACGAATACAAGGAGATACTCATGAAAAGTCTTGCGCAATTGTGGAAGAGCCTTTCGAAGGCTGTGCCTGCGGGTCTGTTGTTGTCTCTGATGCCGATGGCCACACCGGCAGCGGATAGCTTTCCGGCAAAGCCCGTGTCCATCATCGTGCCGTATGCGGCCGGCAGCACGACGGATCTGACCGGGCGCATTTTTGCCCAGGCGCTCTCCAAACATCTCGGTCAGTCGGTCGTCATCGTCAATCGCGCCAACACCGTGCAGGGCGAGATTGAAGTGGGCCGCGAGCGGCCCGACGGTTATACCCTCGGGTTTTTCGGCACGGGCGCCTTCAGCCTGGCCAAGTTCCTCGTGCCGGTCTATCCTGATCCGGCCAACTTTGAATTGCTGGTGCAGTTGATTGCCGACTTCCGGGTACTCGCAGTGTCGGAGGCTTCGGGCTTCAAATCGGTCAAGGAGTTGATGGACTTCGGCCGCAAGAATCCAAAGAAGGTGCTGGTCGGTATCAATCCGGGCACGACCTCGCATCTGGACTCGGTCACCATCATGAAGGCCATGGGTATTGAAGCCAACTACGTGCCTTTCAAGAGCGGCGGCGAGCGCGCCCTTGCGGTGGCGGGCGGACACGTGCAGGTGACGGTTGATTCGCTGTCGGCACTGCGGCCTTACGCGGATGCAAAGAAGGTGCGCATCCTTGGTGTCGCTGCACCTTCGCGCGTGGATCTGTACAAAGAGGTTCCCACCCTGCGCGAACAGGGTGTTCAGGCTGACAGTCTGAACATCATCGGCATCTTCACGCCCAAGGGCGTTCCCGAGGCGGTGTTGAAAACGCTCGAAGCTGCTTTCGCAAAGGCCGTCAAGGATCCGGAACTGCTCGACCAATTGCGCAAGGTCGCGCAAGTGCCGGCGTTCCAGAACCGTCGTGAGTTTGCCACCTCCTTTGCCGAGGAGGCGGTGCGTATCGCCACGGTCGCCAAGGAAATCAACATGATCACGCCGAAGTGATCGAAGCGCCAGATGGGGGCGGGCGCGTGAACAAAAAAGACATCGGCGCGGCGCTGTTCCTGCTCGCCATTGGCGGTATCGGCCTCTACAAGGCGCTGCTGCTGCCATTGGGCGATCTGCGCGCGCCGGACACGGCCTTCATGCCGGTGTTGCTATGCGGCCTGCTGCTGACGCTCGCACTGGTGCTGCTGGTGCGTGCCGTCTGGGGGCGTCATGAACCCGCGGCGCCTGCCGCTGGTGACACCTTTGCCGAACACGGCCGCAAAAAGCTGTTGCTGGTGGTGCTGAGCTTCGTCGCGTATTGTTTTTTGCTCGACCCACTGGGCTACATCATCGCCACCGCGCTCGTGATTGTCATTGTCGCGCGCCTGATGCGCTGTGGCTGGGCAGAAACGGTCGCGATGGCACTGATTTGCGCGATCGGTTCTTATTTTCTTATCGTCAAATACCTGAAGGGTCCCTTGCCTTCAGGACTGTTGCCCTTCTGAGGCCCGGAACCCCGACACATGGACATTCTGGCCAGTCTTTCACAGGGTTTTGCCGTGGCACTCGACCCGGCCAACCTCATGTATTGTTTCATCGGTGTGCTGCTCGGCACCATCGTTGGCGTGCTGCCGGGCCTGGGCCACTCCGGCACCATGGCCATCATTTTGCCGCTGACTTTTTATTTCAAGGATGCGGGTGCCATCATGCTGCTGGCCGGTATCTATTACGGCAGCATGTACGGCGGCTCGACCACTTCAATCCTGCTCAACATCCCCGGTGAGGCGCCCTCGATTGTCACCTGCATCGATGGCTACCAGATGCATCGCAAGGGCCGCGGCGGCGCCGCCCTGGGCATTGCCGCATTTGGTTCGTTCATCGCTGGCACTGTCGGGGTGATCGGCATCACCTTCCTGTCGAGCGTGCTCACCGAGTGGGCCCTCAAGTTCGGCCCGCCGGAATATTTTGCGCTCGTCATGTTGGGCGTGGCGCTGGTCACCTATCTGTCGCAGGGCTCGCTGCTCAAGGGCCTGATCATGGTCGTGCTCGGCATGCTGATCGCGACCATCGGCATGGATCCGATGCGTGGTGGCGCGCGTTACGAGTTTGGCACCAGCTACCTGCTGGGCGGTGTCGATGTCATCGTCATCGCCATGGGCATGTTTGCGCTCAACGAGATCCTGCACATGATGGTCGGTCCGGCTGAAACCGGCGAGGTGATCAGGCCGCCCAAACGCCTGCGCGAGTTGCTGCCCAACCGGGAGGAGTGGAAACAGTCGGCCATGCCGATCGCGCGCGGTTCGGTGATCGGTTTTCTGATCGGTATCATTCCCGGTGGTGGCGCCATCCTGTCGACCTTTGCCAGTTATGCCATCGAGAAGAAACTGTCGAAGACACCAGAGCTGTTTGGCACCGGCATGATCGCCGGTGTGGCCGGACCGGAGTCGGCCAACAACGGTGCGGCAGCCGGTGCCTTCGTGCCGCTCATGAGCCTGGGCATTCCCTCTAACGTGCCGGCTGCCCTGCTGCTCGGCGCGCTGATGATTCACGGTATCACGCCCGGGCCGATGTTCATGCAGATGCGCCCCGATGTGTTCTGGGGCGTGATTGCCAGCATGTATATCGGCAATGTGCTGTTGCTGATCCTCAACCTGCCGCTGATCGGCCTGTTTACCAGGATCGCCTATGTGCCGGTGCGTCTGCTGGTGCCCATTCTGACCTTCATCTGTCTGGTTGGGGTCTACCTGACGGGCTATGACCGCTACGACATTCTGGTGATGATCATTTTTGGCCTGTTCAGTTTTGCCGCCAAGCTGGCCGGTTTCCAGGTGGCGCCGTTCATTTTTGGTTTCCTGCTTGGTCCCATCGTCGAAACTTCGTTTGAACGGTCGTTGACGATTTCCCAGGGAGAGTTCGGTATTTTTGTGGTCAGCCCGATTTCCATCAGCGTGCTGGCGGTGGCCGCGCTGATCTGGCTGGCACCGTTGTTTTCGATGTTGCGCAGAAGGCTGAAAGGACGCTCCGGCGGCCCCTTGCCGATTACCTATTGAGTCAGGAGACCCGCATGGCAAAGAAGAAACAACCGGCTGCAGAAGCGCAGGACAGTGCCCCGCAGGAAAGCGCAGGGCTGAAGTTTGTGCGCGACTACAGCCTGGAGTATTACGGCCGCGTGATCGATGCGTTTGACCGACTGGGCCGGTATGTGCCCAATACCATGGTGAAGTGGATCGAATTGCGCAAGGCTGTGTTTGACGATGGCCAGGAGAGTTCACTGACCATTCGCGAAAAAGAGTTGATCGCCACGGCGATCGAGATCATTGCGCGCAAGCCCGATTCGGGCCCGCATGCCCGCCTGGCGATTCAGGCAGGTGCCACGCCCAAGGATGTCGCCGAGGTCTGCGCCATCTGCATCCTGCTGGGCGGCATGGTCAGTCACATGTCCGCCGGTCAACATGCATTGAAAGCGGCCGAGGAAGAATACGAGAAGCTCAAGGCCTGAGCGGGGTAACGCAAACCGGGATGCAGACCGCGCAAGCGCGCGGCCCGCACCCGGCAATCAGAACTTGTAGCTCAGGCTCATGTGCAGGCGTACTGGCTTGCCCGCCGGGCTGGTGCTGGCACGATCAACCACTTGGGCGAGATCGACGGCAACCTGCACGTTTTGGGTCGCCATGCGCAGGCCGGCACCGACGCTCATGATCGACTCGCTGATGTTGGTTGCACGGGTGTGCACCTGACCGCCTTCGATGAAGCCGGCTGGCTTGAACTGCGTGCCAAACAGATCCGGACCAAGCGCTTCCAGATTCCATTGATGACCCGTATCACCGGATACGGCACGATCCGAGAAACCACGCACACTGGTCGCGCCGCCCAGACCGAACTGCTCCCCGGAGACCAGTGACTTGGCAGCGTACTGACCCTTGAGGCGCGCGCCGATGGTCCAGGCACCCTTGACCGCCGAGGTGGTCAGGTTGTAGCGCCAGGCATTCCACTGGCGGTTGCCGCCGTTGGCAAGGTGTGCGGCTTCGTTGTTATGGATGCCGCCGCCGACATTGGTGACGTAATCGAGCGCGCCGGTCAGGTCGCCCCAGCTGACGTCGCTGCGAAACGCGTATTGCAGGTCGGCCACGCGCGAACCCACGTCCGGTTGGATCTGAGAGGTGGCTCGGTTGTTTAAGACAGAATCTGTCGCTTTTTAAGTGAATTCCCTGCGGGGTGAGTTATCCATGGACCGAAGGTCGGTGGGTAACTCGAATAGATTCATGCCGCCATCGGCAAAGCTCGCTGAGTGAAGTATGCCTCG
>CANJOT010000009.1 GCA_947475815.1 Burkholderiales bacterium | reverse complement strand
TTCCGCCAGTATGGCGGCCGTATGCGCACCCAGTGCCGGGCCGGGCGCCACCGGCTCGCCATCACGTGAGGTGCGCAGCGGACCGCGCAGCAAGCGCAGATGGCTGCCGTCTTCGAGCGCGATGTCGCGGATGCGCCCACCCTGAGCGGCAAAGGGCGCATCGAGCGCCTCGGCGACCGACAAGATGGGCGCCGCCGGCACCACGCCGGCAAAGATCGTCATCCATTCGCTTGTCGTGCGTTCCGACAGGGCGCCGTCGAGCAAGCCGGTCAGCACATGACGGTGTTCGAGGCGCGCCGGGAAATCCACAAAGCGGGCATCGGTGATCCAGTCTGGCCGGCTGATTTTTTCACACAGTTTGCCCCAGAATTTTTCCTTGTTGCACATCAGGTAGATCCAGCCGTCGCTCGTGCGGTACAACTGGCAGGGGGTCAGCACCGGATGCGACGAACGCGGCTCACGCGGCGTGACCGCGCCGGCATTGAGGTACCAGTTGCCGACGTAATTCAGGTTGTGCAGGCCAACGTTGTAGAGACTCACATCGACGTCACAACCCTCGCCCGTGGTGCGCGCGCCGAGCAGGCCGCTGACCAGACCGAGCGACATGACCACGCCGGTCATGTAATCGACCATCGACAAGCCCATGCGCGCCGGCGGCGAATCGGGTTCGCCGGTGAGCGAAAAATAGCCGGCCTCGGCCTGCATCAGATAATCATATCCCGGCCAGATGACGCGCTCGCCATCGCGGCCGTAGCCGGTCAGGTGAGCGCAGACGATGGCCGGGTTGACCATCTTGAGCTGGTCAAATGTCAGGCCCAGCCTGGCCGGCACGTCGCCGCGCATATTGCTCGCCACCGCATGCGCACCGGCGGCAAGCTTGCGAAACACCGCCCGGCCTTCTTCCTTGCGCAGATTCAGCGTGATGCTTTTTTTGCCGGCGTTGATGCTCTGAAAAAAGATGCTGCGCGCGGTCTCCGGCAATCCCTGCGCGAAGTAGGGGCCGACATGACGGGACACATCGCCGCCCTCGTCGGGCTGTTCGATCTTGATGATCTCGGCACCAAGCTCGGCCAGATACTGCGTGCCAAACGGTGCAGCACCGTATTGTTCGACCGCGAGAACGCGGATGCCCGAAAGCAGAGGAATAGACGTGGCCATGAGCGGATATTCGAAATGGAGAGGGAGTGCCCG
This sequence comes from Burkholderiales bacterium, assembly GCA_947475815.1. Classification (GTDB taxonomy): domain Bacteria; phylum Pseudomonadota; class Gammaproteobacteria; order Burkholderiales; family Burkholderiaceae_D; genus CANJOT01. The sequence goes on along the minus strand of CANJOT010000009.1, from coordinate 34,117 downwards.
AGGCGCGCTGGCAGCGTTCTGAAGCAGGCAATGCACGGGGCGGTTCGCGTTTGTTGATAATGTTATAACAATCTCTTATAGTTCAGTCAACCTGCCCGTCCATCAAGAACCATATCCCCCACAACACCCTAGAACTGTCCGCCAAGGGAGTACGCAGATGATCCAGTCCAGACTATGCGGCGTGCGCGTCACAGCAGGCCTGTGTGCGCGCTTGTTGGCCGTACTCGTCGCCGGCGCGCTGAGCACGGCGCAAGCCCAGAGCTATCCGGCCCGGCCGGTGCGGCTGATCGTGCCATTCACCGTCGGCCAGGGATCGGACATTCTGGCACGTGCCATGGCCGAAAAACTCACGAAGATGTGGAACCAGACCGTCATCGTCGAAAACCGCGCCGGCGCCAATGGTGCCATCGCCCTCGAAACGGTCGCCAAGAGCGCGGCCGACGGCCTGACCCTGCTGTTCACCTCGAACTCGCCGCTGGTGATCAATCCCAATCTCTACAAGAAGCTGCCGTACAACGTTGAGCGCGACTTCAAGCCGGTCATCATGCTCGCCACGGCCGACATCCTGTTCGTCACCAATCTGCAGTTTCCCGCCACCACGCTCAGCGAGGTCGTGGCCCACCTCCGAGCCAATCCGCACAAGTACAGCTACGGCTCGCCCGGTACGGGCTCGACCAGCAATCTGGCCATGGAGGTGTTCAAGAAAGTGATGGGCGTCGACCTCGTGCACGTGCCCTACAAGGGCAGCGCACCGGCCATGACCGACCTGATCGGCGGCTCGATCCAGATCATGCTCGACGCCATCCCGAGCGCCATGCCACACGTCAAGTCGGGCCGCATTCGCGCCATTGCCATGGGCGGCTCAAAACGCTCTGCGCTTGCACCCGGCATACCGGCTGCCGCCGAATCGGGCGTCAACGACGTTCCCGCGGGGGGCTGGTACGGCGTGCTCGTGCCGACCGGCACCGATCCGGCGATCATCACCAAGCTCTATGAGGATCTGCGCACCGTCATTACCATGCCCGACATCTCACAACGCGCCCAGGACCAGGGCATGGACAGCCGCGAAACGTTCAACCCGGCGCGCTTCACCGAATTTCTCAAGAGCGAAACGGCCTACTGGGAAAAGATGACGCACAGTCTGGGAATGTACCAGGCGGAATAAAGCAGAACTGTCCTCAAGGCTGGAACTGTCGAATTCGCTACCCTTGATCAGGTTGTTGAGATTGCTCGCGCACCACGGCCACCGCCGAGCCGCGCGCAAACCGCAATTGTAGTGCCTCGCCGGCACTCAGCTGGGCGGCATCGCGCACAATGCGGCCCTGAGCGTCGGCGGCGATCGCATAACCGCGCGCCAGCGTATTGGCCGAATCGAGCAGTTTGAGCCGCGCCCCCAGCAGTTCCAGCCGTGTTTGCCGCGCCAGCAGCGCACGCTCGGCGCTGGTCCGCAGATCCTCCTTGAGCCGGTCCAGCAGCAGGGATGCGGAGCGCGTATCCGGCCGGCGGTGCGCCAGACGCGTCGCGACCAGCAGCAGCCGTTGCGCGGATTGCTCGAGCCGTGCGCGCAACACCGCACGCAAGCGTCGTGCCGCGTCGTCGAGCCGAAGTTGCGCCTCGCTGACCCGTTGCAGCGGGCTTTTCAGGCGACGCGTGGCGTCGTCAAGGCGCTGCTCCGCCTGGCGCTGGCCACGCTGCCAGGCACGCAGCAGACGGCCACGACGCAATGCCAGCTCGGCGAGCCAGTGCTGGCGATCCGGGCTGGCCAGCTCGGCGGCGGCCGTCGGCGTGGGCGCACGCACGTCGGCGACAAAATCGGCAATGGTGAAATCGGTTTCATGGCCCACCCCAGACACCACCGGCACGCTGCAGGCGGCCACGGCCCGCGCCACTGACTCGTGATTGAAGGCCATCAGGTCTTCGATGCTCCCGCCACCGCGCACCAGCAACAGGGTTTCGATGCCATCAAGCGCAGCCCGGCGCGACGCTGCCTCAATGGCGGCAACCAGTCGGCCTGGGGCATCGCTGCCCTGCACCGGGGCCGGATACAGGATGAGGGCGACGTGCGGCGCACGCCGCGCCAGAGTGGTCAGCACATCACGCAAGGCTGCAGCCTGCGGCGAGGTGACGATGCCCATGACGCGCGGAAAACGCACCAGCGGCCGCTTGCGTTCTTCATCGAACAGACCCTCGCTGGCCAGTTTTTCCTTGAGCCGCAGGAACGCTTCGAACAGCGAACCAGCGCCGGCGCGGCGCAGTTGTTCCACCGTCAACTGAAATTCGCCGCGCGCCGCGTACAAACCCGCCAGGGCGCGCGCTTCGACCTTGTCACCCTCGCGCAATGGCCAGTCGACCCCCTGATTGCGGCTGCGAAACATGACGCAACGCACTTGGGCATCCCGGTCCTTGAGCGAGAAATACCAGTGACCCGACGCCGCCCTCGTCAGGTTGGACACTTCCCCGGAAACCCACACCAGCGGGAAATTCCGTTCGAGCAATCCTGCAACGGCGCGGTTTAGCTCGCCAACTGTGAGGATTTTCGGCGAGGCGCCTGTCTCTGCGTGCGAGGAACCAGTATTCATGCGGCTTTCCGGGCAAAAACAGCTTGTAAAGCTGATGGCTTCGTGCTCAAGCTATCCACAGTTGCAGCATTCTTGTGAACGCGACAGGCCTGGAACGGGGTAATAGTCTGTGAAATTTTCAAGTTATTGATTTAATTGAATTTATATTCGTGCATTGAAATTGGGCAAAGTAGCTAAAGTCTTGAAATATCAAGCGTCTGATGACTGTTCCGCCAATCTGTGCACAAACTTATCCACACAAATTGTGCGTAAGCTGCTAACTGCTTGTTCCACAAGGATTTCCAATCCAGAACCACAATTTTTGACGAGTCGATCGGGACTTTGGCTTGCCGCAGGCCTGCCGAACCGCTACATTTCGCGCTGAGCTGGTGTTACCGTCCGTCAATTCGGCGGGCGGGTCGACAAATGTCCAGATGCTCGCCAAAATGGCTGTTCCAGGACAGGTGTCGACGATTGTAGCGCTTGTTCCCTTTGCTCCCCGGGAGAAAATTTTGTTTCCGATCATTCAAGCGGCCGGCTGGCCGATCTGGTTCCTGCTCGCCGCGTCGGTCATCGCTCTGGCCTTGATCATTGAACGCCTGCTGGCACTGCGCCGCACGAAAGTCCTGCCGATGCGCCTGCTCGAGGACGTGCTCGGCCTGTACCGGGCCAAACAGATCACGCCGGAGGTGGTTGACCGGCTCGAAGGCAATTCGCCCCTGGGCCGGGTGCTGGCTGCCGGCCTGCGCAACGAACGCGCCTCGCGGGAATTGATGAAGGAGTCGATCGAGGAAGCCGGGCGTGCCGCAGCCCATGAGATGGAACGTTTTCTCAATGCGCTGGGCACCATTGCCGTGACGGCGCCCTTGATGGGCCTGTTTGGCACGGTCATCGGCATGATCGAAATTTTTGGCGCCCAGGCGCCGGCCGGCACGAGCCCGGTGGCGCTGGCCCACGGCATCTCGGTCGCGCTGTACAACACCGCGTTCGCGCTGGTGGTGGCGATTCCGTCGCTGATTTTCTATCGCCACTTTCGCAGTCGCATCGATGATTTTGTCGCCGAGATGGAACAACAGGCGGTCCGTTTTGTCGACGTTGTGCACGGCGAGCGCGAATGAATTTTCGCAAACACGGCAAGCGCGAGGAGCCGGAGATCAATCTGATCCCGCTCATCGACGTGTTTCTGGTGATCATCATTTTCCTGATGGTGACCACGACCTATTCAAAGTTTTCCGAACTGCAGATCACCCTGCCGACGGCCGACGCCGAAAAGGCCAGCACCACGCAGCGCAACGAAATCAGCGTAGCCGTGGCCAGCGACGGCAAATACGCCATTGACGGCCAGATGAGCAGTGCGCGCAGCGCCCCGGCCCTGGCCGAAGCCTTGCGTGCCGCAACACAAAAACTCAAGGCCGGCGGCACCACCAAGGATCCGGTGATCATCATCAATGCCGACGCACAGGCCACACATCAGGCAGTGGTCAATGTCATGGAGGCGGCGCGCCTGGCTCAGTTGAGCCAGATCACTTTCGCCACCCAGAGTGCCCCGGCCGGCAACTGAGTCGGCCCAGGCGGTGCGCCTGCAACGGGCCTGGCTGCAGCGCGGCCCGCTGGCGGCACTGCTCTGGCCGGCGTCCCTCCTGTTCGGATTGCTGGGCACGCTGCGACGCATCCTGTACCGGCGCGGCCTGTGTGCCATCAGCCGGCCGACACGACCGGTCGTCGTCATCGGCAATCTGCTCGTCGGAGGCGCCGGCAAGACGCCGCTGGTACTCAATCTGATCGAAGCATTGCGCCAGCAGGGTCGCACTCCGGGGGTCATCAGCCGGGGTTATGGCGGCAGTGACAGCGCCAGTGGCGCCGTGCTGCCGACGCCCCTGCCCGATGATGCGGCGCGCCGCTTTGGTGATGAAGCGACCCTGATCCGCCAGCGCAGCGCCGTGCCCATGGCCATCGGGGCCCGGCGGGCGCTGGCGGCACAACGCCTGCTCGCCGTGCATCCCGAAGTCGACCTGATCCTGTGTGACGACGGTCTGCAACATTATGCTCTGGCGCGGGATGTCGAAATTGCCGTCTTCGACGGCCGTGGCACCGGCAACGGCTGGCTGCTGCCGGCCGGGCCGCTGCGCGAGCCCCTGTCGCGCCTGCGCAGCGTCGATGCAATCGTACTCAATGGCGACCGGGCACCCGGACTGCCCGACTGGGCCGGACCGGTGTTCCACATGCGCGTGGCCGGCAGCATGGCCTACGCCCTCGGCGACGCCAGCGTCACCCGTCCGCTGACCTGGTTTCGTGACCAGGCCGTGCTGGCGGTGGCTGGCATTGGCCAGCCTGAACGTTTTTTTGACATGCTTGAAAGCGCCGGTCTGCGCATACGCCGGCGGCCCCTGCCCGATCATTACCGGTATCAGGAGGACGTGTTTGACGGTCCGGCCGGTGAACTCGTCCTCATGACCGAGAAGGATGCCGTAAAATGCGCCGAGGTCGGCAATGCGGACTGCGGCCGTTTCTGGGTCGTGCCGGTTGACGCCACCCTCGACGCAGGCCTGACCGAACTGATTCTGGAGAAAACCCGTGGACGCGCGACTGCTTGACATCCTTGTTTGCCCGGTCACCAAAGGACCACTGGTCTATGACAAAACGCGTCAGGAACTGGTGTCGAAGTCAGCGCGCCTGGCCTACCCGATCCGCGACGGCATCCCGATCATGCTCGAGAGCGAGGCGCGCGTGCTCGACGACGCCGCGCCGGCTCTGTCCTGACGCACCGCCCGAACGCTCTTGAGCCATCCGGCCAACGTCAGTTTCATCGCCGTCATTCCGGCGCGCCGGGCGTCCACACGTCTGCCTGACAAACCATTGGCCGACATCCACGGCAAACCGATGGTGGTGCGCGTGGCCGAGCGCGCTGCCGCCAGCGGCGCAGCCCGTGTGCTGGTGGCGACCGATGACCACGACATTGCCGCCGCCTGCCGCGCCCACGGTCACGAAGCGCTGCTCACGCGCGCCGATCATCCCTCAGGCACCGACCGGCTGGCGGAAGTGGCCAGCGTGCTCGGTCTGGCCGACGACGCGCTGGTGGTCAACGTACAGGGCGACGAACCCCTGATCGACCCGGCCCTGATCGCCGAATGTGCGCGCGTGCTGGCGGCCTCGCCGGATTGCGCCATCGCCACGGCCTGCCACGCCATCCATGACCCAGCCGAACTGTTCAATCCGAACGTCGTCAAGGTGGTGCGCGACCGGGCCGGCCGGGCCCTGTATTTTTCGCGCGCGCCGATTCCCTGGGAGCGCGAGCGTTACGGCGCGGGTACACCTCCCGAGCGGTTCGAGGCGATGCGCCATATCGGCCTGTATGCCTACCGCGCCGCTTTCCTGAAAACCTACCCGGGTCTGGAGGTGGCGCCGCTGGAAAAAATCGAAGCGCTGGAACAATTGCGCGCCCTGTGGCATGGTTACCGCATTGCGGTATTCGAAGCCGGCGCGGCGCAGGCTGCCGGCGTCGACACTCCTGAAGATCTTGAGCGGGTTCGAAGGACTTTTCTCGCAAATGTCAAGATTTGACCGTCTCGCCGGACTCGGGTAAGGTTCGAGTCAGAACGCCGTGTTCAACTCAGCGTTGGGGGGAGGCTGCGCCGGCAGCATACAGCGCATTTTTACACCCGGCATTTCTCAAGCCCGCTGGTATTACACTCGCCTTTTGACCATTAGTTTTGACCACAATAACGCATCGAACCACCGATTGAAACTTTTTGGAAGCTTCTCACATGCGCTTGATTCTGTTGGGAGCGCCTGGCGCCGGTAAGGGCACGCAAGCCAGTTTCATCAAAGAGAAGTACGGTATCCCGCAAATTTCGACCGGGGACATGTTGCGCGCCGCCGTCAAGGCAGGCACGCCACTGGGACTGGCAGCGAAAAAAGTCATGGACGCCGGAGGCCTCGTATCCGATGACATCATCATCGGACTGGTGAAAGACCGCCTGCTTGAACCCGATTGCGCCAATGGCTATCTGTTTGACGGCTTTCCCCGCACCGTGCCTCAGGCCGATGCGATGAAGGATGCCGGCGTGTCGATCGACTACGTGCTCGAAATCGATGTGCCGGATTCGGCTATCATCGAGCGCATGAGCGGCAGACGCGTGCATCCGGCCAGCGGCCGCACCTACCACGAGCGCTTCAATCCGCCCAAGGTGGCCGGCAAGGATGACCTGACCGGCGAAGACCTCATCCTGCGCGATGATGACCGTGAAGAAACGGTCAGAAAACGTCTGGAGATCTATCACGACCAGACCAAGGTCTTGCTCAACTATTATGGCGACTGGGCGCAAAGCGGCCGCGCCGGCGCCCCTCAGTATCGCAAGATCGCCGGAGTAGGCGGCGTCAGCGAGATCCGCGAAACGGTGTTTGCGGCACTCCATCCCGTTTGAGCAAACGGGGGGGACCGCCCCGTTCTTCTTTTTGTTTTCAGTAGTTTCACCTGTATTTTCTTGTTCTGAATTGGCTTGTTCAAAGTCTGCTTGTCTTGAGTTAGCCACGGGAATGTGGCCAGTAGCGCAAAACAAAACACATTCCCCGGCTGGCGGTGCGTTTTTAACTGGAGGAGGAAACATCGATGTCTGAAGGTCTCATTTTTGCCCTGGTCTGCGGCGTCATTGCCGTGATTTATGGCGTCATCTCACGCAACTGGATCCTGTCACTGGATGCCGGTAATGCGCGCATGCAGGAAATCGCCGAAGCCATCCAGCAGGGTGCTGCGGCGTACCTGAAGCGCCAATACCGCACCATCAGCATGGTCGGCGTGGTCATCCTGATCGTCATCGGCCTTGTGCCGGGACTAGGCTGGACCACCGCATTTGGCTTCCTGCTGGGCGCCGTGCTGTCGGGCGCGTCGGGCTTCATTGGCATGAACGTGTCGGTGCGCGCCAACGTGCGCACCGCGCAAGCCGCCAACCAGGGGCTCAATGCAGCCCTCAACGTGGCCTTCCGTGGCGGTGCCGTTACCGGCATGCTGGTGGTTGGTCTGGGCCTGCTCGGCGTGGCCGGCTTCTATGGCGTGCTGATTGCCTCCACGCCGCAAAGCGCGACCATGTCGCTCAACACCATCCTGCACCCGCTCATCGGTCTGGCTTTCGGTTCGTCGCTGATCTCGATTTTTGCGCGTCTGGGTGGCGGCATTTTCACCAAGGGCGCTGACGTCGGCGCCGATCTGGTGGGCAAGGTCGAAGCCGGCATTCCGGAAGATGACCCGCGCAACCCGGCCGTGATCGCCGACAACGTCGGTGACAACGTCGGCGACTGCGCCGGCATGGCTGCCGACCTGTTCGAGACCTACGCGGTCACGCTGATTGCCACCATGCTGCTCGGCTCGCTCGTGGTCGTCGGCGCCACCAGCCAGGCGGTGCTGTATCCGCTGGTGCTCGGCGGCGTCTCGATCATCGCCTCGATCATCGGCTGCACCTTCGTCAAGCACATCGAAGGCAAGAAAATCATGAGCGCGCTGTATCGCGGCCTGATCGTCGCCGGCGCCATCGCCGTTGTGGCCTTCTACCCGGTGACCGCATGGGTGTTTTCGGGCACCGAGTTCGCCGCTGGCGGCGGGGTCATGAAGCTTTACCTGTCGGCTCTGGTCGGTCTGGGTCTGACCGGCGCGCTAGTCTGGGTGACCGAGTATTACACCGGCACCGAATACAAGCCCGTGCGCTATGTCGCCGAAGCATCGACCACCGGTCATGGCACCAACATCATCGCCGGCCTGGCCATCTCGATGAAGTCGACCGCCTGGCCGGTCGTTCTGGTGTGTCTGGCCATTTATGCCTCCTTCGCGCTGGCCGGTCTGTATGGCATCGCCATCGCTGCCACCTCGATGCTGTCGATGGCCGGCATCATCGTCGCGCTGGACGCTTATGGCCCGATCACCGACAACGCCGGCGGCATTGCGGAAATGGCCGAACTGCCCGAAGCCATCCGCAACATCACCGACCCGCTGGATGCCGTGGGCAACACCACCAAAGCAGTCACCAAGGGTTACGCCATCGGTTCGGCTGGTCTGGCCGCGCTGGTGCTGTTTGCCGACTATACCCACGCCCTCGAAACGGCCCACAAGGCCACCAGCTTCGACCTGTCGAATCACCTGGTCATCATCGGCATGTTCCTCGGTGGCCTGATTCCCTTCCTGTTTGGCGCCATGGCCATGGAAGCGGTCGGTCGTGCCGCCGGTTCGGTGGTTGTCGAAGTGCGCCGTCAGTTCAAGGAAATCCCGGGCATCATGGAAGGCACGGCCAAGCCCGAATACGGCGTGGCGGTCGACATGCTGACCAAGGCGGCGATCCGCGAAATGATGCTGCCTTCGCTGTTGCCGGTGGCTGCGCCCGTGCTGGTTGGCCTGCTCCTCGGCCCGCAGGCTCTGGGCGGCATGCTCATGGGAACCATCGTCACCGGCCTGTTCCTGGCCATCTCGATGTGCACCGGTGGCGGCGCCTGGGACAACGCCAAGAAGTACATTGAAGAAGGTCACTTCGGTGGCAAGGGTTCGGACGCCCACAAGGCGGCCGTCACGGGTGACACCGTGGGCGATCCCTACAAGGACACGGCCGGCCCGGCCATCAACCCCTTGATCAAGATCATCAACATCGTTGCACTGCTGGTGGTGCCGCTGCTCTAAGCGACCTGCCCTGCACAGGAAAAAAGCGGCTACGGCCGCTTTTTTCTTGTCCGCAGCGCCAAGCGCCGCACCGTAGAAAAACTGTCACAGTTTGTTGGTAACATGGTGGACTTCGATTTTTACAAGAACAAAGTTGAGGTTTCTCCTGTCCGCATCATCAGGGAAAGTTGACTGGATGCATGAGATGCGCAGCGGCTTGAGCGCTGCGCTGGTGGCTGCGCCACTCTGTGTATCCTATGGCTTGATGACCTACGCACCGCTCGGGCCAGCGTATGCCAGCGCGGGTATGGCCGCTGCCTTGCTGGCCGGCATGAGTGCGCCCGTGGTTTGCGCAGCGCTTGGCATGCGTGCGCCGCAGATCCTCATGACACGCAACGTCAGCAATGTCGTACTGGCCGCATTCCTTGGCGAATTCGCAGCCATGCTGTCCGGCCGCGTCCCGCCGCTGCTCGCGGCCCAGGCCGTCCTGCTGTTCGTCTTTCTGACCGGCATGCTCGAACTGCTTTTCAGCACCGCCCGCATTGGCACCCTGGCCAAATTTCTGCCGGCACCCGTGATGATCGGCTTTCAGTGTGGTGTGGCAGTGGTGCTCCTGTTCCTGCAAACGCGCGGCATTCTTGGTCTGGACCACGCCGTAGGCTGGCATCACCTCCCGGAGGCATTGAACGGCATTCGGCCTCTGGCACCGGTCGTCGCCCTGACCACTCTGCTCGTCGCCGACCTGGTCAGCCGCTACGCCCGACGCGCACCGGCGTTCCTGATCGCCCTGATCGCCGGCACGCTCATGCAGCAACTGCTTTTCGCCGCCGGTGCCGGCAACCTGCTCGGCGGCACGATCGGCGCCCTCGAAATCGGTCTGCCAAAGTTCGAGGCACTGAGCCACCTGACCGACGCCAGCAGCATGGCCTTGTTCTGGCCCTTGTTGCCGACCGTACTCGGCTGGGCACTCACGGCCGCCGTGATCATCCTCACCGATGCCCTGATCAACTACAAGCTGCTGGAGGAACTCACCGATCAGCACATCAATGCCAATACCGAAATGCAGCGCGTTGGTGCGGCCAACATCATCGGCGCCTGCCTCGGCGCCCTGCATGCCGGCCTGAGCAACCCGGCAACCATCCATAATGTCAGCCAGGGTGGCCGACATGTTCATTCCAGCCTGTTCGCCGCCCTCGGCGTGTTCATCCTGGCGGTGGTGCTCGCGCCGGTATTCAGCCTGCTACCCATGGCGGCCGTGTCAGGGATGCTGGTGATGGTCGCGCTGCGCATGTTCGATCCATGGACGGTATCGACCCTCGGCCAGTTGCTGCGCGGCAAGCGCGTGCCCGATCGGGACGTGCTGGGCATGCTGGCCACGGTAGTGATCGTCTCGGGACTGGCGCTGTTCTGGAATTTCCTGCTCGCCGTTTGCGTCGGCCTGTCGATTGCCGCGGTGTCGTTCCTGTGGCGCATGAGTCGCTCGATTATCCGTCGCCAATACACGGGCCGTGACCTGCAGTCGCGCAACGTGCGCGCGCCACAGTTGCGCGATGCGCTGCTCCAGCATGGCGATCAGATCGTCGTTTTCGAACTGGAGGGCCCGCTGTTTTTCGGCACCGGAGAAAAGCTTGTGGCCCAGCTCGATGCCTTGCTGAGCACAGTGACACGCTGCGTCATCGTCGACATGAAACGCGTCAATAATGTCGACACGACGGGTGCGCGTCTGCTGGCCAAAGCGGCCAGCCGCTTGCGGCGCAAGGACAAGACATTGCTCATTGCGGGGCTACCGGCCGGCGGCCGCATAGCTCAGATGCTCGCCAGCCTCGGGCTGCTGCATTCCACCGCTACACCGGCCGGTTCGCTCAAACTGTTTCAGGATACCGATCAGGCGCTCGAATGGGCCGAAGACCGGCTGCTGGTCGAGCTGGGCCAATCCGGCACCGGCCACGGACCGATCGCCCTGCGCGATGTCGACATGCTGCGCGGCTTCGAGCACGAGGAAATTGCCCTCATGTCGCGTTATCTGGTGAGCCAGTCCTTCGCCGCCGGCAGCATCGTGTTTCGCGCCGGCGATGAAGGCAATGCCCTGTACACGGTCGAATCCGGGCGCGCCAGCGTGATTCTGGAAGGCACTGCAGGTGACACACGCCTGCTCAGTTTTTCAGCAGGGGCATTTTTTGGCGAGATTGCCCTGCTCGACCACAAGCCACGCTCAGCCACCGTGCGCGCCGATACCGAGTTGCGCTGCCAGATGCTGCGCAACGAGGATTTCGAACGCCTGCAGCATGAACATCCGGCCTGCGCCATCAAGCTGCTGACCAATCTGGGTCGCGAGTTGTCGGCCCGCCTGCGCAACAACAACATCACCATCCAGTCTCTCGGCCTGTAGCGGCGATCAGGATTCGCCCGGCGCATCGCCCGCAGGTGCAGGCATGAATCCCGCGAGGCGCCCCGCCATGGCACGGCGCCGCCGCTTCTTTATAATAGGCGCTGTAACTCCAAAAAATCTAAGGAATAGAAATGGACATCGCAAATAAAGTTTTCATCGTCACCGGTGGTGCTTCGGGTCTGGGCGCGGGTACCGCACGCATGCTGGTGGCCAATGGCGCCAAGGTCGTGATCGCCGACCTGCAGGTTGAACTGGGCGAAAAACTCGCCGCCGAAATCGGCCAGACCTTTGTCAAATGCGATGTCACCCAGGAAGCCGATGGCCAGGCCGTGGTCGCTGCTGCGACCGGACTGGGCACACTGATGGGCCTGATCAACTGCGCCGGCATCGCGCCCGCTGCACGCACCCTGGGCAAGGACGCCCCGCATGCCCTGCACCTGTTCACCAAGGTCGTCACGGTCAACCTGATTGGCACCTTCAACATGATTCGCCTGGCCGCCGAGGCCATGGCAAAGAATGCACCACTGGCCACCGGCGAGCGTGGCGTCATCGTCAACACCGCCTCGGTGGCAGCGTATGACGGCCAGATCGGTCAGGCCGCCTATGCGGCCTCCAAGGGTGGTGTGGTCGGCATGACCCTGCCGATCGCGCGCGATCTGGCACGCAGTGGCATCCGTGTGTGCACCATCGCCCCCGGCATCTTCGGCACGCCGATGATGTTTGGCATGCCCGAAGAAGTGCAGAAGTCGCTGGCCGCGGCCGTGCCCTTCCCGTCGCGCCTGGGCACGCCGGAAGACTATTCGAAACTGGTCAACCAGATCATCACCAACGAAATGCTCAACGGCGAAACCATCCGTCTGGACGGCGCCATTCGCCTGGCACCGAAGTAAGCCGGACAGGATCGGTGCGCATGCGCATGCGGGTGCTGCGGGCGGCTCTGGCTCTGCCGCTGCTGCTCGGCAGCACGGCGCAGGCACAAGAAGCGCTCGCGCCGGAGGGCGCCTCGGCTATTGTCGCCCGCACCGCGGTCAAGACACGTCGCTTCATGATCGCCACGGCCAACCCGCTGGCCAGCGCCGCCGGCTTGGCCATGCTCAAACGGGGTGGCAACGCCATTGATGCGGCCATCGCCGCACAGATGGTGCTGACCCTGGTCGAGCCGCAATCTTCGGGCATCGGCGGCGGCGCCTTCCTGATGTACTGGAATGCAAAGCACCACACCGTTGATGCCTGGGATGGTCGCGAAACCGCCCCTCTGGCCGCCGACGAAACCCTGTTCCTCGATGCCGCCGGCCAGCCGGTGAAGTTTTTCGAAGCCGTGATCGGTGGCCGCTCGGTGGGCACGCCGGGCGTGTTGCGACTGCTGGAAGCGACGCACAAAAAATACGGCAAGCTGCCCTGGGCCAGCCTGTTTCAACCAGCAATTCGGCTGGCCGAGGGCGGCTTTCTCGTCAGTGAGCGCCTGCACATTCTACTTGCCGATGAACCCTTCCTGCGCCGTGATGCCGAGGCACGCCGCTATTTCTACAACAGCCAGGGCGAGCCCTGGCCGATCGGCCACCGGCTGCGCAATCCGATGCTGGTGCGCACGCTGCGCCAGATCGCCCGCCACGGCGCCGGTGTGTTTTACCGCCCCCCGATGGCTGCCGCCATTGTCGACAAGGTGCGAACCCATCCAACCAACCCGGGCAAGCTGGCGCTGGCCGACCTGCAGGCGTATCGGGCGCAGCAGCGCGAACCGGTCTGTGCACCGTATCGCGTCTGGCTGATCTGCGGCATGCCGCCGCCGTCTTCCGGGGGCATCACGACGCTGCAGATTCTCGGCATGCTGGCGCACACGCCCATCGCCACGCTGCCACCGCACGATGGCGTGCCCGATGCCAGCGCCGTGCATCTGTTCAGCGAAGCAGCACGACTGGCCTACGCCGACCGCGATCTGTACATTGCCGACCCCGATTTTGTGCCCCTCGCCGACGGTCTGCTCGATGCCAATTATCTGGCCGCACGGGCCGCCCTGATTGGCCAACGGAGCATGGGGCGCGCCAGACCCGGCACCCCGCGTGGTGCGACACTGACCCTCGCCGCCGACCAGAGCGCCGACCGTCCCGGCACCTCACACCTGTCGATTGTTGACCGTGATGGCAATGCGCTCGCCATGACCACCACCATTGAAGGTGCATTTGGCGCACGCCAGATGGTCGGCGGTTTTCTGCTCAACAACCAGCTCAGTGATTTTTCGTTTGTTGCCCACGAACAGGGCGTGCCGGTCGCCAACCGCTTAGAACCAGGCAAACGGCCACGCAGTTCGATGGCGCCCACGCTGGTGTTTGAGGCCCTGCCGGATGGCCGACCGGGCCGGCTGGTGATGAGTCTGGGTTCACCTGGCGGGCCGTCGATCATCAATTATGTCGGCAAGACGCTGGTTGCCAGCCTCGACTGGAAACTCGACATTCAGGCTGCCATCGACCTGCTCAACTTCGGCTCACGCAATGGACCGACCGAGCTGGAGCGCGGCCGGCTGCCGGCAGCGGCCGAAGCAGCACTGGTCGAGGCGCTGCAGCAACGCGGTCATGAGGTGCGGCTGTCCAATCAAACCAGCGGTATTCAGGGCGTCGCCCGGACCGCCACCGGCTGGATTGGTGGCGCCGATCCGCGCCGCGAGGGACGCGTGCTCGGTCGATGACACACCAGTCTAATTGAGCCGGTCGTTGGCCTCGCGCAGCACGGCAATGGTGCGTCGGATGTCCTCCGCCTCGGGTGCGCCCGGCTGTTCCTTGAGATAGGCATTGAGGTCATCAAGCGCCGCACGCGGACACTCGAGCTGGGCATAGATCAGGCCACGGTCACGCCGCTCTTCGGCCACTTCGGGCCGCACGATCACCAGCCGCTGTTGCACCGCCAGCAGACGCTCGAATTCACGCCGATCGTGGTAAATGCCCTTGAGGTTGCGCAACATGCGCACCAGGATATCGCGTGAGGACGCTTCCTGAACGGAAGGAATCAGCGCCAGTTCGGTGGACACCTCAAGATTGCGGGCCTCCAAATACAGCGCCAGCCGCTCTTCCAGCTCGTCGCGTGACAGCGAGGCGCCGGTCAGCGGATCAAGAAATAGTTCACCGCTGCGCACCGTCAGCTTGACCAGGAAATGGCCCGGAAACGAGACCCCGCGCAGGCGCAAGCCGATCTGCTCGCCCAGGTCCATGTACAGGACGGCCAAAGAAATCGGAATGCCGCGCCGCCGTTCGAGCACCTTGTTGAGATAGGTGTTGTCGGGATCGTAATAATCGTTGCGGTTGCCCTGAAAACCCAGCTCCCTGAAAAAATACTGGTTCAGGGCGCGCAGACGCACCACCGTCGAGGCATCGGCCGGCAGTCGCGTGCGCAGGGTCACGGCCATGCGATCAAGTTCCGATTGCACCTGCGCCAGATCGAGGCGCGGATAGACATCCTGGGCGATCGAAATCGCCGCCTCGGTCAACGGTATTGTTCCCTGCTCCGGCGTGCCCGCCACCAGCGCGGAAAAATAGTCCAGAGGTGTCGTGCTCATATCTTGCGTTTGAAATCCCGCAGTCGCATGCCGGTGGCAGACAGGGTCAGGAAATACAGCAGGGCGCTTGTGCTGATCAGGAGCGCCAGCCAGCCAACGCGTGCGCCGGGATGGGCGCGCAGGGCAATCCAGTCAAACTGCTGGTTCATGAACCACAGCGCCACACCGAAAATACTCAGGGCAAACAAAAGGCGCAGCAAAAATACAGCCCAGCCGGGTTGTGGCCGATACACACCGCGCCGCAGCAGGCCGATGAACAACAAGGCTGCATTGAGGCAAGCCCCCAGGCCAATCGCCAGTGCCAGCCCGGCGTGGGCAAACCAGGGCACGAACAGCAGATTGAGCAGCTGCGTCACGGCCAGCACAATCAGCGCTATTTTCATCGGTGTGCGAATGTCCTGCTTGGCGTAATAACCGGGCGCCAGAATTTTCACCAGGATCAGACCAATCAGGCCGACGCCGTAAGCGATCACCGCGTTGCGGGTCATGAACACATCATGGTCAGTGAACAGTCCATAGTGAAACAGGGTGGCCGTGAGGCCCGTGCCCAGCAACCAAAGTCCGATTGCGGCCGGCAGCGCAAGCAGGAAGCTCAGGCGCACGCCCCAGTCGAGCAGTTCGGCATAGCGATTGGCATCGCCATCGGCATTCGCTTCAGACAGACTGGGCAGCAGGACCGTTCCGAGGGCCACACCCAGCAGGGCGGTGGGAAATTCCATCAGCCGGTCGGCATAGGTGATCCACGACACACTGCCGGGCGCCAGATGCGAAGCGATGTTGGTGTTGATGATCAGGCTGATCTGCGCCACCGACACCGACAGGGTCGCCGGCACCATCAGGCGCAGGATGCGACCGACACCCGGATCAGCCAGCGCGGCGCGCAGATTGAACGTCAGACGCGGCAACATGCCGATCCTGATCAGGGCGGGCACCTGCACCGCCAGTTGGGCGATGCCACCGAGCACCACGGCGATGGCCAGCGCCATCACCGGAGGATTGACGTATGGCGTCAGAAACAGCGCGCAGACAATGAATGACAGGTTGAGCAAAACCGGCGTAACTGCCGGAATGGCGAATTTCTTCCATGTATTGAGCACACCGGCCGCACCCGCGGCCAGCGAGATCAGAAAGATATAGGGAAACATGATGCGCGTGAGCAACACTGCCGTGTCGTAAGTATTGCTGGCCTGCATGCCGCTGGCCAGCAGCCACACCACCCAGGGCGCACCGAGAATGCCCAGCACCGTGACGGCAAGCAGCGACCAGACCAGCACCGTGGCCACATTGTCAATCAGGGTCTTGGTTTCGGCAGAGCTGCGCTGCGCCTTGAATTCGCCGAGGATGGGCACGAAGGCCTGCGAAAAAGCGCCCTCGCCGAACAGGCGACGCAACAGGTTGGGAATACGAAAGGCAACAAAAAACGCATCGGTCTCGGCGCTTGCGCCGAAGATCCGCGCCATCAGGGTTTCACGGATCAGGCCCGTGATGCGGGAGACCATGGTCAAGCCGCTGACGGTGGCGAGGATGCGAATCATGTTCATGGGGGCATTATAGGGAAGTCAGGCTGGGGAAGTGAGGCGGCGCGTCGCGGCAGCCCAGCGGGCGGGTTATCATGTCTACCCTTCTTTTCTTGCTGTTTTATCCATGAAAATCCGCCGCATTGAAAGCGCCCGGATCGTGATCAGAATGCCGGGATTTACGCTGACGGAAATGTTGATCGTGCTGCTGCTGCTGGCGCTGCTGGCCACCATGGCTATACCAGGTCTGGCGCGCATGCTCGAGCGCCACCGCCTTGCCGGCATCGGCAACAAGCTGCTCACTCTGGTGGTGCTGGCGCGCAACGAAGCGCTGCAACGCAACACCCGCGTCACGCTCTGCCACACTGCCAACCCGGAGGCCCCGGTGCCGGCCTGCGCACCAGCCGGCGCCTCCTGGGCCGATGGCGTGATGGTGTTTGTCGACGACGGCACCCGCTCGCCCGCGCAGCCGGCCAGCCGGGCGGCATTGTTGCGCATCAGCGGACCGATCGAGGCGCACTACAGCCTGCTGCGCAAAGGCGTGAATAGTGCGTCGCTGTCGTTTGCCGCCAGTGGCCGGCTCAAGAGTGGCACCATCGGCACGAGTTTTGACATCAGCGGGCCCTCGGCCGAACGCGAAGCCCGGGGCGGGGCGGCCGGCGAACACCGCTGTCTGGTGATCGCCATCACTGGCCGGGCACGCCTGACCGGGGAGGCCTGCGAATAGGAACTCGGAGGAACACGGCAACAACGGCAGATGGTCGAATTGCTTGCGCTCGAACTGGAAAGGCCTTAAACTAGTCGGCTCTGTTGAACAAACTCATGCGCGGGCCAGCCTGTTTCCGGCCCCGGCGCCTATCGTAGAACTGTAGAACCGAAGTCAGGACCGCATTCATGGCAAATACCGCACAAGCGCGCAAGCGCGCCCGTCAAGCAGTTACGCGCAACGCGCACAACTCAAGCCAGCGTTCGACGCTGCGCACGGCGATCAAGAACGCCCGCAAGGCCATTGCCGCCGGTGACAAGGTGGGCGCGGCCGAGGTGTTCCGCAATGCTACCAGCGTCATCGACCGCATTGCCGACAAGAAAATCATCCACAAGAACAAAGCCGCGCGACATAAGAGTCGCCTGGCCGCAGCGCTCAAGGCACTTTCTGCCTGACTCCGCCTGAACCAAGGGCCTCAAATCAGGGCTCAACATCAGGGTCAGGGGTCAGGAAGCCCGGGGCTAAGCCCGAGGCTCCGCCCGACTGGTCTAGCAGGTCGGTGGTGAATGTGGGAAAAGCGCACTGCGGTGCGCTTTTTTTGTTTGTATCAGCAACGCATCATTCGTCAGAAATGATGCAGGCGTCGATGGTGACGAGGTCGTTGTCGGTAGCAAAGCTGCGCACGAACTCCCAGGCGCGGGGTTCGAGGTCGCGCAGGCGTTCGTCGACGACGACACATTTGACGCCGGCCAGCAGCATCGGTCGGACGTAGGGCGAGTACTGGAGGTGCACGTTACGCCCTCCCGAACCTTCGGGTCGAAACTGGGACATGACGCCACACAGGCGTTCAGCCCAGTCGCTGGGACGAAAGCGCTGACCGGACTGCGTCGTGCCTTCGATGATGAATTCGCGCGTTTTCGCGGAATGCTTTGCGGTCATGGTGGAGGAAAATGCAGGACTGGACTGCCGGCAACAACGGATCCGAATGAAAATTCCATGCAACACACACGACACATGAAATATTCGAACATCCCGACACAAGCAAATTATAGCCCATGCTGCACCTGCACACTGCCGGCAGGCGGTCGTCGCACGGCCTTGCGACGACGTTCCTGAACACGCCCGTCCGCCTGACCTCAGCCGCCCGTCATTGACCTGACGCCGGAGCACCCCAACATTGCAGCACCATCAAACTATGGAATCCGCCATGAGCACGCCCGTTTCCCATGTCATGCAGACCTACAACAACGCGCCCGTGTATTTTACCCACGGTGAGGGCGTCTGGCTGTGGGACGAAGACGGCCGCAAATACCTCGACGGTCTGGCCGGCATTGCCGTCAACACCCTGGGCCACAATCACAAACGCCTGGTCGCCGCCGTGCAGGATCAGGCGGCCAAGCTGATCCACACCTCCAATCTGTTCAAGATCCGCCATCAGGAAACCCTGGCCACGCGACTGGCTGCGCTGTCGGGCATGGACAAGGTCTTTTTCTGCAACTCTGGTCTCGAAGCCAACGAAGCGGCCATCAAGATCGCGCGCAAATACGGCCACGATCGCGGCCTTGCCCTGCCCGAGATCATCGTCTACGAAGACGCCTTTCACGGCCGCTCCCTGGCAACGCTGTCAGCCACCGGCAATCCCAAGGTGCATAAAGGCTTCGAGCCGCTGGTCGAGGGTTTTGTGCGGGTCCCGCTTAACGACCTGGCCGCCCTCGAGAAAATCGCCGCCGAACGGCCCAGTGTGGTGGCCATCTTCCTCGAAGCGATTCAGGGCGAGGGCGGCATCAAGCCGGCGCGCGTTGAATACCTGCAGGCCGTGCGTGCCTTATGTGACCGCATGGGCTGGCTGCTGATGATCGACGAAGTGCAATGCGGCATGGGCCGTACCGGCAAGTGGTTTGCCCACCAGTGGGCAGGTATTCTGCCCGACGTCATGCCGCTGGCCAAGGGCCTGGCGTCTGGCGTGCCGATTGGCGCCGTGGTCGCACGTGGCGCCGCCGCCAGTGTATTTGGCCCCGGCAATCATGGCACCACCTTCGGTGGCAATCCGCTGGCCTGCCGTGCCGCGCTCGAAACGCTGGCCGTGATCGAAGACGATGATCTGCTCGGCAATGCCGCACGCGTGGGTGCACATTTGCAGGAGCGCTTCACGCGCGAGTTGTCCGACCTGCCTGGTTTCCTCGAGGTTCGGGGCCACGGCCTGATGCTGGGCATACAACTTGCGCGTCCCTGTGCCGAGCTGGTCCAGTCCGCGCTCGCTGCCGGCTTGTTGATCAACGTCACGCAAGACAGCGTGGTGCGTTTGCTGCCGCCCCTGATCATCACCCTTGCCGAAGCGGACCTGCTGGCCGACGGCCTGGTGCCGATCATTCGCGCGTTCCTCAACAGCCCGGCCGCGTGAGGCGTGAAAGCACCGTCTGGCAGAACCGAACCTACGAGGAGCGAGTCCATGGCCATCCGCCACTATCTGCAGTTTCGCGATCTGAGTCGCGAGGAGTATGACTACCTGTTCGAACGCACGCGTGTCATCAAGGACAAGTTCAAACGCTACATTCCCTACCAGCCCTTGCACGACCGCACCCTGGCCATGGTGTTCGAGAAGGCCAGCACGCGTACGCGCGTGTCCTTCGAGGCCGGCATGTACCAGATGGGCGGTTCGGTCATCAACCTGAACACCGGCGATTCACAGCTGGGCCGCGCCGAACCCATCGAAGACATGGCGCGCGTGGTCTCGCGCATGGTTGATCTGGTCATGATCCGCACTTACGAGCAGACCAAACTCGACACCTTCGCAGAAAATTCGCGCGTGCCGGTGATCAACGGCCTGACCAACGAGTACCACCCCTGCCAGATCCTGGCCGACATCTTCACCTTCATCGAGCAGCGCGGCCCGATTCAGGGCAAGACGGTGGCCTGGATTGGCGACTCGAACAATATGTGCAACACCTGGCTGCAGGCGGCCGAGCTGCTTGACTTCAATGTGCATGTGTCGACGCCGCCGGGCTATGAAGTCGAGCCCGAGCGTGCCGGCCTGTTCGGCCTCACGAATTACGAGGAGTTCACCGACCCGCTCGAAGCCTGTCGTAACGCCGACCTCGTGACCACCGATGTCTGGACCAGCATGGGCTTCGAGTCGGAAAACGAAGAACGCAAGCGCGCCTTTGCCGACTGGTGTGTGGATGTCGAAATGATGCGTCTGGCCAAACCCGATGCACTGTTCATGCACTGCCTGCCGGCGCACCGTGGTGAGGAAGTCGAAGCCGAGGTCATCGACGGACCGTGGAGCGTGGTCTGGGACGAGGCTGAAAACCGCCTGCACGTGCAAAAAGCGCTGATGGAATTCCTCCTGCTGGGCATGGTGGAATGACCGGCTGCGGGGCGGCGGGCAGGCTTGCCCTATAATTTCTTTTTTTTGCACCGCCGCGACCCGGCGGTGCTCCTTCATACCAAGCATCAGGGAACTTCATGAGCGACATCCAAAAAGTCGTGCTGGCCTATTCGGGCGGCCTCGACACCTCGGTCATTCTGAAATGGCTGCAGGACAACTACCATTGCGAAATCGTCACCTTCACGGCCGACATCGGGCAGGGCGAAGAACTCTCGCCGGCACGCGCCAAGGCGCTCAAGTTCGGCATCAAGCCGGAAAACATTTTCATCGACGACCTGCGCGAGGAATTCGTGCGCGACTTCGTCTTTCCGATGTTCCGCTGCAACACCATCTATGAAGGTGAGTACCTGCTCGGCACCTCGATCGCCCGGCCGCTGATCGCCAAGCGCCAGATCGAAATCGCCCGCATGACCGGCGCCAACGCCGTCTCGCACGGCGCCACCGGCAAGGGCAACGACCAGGTGCGTTTCGAGCTCGGTTATTACGCGCTCGAACCGGGCGTCAAAGTGATTGCGCCGTGGCGTGAATGGGACCTCGTGTCGCGCGAAAAGCTGCTCGCCTACGCCGAAGCCGCCGGCATCGACATCGACATGAAACACAAGAACGGCGGCGCGCCCTACTCCATGGACGCCAACCTGCTGCACATCAGCTTCGAGGGCCGGCACCTTGAAGACCCCAAGGCCGAGGCCGAGGAAAGCATGTGGCGCTGGACCGTCAGCCCCGAGGCCGCACCCGATGCGCCCGAATTCATCGACATCGAATTCAAGCACGGTGACGTCGTCGCCATCAACGGCAAACCCCTGTCGCCCGCCGAGGTGCTGACCGAGCTGAACAGGCTGGGCGGCAAACACGGCATCGGCCGGCTCGACCTGGTGGAAAACCGCTACGTTGGCATGAAGTCACGCGGCTGTTACGAAACCCCGGGCGGCACCATCCTGCTCAAGGCGCACCGCGGCATTGAATCGATCACGCTGGACCGCGAAGTGGCCCACCTCAAGGACGACCTGATGCCGCGTTACGCCAGCCTGATCTACAACGGCTACTGGTGGAGCCCGGAACGCAAGGCCCTGCAGGTGCTCATCGACCACACCCAGCAGGTGGTCAACGGATTCGTGCGCCTCAAGCTCTACAAGGGCGGCGTGACGGTGGTGGCGCGCGACTCGGTCGACACCCTGTTCGACCAGACCATCGCCACCTTCGACGACGACGGTGGTGCTTATGATCAGGCCGACGCCGGCGGGTTCATCAAACTCAACGCCCTGCGCATGCGCATTGCCGAGAACGCCAGGCGCAAGCGCGGCCGCTAAAACAAAGGCCGGCTTGCCGCCAGACGGCAAGATCCGGCTTGACGAACGCACCCCTCGCCCTCCCCTCTAAAAGGCCCGACAGCTCACGCTGCCGGGCCTTTTATGTTTTTGTAATGTTTCGCACGCTTTTTAAAAAAACAAAAGCCCGGCAGGGAATTATTTTCGTCAACGGTCACTCATCCGCCGTGAATCCTGTCCTGTGCCTGGCGCGCTGGAACGGGCCAGAGTCAAAGGATGACCCGAGCCCGGCTTACTGGCCTGAGCGCTGACCGACGACAAACTTTCCTTTCCTTCATTTTCAAGGCAGAACTTTCATGGATCCCATCCGCCCCGCCCCAAGCTCGACGCTGAGCCCGATGAGTTTCGCCCTCAGCCAGTTTGGCACGGCTTTCTCCCGTGCTGTCATTGTTGCTGCACGACCCCTGGTGTGGCTGACCAGCGGAATGGCCAGCGGCATCCGCGGCATCGCCAGCATGATCCGCCCGCCCCTGCGGCAGCGTACCGCGGCGGCGGCGCCGGCCAGGGCGATCAATGGTGTGCCGGATCTTCGGTCACCTCCAACGACCCAGGCCAAAATCGAACGACTCAGCGTCGCTCTTCAACACGGCGATTTTCTGTGCGACAAGGACATATTCCGTGCAGCGTCCAGGAAAGCAACGCTTGAACTTCTCTCAGATCTGGATGCGGACAACGAATTTGCTGAGAACACCTTGAACGACAGCCATAATGCAGTCGCCTTTGGTAACGCTTACAAAGCTTTGCTGATGCAGGACCCGCCCCTCGGCAAGGATAGCGTGGCACAGCTGCTGACCGCAGTAGAGCACGAAGCGGCATTCATAAAAGGCGAGAAAGACACTCCCAAGACGAAGCGCCAGGAAGACCTTCTCGAGAACATTCGTTTCAGTCCGTCAGCACAGGCTGACATCGGCAACATCATGCGCGGTCTGCCGGAGACTGAGCGCGCACGTATCGTGGGCATGATGACGTTAATGAAAACCACCCTTGGCAAAGTAGCAACAGGCGATGGTCTGGAAAAGACCCGGACAAACAAGGCGTCCTTGAGTCGATGCTTCGGCAACGTTATTTTCCCGCATGCCGGCCTCCAAACCGTACCGGAGTGCAATAAACGCGTCGCAGTCTTTCAATACCTGCTGGAGGACTTTCTCAACCCAGAGGGAACGCTGTTCAAGTCCAGCAGCGTGAACCTGGTTGACTTCGAGAACAAGGGCAGCGCCGCGGGGTCGGAGTCGAGCCACATCACGTCGTGGGAAAACCTCCAGATTGACAATTTCCGCAACGAAACCGTCGATTCGATCGACAGCAAGGCCAGTCGGGCGGCTCAGGGATCGGGCCCGATCACGTTTCATGCTCCATCCTCGGCCACGAGCGGGCTGGCCACGTCAATGCTCTCGGTGCATTCAGCGTCGGCGCGAGAGAACCACGCGTTTTCACCCGAAATCATTGATCGCTTGGCGCAGTGGGGCGAGCAATCGGGTGAACGGCCAAGAGCGGACCTCTTTCTGGCTCACCCCACGAAACCAGAAACCCTGCAACAACTGGGGCCGCACATTTCCCAGACACTGATGGCGTTCAGCAAGGCACCCAGCTGGGCACAAGTCCCTGCTCTGTACCAGTCCATTCACCTTCAACCGGGCGTGCCTGCGTCGCTGATCGCAAGGGCGGATCGGCAATTTGAGGCCTATCTGGAGCAATTTTCCAACCAATTCAACGAATAAGACACGGGCAAATCAGGCCATCACGCCCCTTCGGAACCCACAACCGTGGGTTCGATTTCCAACTCCACGCCAAACCGGGCCGCCACATCGGCAACAATCGCGGCGGCCAGGGCGAGCAGCTCGGCACCGCTCGCCCCGCCGCGGTTGACCAGCACAAGCGCCTGGCGTTCGTGCACGGCCGCGCGCCCCTCCACGCCCCAGCGCCGGCCCTTCCAGCCACAGCGATCAATCAGCCAGCCTGCTGCCAGCTTGAACGAACCATCGGTCTGGGCATGGGCGACCAAGCCGGGCTCCTGCTCGCGCAGGCGCGCACAGGTGTTCGCATCGACCACCGGATTTTTGAAAAAACTGCCGGCGTTGCCCAGTTGCGCCGGGTCGGGCAGCTTGTCCTGGCGGATCTGGATGATGGTGTGCGCCACATCAGGCGCGCTCGGCGCAAGGATATTCTGGCGCGCGAGCATGCTGCGTACATCGCCATAATCAAGGCGCGGCTGCCAGGGGCGTGGCAAGCGCAGGGTGATGGCAGTGATGACATATTGATCGCGCCCCCGACCTTTGAACAGGCTGTCGCGATAGGCAAATGCACAGGCGTCCCGGTCCAGCGTGACCAGCCGGCCGCTGTCCACCTCCATGGCCTCGAGCGACTCGAAACGTTCGGCTAGTTCGATGCCATACGCACCAATGTTCTGGATCGGTGCCGCGCCGCAAGTGCCGGGGATCAGGGCGAGGTTCTCCAGGCCGGGCCAGCCCTGCGCCAGGGTCCACATCACCGCCGCGTGCCAGGGCTCGCCGGCGGCCAGGCGCAGGCGCCAGGCAGTACCATCGGAGTCGAGCAGGCTGCGGCCGGACATGGCCAAACGCACCACCAGACCCTCGAAATCGCCGGCAAAGACGATGTTGCTGCCGCCACCGAGAATCAGGCGCGGCCCGGCCGACCAGTCCTTGCTGGCCTGCAATTCCCGCAAGGACTCGATGCTGGTAACCCGCGCCAGACGTGCGGCGCGCGCCTCAATGCCGAAGGTATTGAGGCCGCGCAGTGACACATCGTGCTGGATCGTGATCGACAAGGGCAACAACCGTAGAAAACCGGCTCTGGGGGATGGAGTCGGACAATTATATCGACTAAAATTTCTCATCTGGTCGCCTTCCTCCGATCGCACCGGTCACCGGCCAACCCGACCGCCTTTCATGCAACCCTAGCGCGAGTAATTTATGCCCTCATTCGATACCGTCTCCGAAGCCAACATGGTCGAGGTCAAGAATGCACTGGACCAGTCCAACAAGGAAATTTCCACGCGTTTTGACTTCAAGGGCTCGGACGCCCGCGTCGAGCAGAAAGAACGCGAACTGACCGCTTACGCCGACTCCGACTTCCAGCTCAGCCAGGTGCGCGATGTGCTCACCGGCAAGATGAGCAAACGCGGCGTCGACGTGCGTTTTCTCGACCTCGGCAAAGTCGAGAAAATCGGCGGCGACAAGGTCAAGCAGGTCATCAAAGTACGCAACGGCATTGAATCCGACCTGGCGAAAAAGATCGTCAAGCTGATCAAGGACAGCAAAATCAAGGTCCAGGGCAGCATACAGGGGGATGCGGTGCGGGTCAGCGGCACCAAGCGCGACGACCTGCAGGCCGCCATGGCGATGCTGCGCACGGAGGTAAGCGAAGTGCCCCTCAACTTCAACAATTTCAGGGATTAGACATCGTGCACGCGCCAGCCCGCCGGCAGAGTCGCCTGCGTGTCGTTCTGGTCAGTGTGGTGTTGCTGGCCGGTGGTGCGGCACCGGCAACGGAAGTGAGCCTGATCGGCCTGTTTCCCGGCAAGGCGGTGGTGACCGTCGATGGCGGACCACCGCGTACCCTGTCGGTCGGCGCGCAGGTCAATGGCGTCAAGTTGCTGGCCACCGAACGTGACAGTGCCACGTTTGAAATCGACGGCAAGCGCGAAACCCTGGGCATGGGCCAGTTTCTCGGCGCCACCGCCGCCAACGCACGCAAGAGCGTGACCCTGAGTGCCGACGGACGCGGTCATTTCATCACTCAGGGGGCAATCAATGGGGGCAGCATCGGCTTGCTCGTCGATACCGGCGCCACCCTGCTGGTGTTGTCCGCCAACGACGCCACCCGCCTCGGCATTCCCTGGCGTCAGGGTGAACGCATGACGGCCAATACGGCCAATGGCACGGCGCTGTTTTACCGCGTCATGCTCAACACCGTGCGGGTCGGCGACATGGTGATCAACAACATCGAGGCAGGCGTGCAGGAATCAGGCCTGCCGGACGGCATGGCCCTGCTGGGGATGAGTTTTCTCAACCGTACCGACATGCAGCGCAGCGGTCAGACGATGGTGTTGACGCAGCGATTTTGATGTCCATACTCTGACCAGACGGTGCTGCCTGATCAGCCTGATCCGACTGATGGCATCGGACCGGCTGCTTCAGTTACGCTCGATGCGGGCGTAAGCCGAGTGATTGTGGATCGATTCGAAATTTTCGACTTCCACGGCAAAAGCACCCAGACGCGCATCGGATTGCAGGCGGCTGACGACATCGCGCACCAGGTCTTCGACGAACTTGGGGTTGTCATAGGCGCGCTCGGTGACGAATTTTTCATCAGGACGCTTGAGCAGGCCGTACAGTTCGCAGGACGACTCGTCCTCCGCCACACGCACCAACTCTTCAATGGTCAGATCGGCTTTCAGCTCGGCGCGGATGGTGACGTGCGAACGCTGATTGTGCGCGCCAAAATCGGAGATTTCCTTCGAGCACGGGCACAGGCTGGTGACCGGCGCCTCGACGATCAGGTCGACCCGGGTGGAACCGTCCGTGCCAAGATCGCCCACCAGGGTAATGTTGTAATCGAGCAGGCTGGTCACGCCGGACACCGGCGCGGCCTTCTCGATGAAAAACGGAAATCTCACTTCCACGTGGCCGGCCTGCGCTTCGAGGCGTTCGACCATCGAGGACAGCATCGCACGGAAGCCGGCGATGTCGAGCACCGCACCCTGCTGCTGGCGTTCTTCCAGCATGGCGATGAACCGCGACATGTGGGTGCCCTTTTGCGTTTCCGACAGGTGCACGTACAGGTCCCAGATGCCAATGGTAGGCTGGGCAACACCGCCAAGGGTGGCCACGCGCAAAGGGTGACGCACGCTCTTGACACCGACGCGCTGGATCGCGAGCCGTCGCACATCGACGGAACTCTGGACATCCGCCAGGGCCGCGCGGGGGAAATATTCAGGTGCATTCATGATGATTGGGGCGGTCACGTGACCGTCCTGCATTATTGACGATAGGGTAGAAATTTTTGAATTAGAGCGTCCGGCGCTCAGCCATTGCTGACCGCCAGCGACACTTCGTGGCCACCGGCGAGGTCGGGAAAGCGGGCGCGCACAGATGCAATGATACCCGTTCGGTCCAAACCGCACAGTTCCAGCAATCTGACCGGGTCGCCATGGTCAATAAATCGGTCCGGCAACGCCAATTGCAAGACCGGGATGGACAAATTGAGGGCGCTGAGCGCTTCGAGGCAGGCTGAGCCGGCGCCCCCCATCAGGGCGCCCTCTTCTACGGTGACCAGCGCATCGTGGCTGTTGGCGAGTTGTTCGAGCAAGGCCGTGTCGAGCGGTTTGACAAACCGCATGTTGGCCAGACTGGCGTCGAGTTCGTCGGCAGCGGCCAGCGCCTCCGTCACCAGACTGCCAAACGCCAGAATGGCGATGCGCCGCCCCGCTGCGGCACCCGACTCGCGCCGCAACTCGCCCTTGCCCAGCGCGATCGCGTCGAGCGGTGCATGACTTTGCGCCGCCACCACATGCACCCCGCCACGCGGATAACGCACGGCGGCCGGGCCGGGGTAACGGTAGGCCGTGGTCAGCATGGCGCGACATTCGGCTTCGTTGGATGCGGCCATGATCACCATGTTGGGGATGCAACGCAAAAAGGCGATGTCGTAATTGCCCGCATGCGTGGCGCCGTCAGCGCCAACCAGTCCGGCACGATCGAGCGCCAGCGTGACATCGAGATTCTGCAGGGCCACATCGTGGATCAGCTGGTCATAGCCACGCTGCAGGAAGGTCGAATAGATCGCCACCACCGGCTTGAGGCCTTCGCAGGCCATGCCGGCGGCAAAGGTCAGCGCGTGCTGTTCGGCGATGCCGACATCAAAATACCGTTTCGGAAACCGCTGCTCGAACTCGACCAGGCCGGAACCCTCGCGCATGGCCGGAGTGATGCCGACCAGCCGGCTGTCCGCCTCGGCCATGTCGCACAGCCATTCACCGAAGACCTGGGTATACGTCTTGCGCGCCGGGCTGGCGGCGGCCTTGATCCCCACTGCCGGATCAAATTTGCCCGGGCCGTGATAGAGCACCGGATCGGCCTCGGCCAGCTTGTAACCCTGACCCTTGCGTGTCACCACATGCAAAAACTGGGGACCCTTGAGGTGCTTGAGGTTTTCCAGCGTCGGAATGAGCGAATCGAAGTCGTGGCCGTCGATCGGACCGATGTAGTTGAAACCGAACTCCTCGAACATGGTCGCCGGCACCAGCATGCCCTTGGCGTGTTCCTCGAATTTCTTGGCAAATTCCAGCAGGCCGGGCGACACACCGAGCACACTTTTACCAACCTGCTTGGCGGCGGCGTAGAACTTGCCCGACATCAGCCGCGCCAGATAGCGGTTCAGAGCGCCGACCGGCGGCGAAATCGACATGTCGTTGTCATTGAGAATGACGAGCATATTGATATCGTGCATCACGCCGGCATTGTTCATGGCCTCAAACGCCATGCCCGCCGACATGGCGCCATCGCCGATCACCGCGATGCTGTGGCGCGTATCCCCGAGACGCTGGGCCGCCACCGCCATGCCGAGCGCAGCCGAAATGCTGGTCGAGGAATGGGCCGTGCCAAAGGTATCAAACGGGCTTTCGTCGCGCCGCGGAAAACCGGACAGGCCATTTAACTGGCGCAGACTGCCCATCTGCTCGCGCCGGCCAGTGAGGATCTTGTGCGGGTAGGTCTGATGACCGACGTCCCAGACGATGCGGTCGCTGGGCGTGTTGAACACGTAATGCAGGGCAATGGTGAGTTCCACCGTGCCGAGATTCGACGACAGATGTCCGCCCGTCTTCGACACCGAGTCCAGTAAAAAGGCGCGCAATTCCGTCGCCAGTTCGGGCAGGTCCCTGCGGTCAAGCCGGCGCAGGACAGAAGGTTCAGTGATGGTGTTGAGAAGCTTGTACATGCGGGTTCAGAATTTCCTTGCCACGATGAAATCAGCCAATTGGCGCAAGCGTAAGGCGCGCTGCCCGAACGGCGCCAACGCCGCCAGAGCTTCGCCGTGCAGATCACGTGCGAGCGCCTTGGAGGTATCAAGGCCAAGTATCGACACATACGTCGGTTTGTCCTGCTCGGCATCCTTGCCAGCGGTCTTGCCCAGCACGGCGCTGTCGGTTTCGACGTCCAGAATGTCATCAACCACCTGAAAGGCCAGACCGATGGCGGCGGCGTACCGCTCCAGCGCGGGCTGTGCCTCGACGCTGCCCGAGCCACAGGCCGCACCCAGCAAAATGGCAGCACGCAGCAAGGCGCCGGTCTTGGCACGATGCATGGTTTCGAGCTGCTCACGCGTGAGGCGCTTGCCGACACTGTCCAGATCGATCGCCTGTCCGCCGGCCATGCCGGCCGACCCGCTGGCCACCGCCAGCAGGCGCACCATTGACAATTGCACGGCGGCATCATCGGCCAGACCCGGTTGCCCAAGGGCGTCGAAGGCCAGACTCTGCAAGGCATCACCGACCAACAGCGCGGTCGCTTCCCCCCAGGCGACATGTACGGTCGGTTTGCCGCGGCGCAAAACGTCGTTGTCCATGCAGGGCATGTCGTCGTGCACCAGCGAATAAGCGTGGATCAGCTCGACGGCACAACCGGCGCGCGCCAGCCGGGCACGCGGCGCCTCCAGCAGTTCACCAGCGGCAAAGGCAAGCAGGGGCCGCACACGCTTGCCCCCCAACAACACCGCATAACGCATGGCGCCATGCAGGTGAGCAGGCGCCTGCGCGGCGGGCGGCAACAGCCGTTCGAGCTCGGCCTCCACCTCGGCCAGCACGGCGGTGCTCCACGACGGCAGGGTCAGCGCGCCGGACATTCAGTCGTCGTTTCCGGAATGCGCATCAGACGGGACATCAAGCGGCTTGAGTTCATCGCCATCGAGCACACGCACCTGCTCGCGCACGCGTTCGAGCGCAACCTGGCACTGTTTGATCAGCACGGCGCCGCGTTGGTAGGCTTCGAGCGACTGCTCGAGCGTCAGTGCCCCGCCCTCCATGCCATGGACGATGCCCTCAAGCTCGCGCATGGCATCCTCGAAGACAGGCTCAGCGGCTGTTTTTGGTTTCTGCAAGCGAACCTCGTTGGTCAAGCTGATGGTGAAACCCTTAATTTTAAGCCATCGCGGCACATTTGGCCCGTCCGATTTGCAGCACGGGCGGCTCAAATTGCCACCGAACGGGACTTTAGGGCCCGTTACAGGTAAAATCCGCCCTTCCTGTTTTTGTGTTTTTTTTACCGCTTCGGCGTTTTGCGATTCGCCTTCGTTTCGCGGGGGAGGGTAGGGATGTCGGATCTGGGAAGTCGCTTCAAGTTGGCCCGTAGCAATGCGCAACTGCCTGTCTCGAGATATTTCGACGAGCACTGTTTCTCCAGTGAAATCAAACACCTGTTCAAAGATGGCCCGCGCTATATCGGCCATGAACTGATGGTTCCGGAAGTCGGTGATTACTACACGCTGCCGCAAGAACGCGGCGGGCGGGTGCTGGTCCGCAATGAACAGGGCATCGAACTGCTCTCCAACGTCTGCCGGCATCGGCAGGCCTTGATGCTCACGGATCGTGGCAACCAAAAAAATATTGTTTGCCCGCTGCACCGCTGGACTTACAACCTGCAGGGCGAACTGCTCGGCGCGCCCAGTTTTCCGGATAACCCCTGCCTGAATCTGGAACGTGCGCCACTGCAGAACTGGAACGGTCTGCTGTTCGAGGGCTCACGTGACGTCGCACAGGATCTGGCGCGCCTGTCCATGCGTGAAGAATTCAAGTTCGACGGTTACATGCTCGACCACGTTGAAGTTCACGAGTGCGAGTACAACTGGAAAACCTTCATCGAGGTCTATCTCGAGGACTATCACGTCGGTCCGTTCCACCCCGGGCTCGGCCATTTTGTCACGTGTGAAGACCTGCGCTGGGAATTCGGCGATCGTTACAGCGTGCAGACCGTCGGCATCAGCAATGCACTGGCGCGGCCCGGCACACCCAAATACCGCAGCTGGCACGAGCAGGTGCTCAAGTACCGCAAGGAACGCTTCGACAACCCCATCCCGCAGTTTGGCGCAATCTGGCTGACGATCTACCCGAACATCATGATCGAGTGGTATCCGCACGTGCTGGTGGTGTCGACCCTGTTCCCGCGCGGGCCGCAGCACACCACCAATGTTGTCGAGTTCTACTATCCGGAAGAAATCGTGCTCTTTGAACGCGCTTTCATCGAAGCCGAACGCGCCGCCTACATGGAAACCTGCATCGAGGACGACGAGATCGCTTTGCGCATGGATGCCGGCCGGCGCGCGCTCATGGAGCGTGGCATTTCGGAGACGGGCCCCTACCAGTCCCCCATGGAAGACGGCATGCAGCATTTCCATGAATGGCTCAAGGTCGAGCAGACGCGCCACAAATTCTGAGCCGGGCAAACGCCGGCGCTGGAGCAAGTTCATGCCCAATCGACGCACCGCGCAACTCAGCGCGCGACATACCACGCTGGTCTCAGCGGCAACACTCGCCGACCATGATGCCGATGCTGGCTGGGTCGTGTTTGACTGCCGCCACGACCTCGCGCGTCCCGAGGCCGGTCGCAGGGACTATCAAAGCGCGCACATCCCCGGCGCGTTTTTCCTGCACACCGATACCGACCTGTCAGGACCGAAGAACGGCCACAATGGCCGCCATCCCCTGCCCGAGCGTGAGACGCTGGCCGCGACCCTGCGGGCTGCCGGCGTAAGCGCCACGACCCAAGTGGTCGCTTACGATGCCAGCGGCGGCATGCTGGCCGCGCGTTTGTGGTGGCTGTTGCGCTGGCTGGGCCATGAAAACGTTGCCGTCCTCGACGGCGGCCTGCCCGTCTGGCTGGCCGCCGGCCTGCCGATGGACAGCAGCGTGCCCGCTGCGCGCACGGGCACCCTGCCGGTGCTGCCGTCGCTCGTGCCACACGTTGATGCTGGCAATGTACTGAACCATCTTGGCAACAGCGCACGCCTGCTCGTTGACGCGCGTGCAGCAGAGCGCTATCGGGGTGATGTGGAGCCGATCGATCCGGTTGGCGGCCACATCCCGGGCGCCAGCAACCGTTTTTTTCAGCTCAACCTGCAGGCCGATGGCCGCTTCAAGCCTGGCACGGCGCTGCGTGAAGAATTTGCTGCCCTGCTTGGCGCGCACGCACCCGACGCGGTGGTGCATCAGTGCGGCTCCGGCGTCTCGGCCTGCCACAACCTGCTGGCCATGGATGTCGCCGGACTGCATGGCGGCGCGCTCTATCCGGGATCGTGGAGTGAATGGTGCGCCGACCCATCCAGACCGATGCGCAAGGGATAAGACCGCGCTTCTCGATCAATGCACCTGCGAGACGCCGTGCAGGAACAGGATGACCGCGATGCCCCCCGCAATCAGCACAGCCTGGGTGACGGTTTCGCGCAGAGCCAGACCGCGCTGCATCTGCGGCACCAGGTCAGACAGGGCGATATAAATGAAACTGCTGCCCGCCAGCACCAGCACATCAGGCACCCAGGCCTGCACGTGCTCAAGCAGGAAATACGCTGACACGCCGCCGAGCACAATCATCAGCGTGGAAATCAGCGCCAGTTCAAAAGCCTGACGCCGGCCCAGGCCGGCATTGAGCAGCACGACAAAATCACCGATCTTGTGCGGCACCTCATGGGCCAGGATCGACAGCGTCGCCACCACACCGACCCACGGTCCGGCCAAAAAGGCGCCAGCGATGAGCACGCCGTCGACAAAATTGTGCAGGCCACTACCGATCAGTATGAGCGCACCGCCGCGGCCGGCTTCGCGTGCGTCATGGCCGTGCTCATGGTGATGACCGTCGCCCTCGTAATGGTGGCTGTGCCGGAACAGCGCGAGTTTTTCGAGAAAAAACAGGCTCAGTAAACCCGCCAGCATGATGCCAAACAGGTGCTCGACATCACGACCGGCGGAAAAAGCCTCGGGCAACAGATGCAAAAAAGTGGTGGCCAGCAGAATGCCGATGGAAAAGCTCACCATGCGCTGCACAAAGCGCGCCAGCCAGCGGAACGACACCAGCGCAGCCAGCGTGAGGCTGACCAGGCCCACCGAAATGGTGGCGAGCAGCACCCAGAGCAATGCGGGCAAGAGCGGCAGGGTAGCGGGGTTTTCCAAGCGGGGGCGTCCAGACTGCGTTTTGTGAAAGGGCCCGCAATCATAACCGCGCAGGCACAAAAAATCCGAATCATCGGCGTCGCACCCGGCGTAAGCATGCGACGCGAACAGCCGACATGTGGTGTAATGAGAGGCTTTTCCGCAAGGTTGCCGCAGCGCCGCCTTGGCCCGCCCTCCAGTTCGCCGCACCTGTCCCGATCATGACGCAAGAGAACGTCTCACCCATCCCGTCCAGCCTGTCCGAGGTTGACGCGGAGGCCCCACCCGAACAACTGGGTTGCCTGCAATTGTTCATCGCTTTTTCAAAACTGGCCCTGCTTGGTTTTGGCGGCGTGCTGCCTCAGGCCTATCACCAGATAGTCGAAACCCGAAAGTGGCTCAAGCCGGCGGAATTTGCCGAGCTGCTGGTGTTCTGCCAGATCATGCCCGGGCCGACCATCTGCACACTCTCGCTGGTGTTCGGCCATCGTCATCAAAAGGTACGCGGTGCCCTGTCCTCGCTCGCCGGCATGCTGTTTTTCCCGCTGGTGATCATCTCGGTGCTGGGGGTGTTGTACCAGCAGCACAACGACATCGCTCTGGTGCGTCAGGCCATCACCGGCATGAGTGTGGTGGCGGCCGGCCTGATCTCGGCCATGGGCCTGAAGATTCTCATCGGCCTGCCACGCACCAGCTTCACGCTGGCGGTGGTCGGCGCATCTCTGGTCGGCGTGGGCATCATGCGTTATCCGATGCTGGCGGTGCTGGCCATTCTCGGACCGACTGCCGTGTATGTGCAATGGCGCAAGGATCGCAAGCATGGCTGATCTGCATACCCTGTGGCTGCTGTTTGCACATTTTGTCGTGGTTTCCCTGATGGGCGTGGGGGGCGGCG
>CANJOT010000008.1 GCA_947475815.1 Burkholderiales bacterium | reverse complement strand
GCTGGCCCAGCGCAAGAATCCATACCGTTCGGCATTCTGGCGAAACTCGAGTGCCATGTTGTGTTGCAGCGCGCCGGCATGGCCGGCCTGATCGACCATCACGGAATGGTCGACGATGACATCGACCGGCACCAGCGGATTGATGTCGCCTGCATCACCGCCGAGTCCGACCATGGCGTCGCGCATCGCAGCCATATCGCCCAGCAGGGGCAGGCCGGACGACTCCGGCATCATCACGCGTGTCGGGCAAAAGCCGACTTCGCAATCACTGCCGTGGTCCTTGAGCCAGCCCGCGAAGGCCGTCAGATCGCTGTCGTCCGACTCGCCCAGGGCGTGGCGCCGCAACAGGTTTTCGAGAAGGATTTTGAGCGTGTAGGGCAGTCGGTCGATGCCGTCCAGTCCGGCGGCCTGAGCGGCTGCAAGACTGAAGTACTGGTACTGCTCCCCGTTGACCTCAAGCGTGCGCCGGGTCGTGTTGCTGTCGAACTGCATGGTGGTTCGCTTTGCTGGTGTGGCTTTGTTGTGGGTGCCGCCACGCCATGCCTGCGCATCGGCGTGGCGGCCCGGTTGGAATTGCGCCGCTCATTTTGCGCGTCCTGTCGGGCAGGCGTCAAGAATGCTGGCATGGCCTTGCATCACGGGGTAAACCATTAATGTCGAAATCTTGCCAAGAAGGATTCGAAATGGCAGTATTCCTGAGCGACTTCACCTTTTTTTGTTCCGGTCCCTTTCTCTGTCCCTTTCTCTGTCCCTGATCGTTCGAGCCCGACCATGAATGTTACGCAGCGGGGTGTTGTGTTGATGGAAACTCTGATCGCCGTGCTGGTTTTCAGCGTCGGCCTGATCGGCCTCGCCGCCGTCCAGACGGGCGCATTGAAACATCAGGCCGATGCCGCCATGCGTGCCCGTGTGCTCCTGCTCGCTGCTGATTTTGGCGAACGTCTGCGCCTGTTCGCCGGGCCGCCGCCGGTCAGCGCTCTGGCGCCGGACGCGTCGGCGGCCCCCTGTGCTGACGACGCGCCGGCCAGCGACCGATGGCGCTGCGAGATCGCTGACCTGCGTCAGGCTGCGCGCGAGCTGTTGCCCGGCGGCGAGGCGCGTGTGATCGTTCAGGGGCCGGGAGAGCTCCGCCTTGCCCTGAAGTGGCGCGGCAGGGATGCCACGGCCAACAGTCCGGTGTGTGCCGACGCGTCCCTCTCAAACCACTGCTGTCCGGCCGACGTGGCGGCTGGCATGCGCTGTTTCAATGTCTTGCTGCGCTGACCATGCGTTCGACCATCGATCCCTCGGCCGGTCGCCTTGCACAGCGTGGCTTTTCGCTGGTGGAGCTGATGATCGCTTCGGCCATCGGCAGCCTGCTGTGCGCCATGGCCGTGAGCCTGTGGATGGCCGGCACACAGATGATGCGCAGCGCTGAGGCCCTGATTCAGCTGCAGGATCAGGGCCAACTGGCGCTTGATCTTTTGGGGCGCGAGATCCGCCAGGCGGGTTTCAGTCATGCCGTCAATCTGGGTCAGGTGCGTCTGCATGCGCCCTTGCCCTATGCGGTGCTGGGTTGCGAGGGCAGTGTCTTTGGTCCGGGTCTGCCGGCGACCGTTTATCCGGACATGCCGGCCCGTCCGCCCTGTGCGGCTGCGGTCAGCGGCAATCCGTCCGACGCGCTGCTGGTTCTGTACGAAAGCGGCGAGCCGGCCGGCCTGATGGCAGGTGGCCGGGGCGAGTGGTATCAGGCGGACACGGCGCGCGCCTACGGTGCAAGCTGCCAGGGCAATCGTCTGCCCCTGGTGAGCCACGGCAGCACGGGCGCGCCGGCCTGGCTGGCCGCCAACGCCGATCCCGCCAGTGCCGTGCCAGCCGAAACCCGGGTGGTTCTGGCGCTGGCGCAGCATCACTATTACGTGGACACCACGCCGCGGCGCGGACTGTCCGGTGGCCGCCTGATGTGCGCCGGCGTGGGCCGGGGGGGGGAGGCCGAGTCGCCGCAACCCTTGATTCAGGGCGTGATGGACATGCGCCTCAGTTATGGCCTTGATCTCGATGGTGATGACGCGGTCGATGTCTACAAAAGCGCGGCCCAGGTCTTGCCCGAAGAGTGGGGCCGGCTGGCGAGCGTGCGCGTCTGTCTGCTGCTGCGTGGCGAAATCCGTGCGGCCGCTCTGCCCGGGCATCAGCCTCTGGACTGCCGCGGCGGGCGCGTGACGGCAGAGACCAATCGGGCGGGCTATCTGCATGGCAGTTTCACGGCGACCTACGCCCTGCGCAACCGGCCGGCGAGGCCGATGTGAGCGCCGGCTCCGGGCGCGAGCGCGGCGTTGCGCTGTTCATCATGCTGGTGTTTATGGTGGTGCTGGGTTTGCTGGGGAGCGGTTCGCTGCAGGGCGCCTTGCTGGCCGAGAAGCTGACGCGGCGCCAGCTCGATCGTCTGCTGGCCTTGCAGGCGGCCGAAGCGACCCTGCATGACGCCGAACTTGACCTCGAGGGCCGCCGCCTTGACGGTTCTTTCTGTGTGGCCGGCGACACCGGCTGCCGGCCTGCCGGCGAACGGCCGATTGCGGGTGCGGCGGGCCTGAGCTATTTCAATGCGCTGTGTGGCAGCGCGCAGTCGCGCGGACAGTGCCTGCGCCGCGAGGACGCCTATTTCGCCACGCCGGTGTGGCGTGACGCCAGCCTGCTCGAACTCGCCGCCCGCTATGGCCAGTACACGGCGACGCCGCCCTATCCCGAGGTGGTCCGCCAGCCGCGCTATCTGATCGAAGGGTTCCGCAAGGCGCCCGGCTACGTGTTTCGCATTACCGTTGAGGCGTATGGGATTCATCCCTCCACCCGGGTGATGCTGCAATCGCTTTACCTGATCAGCGAGGCTTCGTGATGCGTGCTGTGCGCCGGCGCGGCTACAGTCTGGCTGAACTGCTGTTCGTCCTGGCGGCGCTTGCCATCCTGACTTTGTTTGCCACGCCGTCTGCGCTGGAGCACCTGCGCAACACCCGCCGGGCCGATGCCCAGGCTGTGCTGCAGGAAGCTGCCGCCTGGATGGAACGATTTTACGCCGAACACCAGCAGTACCATCAGACCCGCGCCAGCGAGGCGGTGACGTTGCCGGCTGCCTTGCGCACCGTGCCACGCGCGTCCAGCCAGCCGCTGTACCGTTTGCGCATCGAGGCCGTCGAGGCGGACACTTTTGTGCTGGCGGCCGTTCCGGAAGCGGCCATGGCCGGCGACGCCTGCGGCAGTTTTGTGCTCAACCATTTGGGCCAGCAATTGAACCGTGGCGCGCGCGCCAACTGTTGGAGGCATTGATGCGCGCCTGGCTGACCGCGCTGGTCCTGCTGGTCCTGCTCGTTCTCGGTATGGCCGGCCTCGCAGCGGCCCAGTTGGCGCGCATGCCGCCCCATCAACAGCCGGCCGGAGATCAGACCGGGCTGGCCTGTGGGGGTGCCAGTGCGCCCCTGTTGGTCAGCAGTCCGGAGGGCGGGGAGATGCTGTTCCTGACGTCCTTCAATGCGCGTTTTGATGGCGGCAATCTGATCGCCTTGCCGGCGCCGGCCAACCCGGCCGGCAGCACTCCGCTCTGGCAGGCACGCGAGACCATGGAGGCCGCGAGCGTGGCCGGTCAGCGGGTGGTGCTCAGTTTGCGTGACGATGGTTCGGCCACGCCCTTTGTCTGGGACCAGCTCGATGCGTCCGCCCGCAAGGCCCTCAGCCGGGATGCCGCGCGTGGCGTCGAGGATGACCGTGGTCCGGAGCGCCTCGATTATCTGCGCGGTAGCCATGCCAGTGAGCTGGCTCTGGGCTTTCGCGCCCGCCCGGGCGGCGTGCTGGGCGCCATCGTCAACTCTTCGCCGTGGTGGATGGCTGCGCCGTCCGCCGGTTACGCCACGCTTCAGGCGCCGGGTTATCCCGAGTTTCGCGCCAGCAGCCTGTCCCGTCCGGCCATGCTGTGGGTCGGCGCCGAGGATGGCATGCTGCACGGCTTGCGCGCCAGTGATGGTGCGCCCCTGGTGTCCTATGCCGCGCGCGCCCTGCTGCCAGCATTGGCCAGCCTGAGCGCACCGCCCGCCAGCGCGGCGGCGCTGCGTCCGTGGCTGGACGGCTCGCCCATGGTGGCCGACGTCAACCTTGACGACACGCTGCGCGGCTGGCGCAGCCTGCTGTTCGCGCCGATGGGACGGGGCGCGCGCGGAGTTCTCGCCATGGACGTGACGCAGGCACAGTTTTCCGAAGCCGCTGCGGCCAGTGTCGTGCGCTGGGAGTTCACGGACAGCGATGACGCCGATCTCGGTTATCTCATCAGCCGTCCCCAGATCGACCCGCTCACGCGCCAGCCGCGTCAGGTTGTCCGCCTGGCCAATGGTCGCTGGGCGCTGCTGCTGGGCAACGGCTATGACAGCGCCGCAGGCAATGCGGTGCTGCTGGTGGTGTATGTCAACGGGCCGAGCGGCATCGGTGGCCGCTGGCAAGCCGGGCTCGATTACCTCAAGATTCCCACCGGCCCGGCGGGCAGCGGACCGCGCAACGGTCTGGGTGTGCCGCTGCCGCTCGACCTCGATGGCGATGGCCGCATCGATGTGGTGTATGCCGCCGACCTCAAGGGCAATGTCTGGAAATTCGATCTCAGCGCTCCCCGCGCGAGCGACTGGCAGCTCGCATTCGGTAGCGCCCCTTTTTATGTCGCAAAACCGGCCAGCGGCACCGGTGTACTGGCGATCACGGCCGGCTTGCTCGCCCGGCCCCATCCTCTGGGCGGCACCATGCTGCAGTTTGGCACCGGCCGCGCTCTCGAAGAGCGCGACTTGCCGGTCACCCAGATGCAATCGCTGTTTGGCATCTGGGACCGGCCTGATGCAAGCGCACCACCGGCGGGAGGGCGCAATCGCCTGCTGCAGCAAACGACACAGGCCGATCCCGACGGGCGTTATGTATTCAGCAGCGCTTTGCACGTGAGCGACTGGAGCCGGACCGATGGCTGGGTGCTGGACCTGCCTCTGGTCAGCGAAAGCCTGCTGAGTCATCCCGAAGCGCTGGGCGATGCCATCAGTTTCAAGACCGATTTCAAATCGGTCCGGCCTGCGAGCGGCTGTGACACCGGCTGGGACGGCAACCTCTGGCTGCTTGGCGCAATCGATGGCGCGCGCATCGAGCGAGGTTTCGATCTCAATGGCGATGGCCGCTTCACCCAGGCCGATCTGCTGAGCGCTGCCGATGGCAGTGTGCGTTCACCGTCGGCGTTGGTGATCCGTGGGGGCAGTGGCGAATCGAGCCGCGTGCTGGCGGGTCGCCTGATTCGAACCGGCGAGGGCGTGCAAGACATCCGACTGTCGGGCGGCAAACGCGCCGGCCGGCTTCAGTGGCGCGAGCTGGGCGATTAGCGTCCGGGGCAGCCCGGCGCCGCTGCGGCCGGCCAGCGCTCTGGCGCAAGCCGGTACAATGGCAACAGCGCTTTGCCACAATCTTGCCTGCCCTGCATCCATGTTCAGCCCCGAAGACCATCAATACATGCGCGCCGCCCTGAGCCTGGCCAGCCGCGGTCTGTACACCACGACTCCCAATCCACGGGTCGGTTGTGTCATCGTTCAGGGTGAACGCGTCATCGGTGAGGGCTTTACCCAGCCGGCCGGCCAGAACCACGCCGAGATCGAGGCCCTGGCCGATGCGCGCCGCCGCGGCGTGCCGGTGGACGGTGCGACCGTCTACGTGACGCTCGAGCCCTGCAGCCATTTTGGCCGCACACCACCGTGTGTCAACGCCCTCATCGAAGCGCGTCCGGCGAGGGTGATTGCCGCGATGGAAGATCCCAATCCGCGCGTATCCGGCAGTGGCCTGAATGCTCTGCGCGAGGCCGGCATTGAAGTGCGCTGTGGCCTGCTCGAGCGCGAGGCACGCGAACTGAACATCGGTTTCGTGTCGCGCATGACCCGTGGCCGGCCGTGGCTGCGTCTGAAAAGCGCCACCAGCCTTGATGGCCATCCGGCTCTGCACAACGGCGAGAGCCAGTGGATCACCGCCGCTCCCGCGCGCGCCGACGGCCACGCCTGGCGCGCCCGTGCCTGCGCCGTGCTCACCGGCATTGGCACGGTGCTGCGCGACAATCCTGCGCTGACCGTGCGCGCAGTCAGCACCCCGCGCCAGCCGCCGGCGGTACTGGTCGACAGCCGCCTGCAGATCGGC
The DNA here is from genome assembly GCA_947475815.1 of Burkholderiales bacterium. Taxonomy (GTDB): domain Bacteria; phylum Pseudomonadota; class Gammaproteobacteria; order Burkholderiales; family Burkholderiaceae_D; genus CANJOT01. The sequence continues at coordinate 30,968 of CANJOT010000008.1, read as the reverse complement.
CTGGACACCAGGCTCGTGCGCCGCGGTGGCCTGCTGGTGTTCTGCGCGCGTCGCGATCCCGGCAAGGAAAGCATGCTGACCGATCACGGTTGCGAAGTGGTGTATCTGCCCAATGGCGAACACAAGGTTGATCTGGTCGCCATGGTTGACGAACTCGGCCGGCGCGCCATCAACGAACTGCATGTCGAGGCCGGCAGCAAGCTTGGTGGTGCGCTGATCCGCGCCGGCGTGGTCGACGAGCTGCTGATGTATGTCGCGCCCAGCCTGCTTGGCGATGCCATGCCGCTGTTTGACCTGCCGGCCACCACGCAACTTGAGGCGCGCCACAAGCTGCAGTTTCACGAGGTCGAGCGTATTGGCGACGACCTGCGCATTCTGGCGCGTTTTGTCTGAACGGAATTTGATCCTTATCTGAACCAGCGGAGAGCACCAGATGTTTACCGGAATCGTCGCGGCCGTCGGCCGCATCACCCACATTGAAGCCCTCGGCGATGCGTTGGCCGGCGTGCGCCTGAACATCGAACGCGGCGCCTTGAGCCTCGACGACGTGCAGCTCGGCGACAGCATCGCCATCAACGGTGCCTGCATGACCGTGACCGCCAAAGACGCAGCGGCTTTCAAGGTCGATGTGTCGCGCGAAAGCCTGCGCTGCACGGTCGGCCTCGATCAGCCCGGCGAGGTCAATCTCGAAAAAGCCCTGACCCTGGCCGACCGCCTTGGCGGTCATCTGGTATCGGGCCATGTCGATGGCATCGGCAAGGTGGTGCGCTTCGAGCCCACCGGCGAATCCTGGACCCTGGTGGTGCGCGCCCCGGCCGCGCTCGGCAAGTACCTCGCCTTCAAGGGCTCGGTCACGATCAACGGCGTGAGCCTGACGGTCAACAGCGTCGAAGATCTGGCCGACGGGACCGACATCTCCATCAACCTGATCCCGCACACCATCATGGCCACCAGCCTCAAGCACCTCAAGCCGGGCAGCGGGGTCAATCTGGAAATTGATTTGCTGGCGCGTTATTGCGAGAGGATCTTGACGGCATCGGGTGGGGGCAAGCCCTTGTGACCCGGCTTATGCATGCCCTTCTTTGCGACCCAGTCCTTGGGCAATCAAGCTGACGACCAGGGTATTGAGCGACACACCCTCTGTTTTGGCGCTACGGGTCAGTTGTGCATGGAGGGTTTTCGGGACGCGGGCAACAAATTTTCCCGAGGCAACTCCACCGCTGTTCGCTAAAGGAATGGGCAGGCCCCGGGCCTTCAGCGCGGCGATGGTCTGCTTGAGGGCATCCTGTCCATTGTGCAGTGCCTCTTCGATGGTCTCGCCATCTGAAATGCAATCCGAAAAGTCCGGATAGGAGATGAGAAAGCCACCGCCGTCCTCTGCGGTGAGAGGCCGAACCTCGAATGGATAGTCAGTCAGTTTGCTCACGCTTCATGCTCCCTCAACGAGTTCAATAAATTTTTTTACGTAAATCGGCTTGATCGGGCGATGCGCCGGAACCGGGAGAGTCCTGCCATCTGCGCGCACGAAAATACAATGGCTCGTACCCTCGTGTCGCCAGTCAATGCCGTTCTGCCGGGCCACGGTCTGAAGCTGTGAAATCTGCCAATCAAGCGGATTCTGTCGCATGGCGAGCAGCAATTTGGTGGCAGAGTTCATCGTGGCAATGATACTGCGGGCAATATCATCCTGCAAAGGGGGCTGCGATGCCTGCGGGACCCGTATCACCAGACTCGGGCATTGTTGCAACAGCGTCTGCGAGAATTTCCTGCCCTATTGCATACGCTGGTTTTTCCGCTGACCGCCCACTCTCGACCACGATTGCACCACTGTTCCCTGCCGGATATACTGGCTCGCATGCGAGTAAGTCATTTGCTATGCGAATAATGAAACCTGCGCACTCAAGCAATCGGGACCTGGAACAAGACCGAGCCGCATCGAGAGGCGCCTGAACCTGCTGATGTTTATTCCCGGAGACGACATGATAAAAAAATCGATCACACGCACGCTGGCCACACTGGCCGCTGCCAGTTGCCTGGCCGGCGCTTTGCCGGCCCACGCCCAGTCGGGCTTTCCGAACAAGCCGATCACGCTGTTGCATGGTCTGGCCCTGGGTGGCCAGACGGACATCTCGGTGCGGGTGCTGGCCGATGGCCTGTCGAAGTTGCTCAACGTGCCGGTGATCGTTTCGGCACGACCGGGCGCGGCCCAGACGATTGCCGCCAATGCGGTAGCCAAGGCGAGTGCTGACGGTTATACCATCGGGCATTTCTACCAGGGCGCATTTTCGACCACGCCGCTGCTGCAGGCCACGCCCTACAAGGCTGACGATCTGGTACCGCTGATCGGCTGGCAGATGTCGCCGCAGATGCTGGTGGTGCGCGCTGATTTTCCCTACAAGACGCTGAAGGATCTGGTCGCGGCGATCAAGGCCGGGCGGGACGTCGATTATGGTCACCTCGGCAAAGGCTCGGTGACCTTCATGGCGCCGACGGTGTTTTCCAAGGTTGCCGGCATCAAGCTCACCGACATTCAGTACAAGGGCGATGCCGAGCTGGTTACGGCCATTCTTGGCGGCCATCTGCAGATGGGTTCGGTGACCGAAGTCGCGGCTGCGCCGCAGATGGAATCCGGCAAGCTGCGTGCGCTGGTGACCTTTGCCAAGCAGCGCTCCTCCAATTTTCCGAATGTGCCGACCTTTGAAGATGAAGGCTACAAGGTGCCCATTCAGGTACCCATCGGTATCATTTTCGCGCCACGCGGCACGCCGCCTGAGGTGGCGCGCAAGCTGCATGACGCGATCCGTCAGGTGGTGGCCGATGAAAAAATCAAGGCCGAGTTCGCCAAAATGAAGCAGGCCATGTACTACATCGACGGCAAGGACGCTGCCGAGATGATCAACGCCGAACGCGAGACCTACTTTCCGATTCTGCGCGACGCAGGCTTGCTGGCCAAATAAGCAGATCATGAAGACTGCCTACCGGGCTGCGCGCATCATCGATGGTGTGCGTGGTGCCGCCATCGAGGGCCACGCCCTGGTGGTGGCCGATGGCCGGATCGAGGCCATCGTGCCGGTCGCCGCGCTTACTGGTGATGTGCGGATCGTCAACCTGCCCGGCTGTACCCTGCTGCCTGGCCTGATCGATGCCCACGTGCACATGGTCGATGACGCCTCGGCGCGTCCGCGCGGTCTGGTTGAAACCGAAACATCTGGCATGACGCTGCTGCGCACTGCGCAGCGGGCTGCGGCCTGTCTGCGTGCCGGCATCACTGGTCTGCGCGACATGGGCGCCTCCGCCGGCATCATGCCGACCCTGCGCGACGCCGGCCTGGCCGGCGTGCTCGACATTCCGCGCATCATCACCTGCGACACGCAGCTCACCATTACCGGTGGGTATGGCCGCAGGTTCAATGTGCTGGGCCAGGAAGTCGATGGCGTCGAGGGCATGCGCAAACAGGTGCGTCTGCATGCAAAAGCGGGCGCGGATTTCATCAAGCTGATGGTCAGCGGTCAGGTGTCGAATGCCGGCGCCGGCGTCGATGCCGTGCAGTTCACGCAGGCCGAGCTTGATGTCGCGGTTGAAGAGGCGCATCGTCTTGGGCTGCGCGTGGCGGTCCATGCGATCGGGCTCCATGGCATACGCGCCTCGGTGCGTGCCGGGGTTGACTGCATTGAACACGGCAATTTTCTGACCGTCGAACTCGCCGCCGAGATGGCCGCACGCGGCATCTTTCTGGTGCCCACCCTGTTGACCTACCGGCTGCTGGCGCATCCGCCCGCCGAGCTGCGTTTGCCGCATGATGTGCAGGCCAAGGCCGCTATCGCCTGGGCGGCTTCGCGTCAGGCCATGGTGCTGGCCCTGGAGGCCGGCGTGTGCATCGGCGCCGGCACCGATGGTGGCGGCCCGTGCATTGCGCACGACGCCATCGTCGGTGAAATCATCCTGCTGGCCGAGTGCGGCCTGTCTCCGGTCGCAGCGATTGCGGCCGCGACCAGCGTCAACGCGCAGATCCTCGGCCTCGCCGATGGCGGTTCGCTCGCGCCCGGCCAGCGCGCCGATGTGATTGCGGTGCGCGGCAATCCGCTGGAGGATCTGTGCGCACTGCGCAACATTGAACTCGTGCTGCTGCGTGGCCGCGCGCTTGCGCCCGCGCCGGCAGCGCTCTGATCGGTCGCGGCTTCAACCCTCCGGGATGCGACTGCCCAACTGATCGAGTCCATAGAACTTCAACACCTGCGCCACACGTTCGGGCGGCGGGCGGTCGTGGTAGTAGCCGCGTTCGCTCGACACCATGCCTGAAGACTGTTTCAGGTCGTACATGGTCTCGGCCATCTTGAAGCAGGTGCCGATGCCATCGATTACGGTCGCACCGCCGATGGCCGAGATTCCTTCTTCGGCCAGCAGCAGGCTCATCGGCATTTCGCCGGGCACGATGACGTCGATGCCTTTCTCTTCGATCATCCGTTCGGCGGTGGCGCAGATGGTGTCGATCACTTCGGCGCGTTTCGAACGGTCGGCCAGCGCCGCAGCCACCTGATCAAAACTTACGCCGGCCTTGGAGATGCCGGCGAAACGTTCGGCGGCACCCCACTCGCGGATCTGCTCGGGCCAGTAGTCGCCGCGCTTCGGATTGAAAAACAGCATGCCGACACGCCGGCCATACATACCGGCGAGATGGAAGGCAGTGTCGCCGTAGCCGACCACCGGGATGTCGACCAGCGTGCGGATCTCGCCGATCATCGGGCTGGGCACACTGGCCAGCACCATCGCGTCGTAGCCCTGTTTTTGTGCCTCGATGCCGGCGGCCAGCCATTGCAGGCCGTGCAGCCAGACCAGCGCGCGGTAACGCAGGTCGGTGCCCGGGTAGTCGGATGAGAAGGTGCCGGGAATCTGACCGTGCAGCACGACCTCGGTACCGGGGCGCACGACCTTGCGGATGCGCGCCTCGATCAGGTCGCGGTAGACCGGCAGGTCACTCAGTACGGTAAAACTCTGGTGCCAGATTTTCATGATGAAGCATCCTGGTGTGCAAGCGGTGGAAAAAACTCAGTCGAAGCTGACCTTGTAACGGGGCATGAGCACCTTGATGCGTTTGATCTCCGACTGCACGAAGGCGCGGAACTCGTCGGTGCTCATGGGTCGCGGCGCGCCGCCCTGCTTGGTGTAGATCTCACGCAGCTCTTTCGATTCCATCGCGCGGATCAGCGCCTCGTGCACCTTGCGCACCGCTTCAGGCGGTGAGCCAGCCGTCATGAACACGCCATACCAGCCGGCCGTTTCGGCATCAATGCCCTGCTCAATCGCGGTCGGTACATCGGGCAACAGGGGCGAGCGCTGTTTGCTCATGATGGCCAGACCGCGCAGCTTGCCGCCCACGATGCCCGGAATGGCGGCGGTACTGCCGCCCAGGATCATGTCGATGCGGCCGCCGATCAGATCGGTCTGTGCCACCGTCATGCCGCGATACGGGACGTGCAGGGCCTCGACGCCGGCGGCCTGCAGGAAGGTGGCGGTGGACCAGAACACTGCGCTGGCCCCGCCAAATGCGGCGAAGGTCAGCTTGCCGGGGTTGGCGCGGCCGTACTGCACCATCTCCTGCAGATTTTTGAAGCGACTGTTGGCGGCCACCATGATGACCTGCGGCCCGGTGTATACGGTGGTGATTGGAATCAGGTCGCGTTCGAGGTCGTAGGGCAGCTTGCGGCCGCTCGCCGTATTGATCGCACCGGAATCGCCCAGCAGGACCAACGTGTGTCCATCGGGTGGTGCCTTGGCGGCCAGCTCGGCGCCGAGGATGGTGTCGGCACCGTCGCGATTGAAAATGATGGCAGGCTGGCCGAGTTCGCGCGCGAGGAATTCCACCAGTGGCCGCCCGACCACATCGGCGGGTCCTCCTGGCGGGTAGGGTACGACCAGACGGATGGTTTTGTTCGGGAAAGACTGGGCCTGCGCAAGCGTGCCGGGCAGGATCAGGCTGGCCAGCAGCAGCGCGCCGGTACTCAAAGCGCGCCAAGCTGACGCGCCCTGGTGTGACCGGTGCCTGGTGTTCGAATCAGTGCTCATCTGCGTCTCCTTGTTCGCGTGCCTGTTCATGGGCGTGCCCCGATGTGGGGGATTGGTTTGCAAAACGGTCTGCTCAAATTTTTGAACGGGCCGTGATCATGGTGATGTAATGCGTGCGTGCCGCGGGCAGTTCGCCCGCCAGCACGTGTTCGTCCGGCTGCGGATGGGCGATGTGTGATGTGGTGTTTTCAAAGCCGGCGGCAGCCAGTTCTGCGGCCATGTCCATGGCGGCAAAACCATAGGCGAATGGTTCGTTGTTGCGCGCGGCGTACCCGGCGTGCAGCCAGCGGCCGATCGTGCCGCCCGGGCACAGGTACATGTCGTAGACGAGGAGTGCGCCGCCGGGACGCAGCACGCGTCGTGCCTCGCGCAGGGTGCGGCGGATGGCAGCGGGTGGCATCTCGTGAAACATCCAGTGCGAGGCCACCAGATCGACGCTGCCGTCGGCCAGATCCAGGTCGTCGGCGCTGCGCTGGCGAAATTCAATCTCCTGAGCCGCTTCGACAGCGCGCAAATGGGCCAGCGCCAGCACCGGTCCACAGACGTCCACACCGATCACGCGCGCTGCCGGCAGGGCGCTCTTGAGGGCACGGCTTGAGCCACCGATGGTGCAGCCAAGATCGACCACGACGACCGCACTGTCGGCCGCATCGCCCAGCAGGCGGCGCGCTTGGTCGCCATACACCCGCATCGGCGAGAAGGCATCAAACAGTGAAAACGAAAAGCCGGTGGTGGAGGCTTCGTAGGCCAGCGCTGCGGCCGCGCCGCCAAACAGGCCACCGGCGTGCTGGTGGGTATCGACATCACGCACATAATCGGGCTCGATGAAGTCCGCATCGAGTCGCAGCCGTTCGGGATGGATCAGCGCGCCCGTGGCAAGGATCTGTTCGGCCTCGTCGGCATGGGCCTCCATGTAACGCACCAGACCGCCGCGACCATAATATTTGAGCTGCTGTGAGTAACGCTCGAGCCAGGCATACAGCTCATAGCCGGGCTGGCTGCGCATGCGCTGTTCGAGCTGAACTTCAGTGCAGTCGGCGCCGGCCGTGCGCGCTGCGGCGACTGTCGCTTTGTAGGCTTCCTCGCGCCACACGCCGCGCAGTCCGCGTACAAAGCACTGCAAGGCCTGCACTTCGAAGGGCAGGGTCATGCCGGCGCGTGATTTGCTGTGGTTCATGACGGCACTCCTCAGCGCTCGAGCATGCCGGCGGTGGCATTGATGGTCTGGTCGCCCTGCAGCAAGGGGCCGAGCACGGCGCGGGTAAAGGCCTGCTCCTCGGCGACGAACCAGGCTTGCATGCTGTCTTCCGCGGCCGCGGTGTTCAGGTCGCCATCGGCCAGCACGCCGCTGGCTTTGAGGGCGCGCTGCAGCCGCTCGTTCTGGGCCTTGAGCACAAACACTTCGCCGGCGAGAGCGACGATCATGCCGAGCAGGCGGGCCGGCTCGACCTTGTTGCCATGATCGAGCTTGCCCAGTTCGGCAACGAGATCTTCACGTCCATCCATGCTGCGTTCTCCCTGATTCAATTCTTGCATATTGCACGGACCGGTCAGCCGGTCACACCGCCCGCGGCGACGATGCGATCGAGATGCACATCGACCCCGCCGGCAAGCAGGGCGATGGCCTCGAGTCGCTTGGCGTAATCGCCCACCGGCATCTCGTCGGTCATGCCCATGCCCCCAAACAACTGGATGGCCTGATAGCCAATGAAGCGGCCGGCGCGCGCCACCTTGACCTTGGCGGCCGAAACCAGCACACCATCGGGCTCGCCAGCCTCACAGGAGATCGCGGCGATGCGCGCGGCGGTGCGCAGTTCTTCGAGCGCGATCTGCATTTCGACCAAGCGGTGCTGCAACACCTGAAACGATACCAGCGCCACGCCAAACTGGCGCCGGCCGGTCAGGTACTCACGGGTAGCTTGGGTGAGCCAGCCGCACAGGCCGCTGGCCTCGGCGGCCAGCGCGCAAACGCTGCGGCCCAGGGCGCGGCGGATCGCGGCCACGGCCTCACCGGGTGCGACCAGCAAGGCCTCTGGCGGCAACAGCAGCCCGTCAAAGCGCACATCACCAAGCCGGCGCCGGTCGAAGCCGGCCATCGCGTGCAGGCGCAGGCCGGGCGTGGCCACGGGCACAAGAAACAGGGCAATGGCGTCGTCACCCGCGGCACCGGCGATGCGTGCCGAGACGATCAGGGTGTCGGCGTGCGGCGCGTCGGCGACCAGACGCTTGCTGCCAGCCAGAGACCAGCCCGTTTCGACCGCGTGGGCGGTGCTCGCGAGTTGCGTGGCCGTGAACCCGTTACCGCCTTCATCATGGGCGAAAGCGAGTCGACACTGGCCGGCGACGATGCGCTCAATCAGGTTCTCGAGCCGGGTGCGGGTGGCGCCGGTCGGGCTGCGGCTGATCGCGCTGGCAATCAGATCACCACACACCAGCACGCTGCTGGCCAGTGGCTCGGGCGCAAGGCCGGCGGCCAGGCCTTCGATCACGGTCAGGGCATCCTGCAGGCCACCGCCATAAGCACCGCAGGACTCGGGCAAACCCAGACCGAGCCAGCCAAGATCAGCCATGGCCTGCCAGCGTGTGGTGCACATGCCGGCCGGGCTGTCGACAATGGTGCGCCAGTCGCGATGCGCATAACGTTCGCGCACGAAGCGCGCCACCGTGTCGGCCAGTTGTACCTGCTCGGGGAGCGTGATGAGGGCTGACTGGGCGGCGCTCATGCGCGGACTCCCAGCAGGCGACGCGCCATGACATTTTTCAACACCTCGGTGCTGCCACCGTAAATGCTCGCGGCGCGGTAGAAAAAATGTTCTTCGACCAGCCCGAGCAGGCCGTCGTATTCCTCCGGGTAGGCGTTCGCGCCCTGATCGGTGGGGGCGAAGGGCAGGGCGGCGGTGCCGGCGACCTCGAGCGACAGCGCCAGCAGCGCCTGACCGATTTCCGAGCCGCGGATCTTCAGTAGCGACACCTCGGCGCCGGGCTTGCGGCCGGCTTCCACCTCGGACATGAAACGCAGGGTGGTGTATTCGAGGATCTTCAAATCCACTTCGGCCTCGGCGACGCGGCGCATCAGGCCGATGTCACTGGATGCTTTGCTGCCGTCGTAGCGCGGCGTCGCGAGCAGTTTGCGCAGGCGTGCGAGACGTTTTTTGTTGCGCGAGATATCGGCAATCATGAGCCGCTCGTTTTGCAGCAGCGCATTGGCGTAGGTCCAGCCCTGGCCTTCCTCGCCCACCAGGTTTTCGACCGGCACGCGCACATCGTCGAGAAACACTTCGTTGAAGCGCCGGTTGCCGTCGATAGCCAGCAGCGGCCGCACCGTCAGGCCGGGGCTGTCTATCGGAATGAGCAGGAACGAGATGCCCTGTTGGGGTTTGCCGCTGTCACTGGTGCGCACCAGCGTGAACATCCAGTTGGCTTGGTGGGCCGTGCTGGTCCAGATCTTGTGGCCGTTGACGACATACTGATCACCGTCGCGCACGGCTTTGGTTCGCAGGGCGGCCAGGTCGGAACCGGCATCACGTTCCGAATACCCCTGACACCACCAGTCCTCGCCGTGCCGGATGCGCGGCAGGAAATACGCTTTCTGTTGCGCGCTGCCGTACGCCATGAGGATGGGCCCCACCATGCCCAGGCCGTAGGGCAGTTGCCGCGGACATTGGTGCAGCGCCAGTTCTTCGGCGAGCAGCAGGCAACGCAGCGGGCTCCAGGCCGTGCCGCCGTATTCCAGTGGCCAGGCCGGTGCGCCATAGCCGCCGGCTTCGAGCTGCTTTTGCCAGAATTTTTCATCCTCGTGGTTAAAGGGAATGCCACGTTCGGCCTTGTCGGCCAGCCAGGCAGGACGGGCGCGCGCGATGAAGGCCCGGAGCTCGTCCCGGAAGGCGCGGTCTGCGGGGCTTAAGACCAGTTCCATGTCGTGGCTCTTTTTCGCAAGAATGTTCAGCGCACCAGCGCATCGACGGCGCAGGCACCATCGCCGGCGGCACCGACCATCAGGGGATTGATTTCGATACCGCTCAGTCCATCCGGTAACAGGGCAGCGGACAGGCGGGATACCACATCCGCAGCGGCCGTCAGGTCGGCGTGCACCTGACCGCGTGCGCCGGCCAGCACGGCATAGGCCTTCAGGGTCTTGATCATCGCCAGAGCCTCTTGCGGTCCAACCGGCGCCAGCGCCAGCGCGCGATCCTGCAGCAGCTCGGCGTGAATGCCGCCCAAACCGACCATGATGATGGCGCCGAACACCGGATCACGATGCAGGCCGACAATGAGTTCGGTGCCGCGTACCAGCCGGGCCACCAGCAGCCCTTCGACGGGCACGCCGGCGAGGGCCGGATTGTTGGGTGGCAGCATGCGTTCGCAGGCGGCGATGACCTCGGCGGACGTGTGCAAGGGCAGGGCGACCGCGCCGGCCTCGGTCTTGTGCGGCAGGGCGTGCGAGAGCACCTTGACGACCACCGGGTATCCAATGGCTTCGGCCGCGCGCGCGGCCTCCTGCGGCGTTTGCGCTACGTGTTCTTGCGGCGTGTGGATGCCCAGTTCGCGCAGCAGGGCTTTGGCGGTGTATTCGTTGTGGGTACCGACGGGTAGGGCCAGTGGCACGGGTGCGGGCCGGGCCTCAATGGACGCTTGCGCATGATGGCGGCCGATACGGGCCAGCGCCGCAAACGCGCTGACCGCGCGTTCCGGATCATCGAACACCGGGATGCCGGCGGCCCACAGGGTCTCGCGCACTTCCGGCGTGGCCAGCGTGCAGGCGATCTGTCTGACTTTCGGGTAGGCGGCCGCGGCGGCGGTGAGCGAGGACACCATTAGCGGCGCCGCGTCGGACACACCCATGCCGGCATAAAAGCCGGCCACGGCGTCGACGCCGCCTTCGCCCGACAGGGTGGCGAGCAGGTCGGGCAGCAGGGTACGGTCATCGAGCACGATGCCGGTCGTGTCAATCGGGTTGTGCACCGTGGCGAACGGGATGCGTGTGCGCAGACGCGCGATGGCCGTGTCCGGCAGCGACGGCACGTCGACGTCGTGCCGCCAGCAGGAGTCGCTCATGAGCACACCAGCGCCGCCCGACACCGTGACGATGCCCAGGCGTTTTCCCGCCGGCATGGCGCCCGAGGCGGCCAGACGGGCGACATCGAACAATTCATCGAGCGTCTGGGCGCGATGCACGCCATAACGCGCGAACACAGCGTCGTAGACCTGGTCTTCGCCCGACAATTGGGCGGTATGGGATTTAGCGGTTTCGATGCCCAGCGGCGAACGCCCCACCTTCAGGATCACGACCGGTTTGCCGTGTGCGCGTGCCACTTCAAACGCCCTACACAGTTTGGCACCGTCGCGAAAGCCTTCCATGAAACCGATGACGACACGCGTGCGTTCATTGCGCGCCAGCCATTCGAGGCAGTCGGCAAAATCGATGTCGGCTTCGTTGCCGGTCGACACGCCGTAACTCAGGCGCAAGCCCTCAAGCCGCGCACGCGCAAAACAGAAGGCTGCGAAGGCGCCGCTCTGGCTCACCAGACCAACATTGCCGGGCTCGGGCCAGTTTGAGGCGAACACGGTCGAGAAGGTCACATAGGCGCGCGAGGCCACGTTGAACATGCCCATGCAGTTGGGGCCGAGCAGGCGCACGCCGCCGGCGCGCGCGATACGCGCCAGATGTTCCTGAGCGCTGCGGCCAGCCTCACTCACCTCGGCAAAACCGGAACCGAAGATGATGGCCGCGCCCACGCCGGCGCGGCAACATTCATGCAGGGATTGCTCCACAGCGGCGGCCGGCACCGAGATCAGGGCCAGGTCGATCGGGGCATTGATGTCGCCGAGCGAGCGGTAGGCCTTGAGGCCCTGCACCACGTCGCGGCTGGCATTGACCGGATAGATCTGGCCGGCATAACCGGCGTCTTTTAACATCTGTACCGGCCGGCCGCTGACGCGGGTTGGGTCGGCGGAAGCGCCGATGATGGCGACCGAGCGGGGTTCAAAGAGCGCATCGAGGGTGGGCAGGGCGCGCGCATTGCTGGCAGGGGCGCGGCTGTTCCCGGTCTTGTCATCGGTTGGGTCGGGACCCCTGTTTGCACCCTCGCTGAAAACCTTCACTCCTTCTCCCCCATTGTCGTCGTCGCTGTCTTTTGCGCTATGCCTGCTGCGCGCGGTGCTCGCAGTGTCTTCATTGCTTCTTATTCGCTAAGCAAATAAACTACTCGCAACGGAAATTATAGAGAACGTCAGGTTCTGGCGCAACAGGAGTGCCATTATGCGCAACGCGAAAACGTCCCTTGGGGAAGCCCCGGCCAATGATCGCCAGTTTGTCATTGCACTGGCGCGTGGCCTGCAGATTCTGTCCTGCTTTTCTGCCAGTTCGCCCGAGCTGACCGGATCAGAACTGGCGCGCCTGACCGGCCTGCCGCAGCCCACGGTCTGGCGCCTGTGTTACACCATGCTTGAGCTGGGCATGCTGATCCGCACCAGTGGCGAGAAAATGCGACCCGGACTGTCCGTACTGCGCCTCGGGCACAGCGCGCTCGCCGGACTCGACACCATCGCGCTGGCGCGCCCGCACCTGCAAGAGATTGCCGTGCGCTATCGCGGTGCCTGCAATATTGCCATGTGTCAGGGCCTGGACATGGTGATTGCCGAGCGCTGCGAGGGGCCAAGCCAGTTGCTCATGAATCTGAAGCGCGGTTCGGTGCTGCAGATCGCCAACTCTGGCCTGGGCTGGGCCTGGCTTGCCGGCTTGCCGGATGCCGAGCGCGCGCAGCTGATCGCCGCGATCGAGCACAGTCCACAGCAGGATTGGCCATCGAGCCGCAAGGCCTTCAAAGCCGCGCTGGCTGGCTACCGCCGGGACGGTTTCATCATCAATGAAGCGATCTTTCATCCTGATTACACCACCGTCGCGGTGCCCGTTATTGACCGTCACGGCAAGGTCTACTGCGCGCTCAATTGCGGGGCACCCAGCAGTACGCTCTCCCCCAAACGGATGCGCGAAGAAGTCGGACCCGCTCTGGTCAATCTGGCGCGTCTGCTGGAAAGCAGTCAGAGCATCAGCTGAGCGTATTCCTCACAGGCGACAAGTGCCTCAGGAAGCGGCTGGTTCATCGAGGACAACGCTGTTCACGCGTCACTGATATGAAGTGCGCAGGAACTGATCCGGGGCCAGCGCGACTTACATGGCACATTCTCAAACAATGAAAACCCACCATGTCTTTCCCGCCTTCATCGTCGCGTCCGCCCGGCCCTTTTCTACCCGTCGCCGGCCGTTCGGATTCGACCAGTCTTGACTTCGAGAGAAAATACCTGCCTGTCGGCAGGGTCGCCCTCCCCAGTGACCCGACATCATCAGGTTTTTTTGATGTCGCAGGCCGATTTGCGGACCTCGCGCGAAGTTTGAGCAGCGCTCTTTTTGCGCCTGCGCCGCGGGTTCCACGCCGCCTTCCGGGCGAGCGCGAAGAGACTTGTGAAGCGGCTTGTGAAGCGGCAACTGGCGATCACACTGAGGTGCGCATTCTGATCGATCACGCGAACAAAGAGACGCCGGTCACGGTTGCGGGCATGCAAGAACTTGCGGCAGTGGGATTCGATAGCATGCAGGCTTGCTCAACACAGGTATCCGCGGTACGGCTGAACCTGGCCAGTCCGGCGCTTCGCACGCTGGATCATCATATTCTTCCGGAACTGGCGGACATTGTCTGGACGTATGTGGGCCGCAATGAAATTCTCGCCATGCTGCGCGAGGCGCCGGACGATGTGCTGCAGCAGTTTTCGAAAAAGGGCATCGAGCAGTCGCCAGATTTCTACTCGGCTGATGTTTCTGGCGAAGCCGCCCCGGTTGATGACAAACACGTGAATAATGCCTGGACCGCGGTCAGACATGCGTTGCGAGACACAAGCCTGGAGGCTCAGGTTCGGACCGACCGTCAATGGAGCCCGGTCGCCGCTGAGCGTCATCGCCTCGATGGCGACATCACCATCATCAACGGTCAGCTTGACCGGCTTTTTCGGAAGTGGCCCTTACGCACATCCGCCGTCGTGAGTTATTGCGCCGACGTCATCTCATACCTTGGTGATCTGGCCAGCGGCAAGATGAATCGTGATCTGGGTGTCCTTTCTGGCTTGATTGGAACATTCAGCGCCGCACTTCCCGGGCTTGCCCTGTTGGAGCAAAGGCACAACGATCCCCGTAGGCCGCAAACGGCGCAATCACAATCACGCTTCGCCGGCATGAATCTGGCGCTGCGCATTGCGGCAGCGGTGATCCCGCTGGCCACCTACGAAAGGTCTGCCGACAGCGGCGGCAGCGATTCCCCGGCGACCTGGTGGAATGTTCTTGCCCTTGTTGCGGCCACCGCCGATCTGGTCATCTACCAACGGCGCTTGCATGCCATGCGCGAGCTGGACCGCGCACAAACGGCGCGGCGGCAATTGGACGCGTCGCATCCGCGCCCGCTGATGGCAAGCGAAGAGATTGACGTGACGGTGCGCGGTACGAGGTCAGGCAATCTGCCTCGGGCCAACTGGAGGTCGACGTCGTCGATCTTGCCCCGGCACCTGCTGGTGCGGCGCCGGTGGCAGACCCTGCTGTAGTGGAGTATCCCATTGAAGCGCAGAGATGGGACCGGTGCACGATTCTCTGACGAAGCCGGCAGCACCTTTCAGCGCTCTTTAGCGATCCGCTATTGCAGCTGATTCCCTGTCCGGCCAGCTGAAGGCACGATAAGTGCTGTTGAGAGCGGGCATGGGACCGCGCTGACTCGGACCTCCATTTTCCATCGAGGTAGATAGTCATGGCATTTCCCCCCTCAGGCCCCGGCCCACGCGGCCCATCACCGCCCGCCTGGAAATCTTTGACCAGCGATACCAGGCGCGTGTGTGGGCCAGCCCCTGCCGTCACCTTCGGAACACTATCCCGTTTCAGTGTTGTGGCATCAAGGCTGGGCCACATCGCCAAAGGCCTGAGCAACGCCGCGTTCGGGCCGCCTGAATTGGCGGTGCGCCCGCACACCGGGTCGGCCTTTTCCAGACACGAAGATGCGCGTGAGCCTGAAGCGCAGACGAGTATCCAGGGCAATGGTCGGGGTGACTTCGATTGCAAGGGGAGCGTTGTTCTTGAGCCGGCCAGGTTGAGTGTGTTTCCTGAATTTGTTCCACAGGTGATCGCCCGACTCATTTTCTCCTACCTTTGCCCGGGGGATCTTGTTCTGCCAGATACGAAGCCAGACTGGCGTGCGATCCGGGCTCTGGCTGGCTTGAATTTCAGTGTCCCGGCTGGCCTCAAGGCAGCGCTGTACCTCGATTGGGTTGGCCTGCCGCCCGGTTCGGTGGATCTAATCCTGCGGCAAGCTCAACAACAGCTCGCCGGTGTGTTTGGCCTGCAGGATGCCGCCCGCCTGACGCAGGCACGCCTGTCCGGGCATGAACGGATACGCATGAATGCCTGCTGGAAGGACCGTGCGGAGGCGGTGCACGCGGCCGAAATCGTGCTGCGAAATTTCTTCCAGAAGGTGCCGCATTCACTTTTGTTCAACGGTATCCTTGCCTTTGGGGCCAGCAGTGTTGCGATACTGACGTTCCCCAAAGAGGAGGGGGAATTTATTTTTACTGCCCTTGCCTGTGCAACCACCCTGAGTGCCGTCAATGTGTGTGTTGCGCCGATGATTAGTGTCGTCTGCGATGCTCGCCATCACTTTCGATTTCCCGTTCTGGTGACTGCACTTCTCACCGTGGGCGAATTTCTGGCGCGCAGTGCTGCCACGCTGGCCTTGATCGCGGAAAACGCTGGCGACGGCGCCAGGGCGGATGCCAATGCGTGGACGACCCTGTTTAATGCGATGGCGTTTCTCGGTGCCGTGTCCCACCTGGTGCGCTTGAGCAAGTTGGTGGAACACCGCCGTGCTCTGGTGGAGTCGCAGGCAGCCAGGCGTGCTTGTGAGATGGAACTTGCAGCCGCGCAGGCTGGATCGTCCAGTTTGTCCGAGACCGTTCATGAGGGCCTGCGTTATGCAGTGCGCATGACCCCGGATGACCATTTCAATGTGGTCGTGCGCGCGTTGGCGACGGGCCTGGTCTTTCCGCCGCGGGTTGTGCTGGATATTCCGACGGTTCCGCCACCGGCAGGCGCCACGCTTGAAGAGATTGAGGACCCTGATCAGGCTTGATCGAAGCCGGTCACGGATCCAGGCCTACCCGCGATGCAGTAGTTCACCAACATCGCGTGTTTAAAGGACTCTGGACAAATGCCAAATGCGGAACTTGCCCTCCCGCTGTGTAACACAAGCGATTCCTCACAAATAAAAGGACTCGCTGTTCTCTCCCGTGGCCGCCGGCGAAGACTAGCGGTTGAGAAATTGCCCGTTGGAACCGATCTTCTGTTTTTACAGCGCAAGCTTAAGCAAGTTGGAACTGGCGGTCTTTTGGCGTGACTGACGCACTCCCTGCACATTTACACCATGGACGCTGACCATGAGCTTTCCCCCTGTCCACCAAACCTCCCGTAACAGTTTCAGTTTCGACCGGGATGGACCTACCCTCGATACCAAACACGGTCCAAGTCCGGTCCTACCTGTTGTAATGCCTGTCGTTGTACTGCCTGTATTGCCGGCATCGAGTCGTGTTGCCGCTACGCTTGCGCGCATCGCCGGCGGACTTCGGGCGGCGATGTTCTGGCCGCCATCCGGTGTGTCGCTGCGCCCATCAAACGCCGTCCTGTCCGGCCACGAAGATGCGTGCGAGGCCGAACCCAAGGAGGTGCGTGTCTGGATCGGCACCGATCGCAAGACGGACGTGACACCGCGAAGCGAGAAGCCATCCCTGTTCCCGGACTTTTTTCCAGAGGTCCTTGCCAAGGTGGTCGTTTCATTTTTGAGCACGCAGGATATTGTGGAGTCAAGCCGAGGGGCCACCCCGGAGTTGATCGGGCAGCTTGCCGGCTTCCGCCTGGCTGATGCCCCGGGCGGCATGCTGCGCGTGCACCTGAACCTGCGCGTCGCCGACCTGCCCCACACGCAGCGCGCTGCAATCGTGCAGCACTCGCAAGCGCTTGTCGGCAGTACCTTGGCCCGGCACGACGCCGTCCACCTGGCCCGGGCCGCAATCAATGCCCCCGATCTGGCCGACCATGATGCGCGACGGATGCGCCTGGCTGAGCGGGTGAGGGCAGCCAGCGTGCGAGTCAACCAGCGCTTCGTTGATCAGCCGCGCTTTTTGCAGGATGCTCCTTTCGCCAGTGGCCTGCTGAACTGGATCGGAGAGATTGTTTCGACCTGTACCGATCTTTCGCAGGCCTCGGCCATCAATGCCGCGGCGCATGTTGTGCCTGTGTTCATTCATGGTGTCAACGTCAGGTTTGCACGCTTTATCGACACGCGAAGCGATCACTTTCAATGCCGCCTTTGGCTGCTCAATTTCAGCGGTGCGCTCAGTTGCGCCGCACTCGCCGCGTCCATCGTGGCATCTCTGGAGGGGCTCGAAGACAAGACGTCGGGCGCGCGCACAGGGGCCGCTGTTGGCCTTACCCTGAACCTGTTTGCGCTGGCAGGTTCCGCGGTGGACCTGGTCGGCTGGAGCAAACGCCTGATGGCCGCGCGCGACCTGTCAGCTGCGTTCGCGGCCTGCCGCCAGTACGCTCGAAGCCGCCTGGAAGCGACTGCGTTGCGAGGGACCGTTAAAGACGGCTTGCGTTATGCGGTCATCATGAACGCGCAAGGCTTGCTTGACGTCGTTGTGACTGTAGCGGAACCACCCGGCGCCCGCCTGCCGTTACCGCATGTGTTCGTGCGCCCATCGATCACTGATCCCTCGCCACTCACGTCTTAACCAGGACAGGGTAGTGGCGATGGCATTTTTCTGGTCAGATCCCATTTCCCGAGCCCAGACCTTGTTCAGTGGGGACGGCCCCGTGTACCGCAGAGGTCCGAGCGCGTTCCGCTTGAGGCCCTCTGGCTATCCCGTCATCAAAATATTGTCTTGAACGCCTGACGACGAGACCGGCCCGCTGCGCTTCAAGGATGCAACACCACCCGTCCAATCTGATCGCCCGCCTCCACCATCTCATGCGCGCGCGCCACGTCTTCCAGCGGCAACACCGCCGCCACCTGTGGGTGCACCTTGCCGGCGGCCACCAGCTTGACGGCGTCTTCCAGCTGGTCGCGGCGCACGCTGCCCACGCCGAGCAGTTGTGCGCGTTTGAAAAAAATCAGTGCCGGGTTGATGGAAATGTTTTCGCGGAACAGCTGGCCGACAAAGGCATACCGTCCGGCAATGGCCATGCTGCGAAAGCTCGGCGTGAACACGCGGCTGCCGACGTTGTCGATCACCACACTCACGCCCTGGCCATCGGTGAGTGCCTTCACTTCTTTTGAGAAATCCTCACCGTCGCCGGCGATCACGACGTGGTCGGCACCGATGTTGAGCAGGGCCTGACGTTTGTGTTCCGAGCGGCTCACGGCAATCACCGTGGCGCCGGCGGCGCGCGCCAGTTCGATCGAGGGCAGGCCGAGGCCGCCGCTGGCACCGGTGACGAGCACCGTGTCACCCAGGGTGACGTGGGCTGTGTCGCGCACGGCGTTGAGGGCCACGCCGGTGGCCGCGCCCATCATGCAGGCATGGTCGAATGAGACATTGTCGGGAATCTTGACCAGCGTTTCTTCGGCGATGGCGGTGAACTCGGCATAACCGCCGCGCACCGGCTGGCGTTTTTCGCAGGCGGTTTCGTGGCCGTTGCGGCACAGGCGGCACATGCCACAGCTGTGAAAGGGTTTGCAGCAGACGCGGTCGCCCTCGGCCAGAGTCTGCACGGCGCCGCCGACGCGTTCGACGATGCCCGACAGTTCATAACCGATGATCATCGGGAAATGCACATTGAAGCGGTAGGTGCCATTGCGTTCGACCACGTCGTGGTAGGACACGCCCGAACTCTTGATGCGCAGCAGCACTTCGTGCGGCGCGATGTCGGGGATGGGGATGGTTTCAATCTTCAGCACAGAGGCCGGGCCCTGTTCGTACATGACAGCGGCGCGCATGGTGGTCATGAGTTGGTTTCTTTCTGTTCGGGAGTAAAACGCAGCAGGGTCAGTTCGTCGTCGATTTTGTCAAACTGTGCCACGACACGCATGTCGTTGCGGATCTCTTCGTTGGCGATGCCGACGATGTTGGTGAGCACCTTGACGCCTTCATCGAGGGTCACCTCGGCGCAGTTGTAGGGCAGCTTGCCTTTGTAGGCGGCGTTGAAGGCGTGGTGGTAGATCACGTAGGAGTAGACGGTGCCGCGGCCGCTCAGTTCGGTCCAGTCGAATTCTTCGCCCAGACAGTTTGAGCAGCAGGGGCCCATCGGGTATTGATAACTGCCGCAGGCGCGGCAGCGCGGCATGTGCAGCTTGCCGGCGCGCAGCCCGGCCCAGTAGGGTTCGTTGTATTTGTCGTTGCGCGGAAGGGAAGTGGCCATGGGATTCAGTCCTTGCTGTTCGAGTAGATCGCCGAGGCGGTGAATTCGCGAAAGCCACCGGTCGCGCAAAACTGCGCGACGTTGCAGTCGGGGATCTGGCGCGGGCCGCATTCGCCGCGCAACTGGTGAAACAACTCGTGGTGGTGCAGCCAGCCGACCATGTAACCCTCAGACATCTGCCCGCCGTTGCTGTTGATCGGCATCTCGCCGCCGATTTCGATGCGGCCGTCCTGAATGTAATCGAGCCCTTCGCCTTCGGCGCAGAAGCCGTAGTTCTCCAGCGTCGACGGCACGACCGAGGCCTGCGCATCCTGGATGTAGAGCGCGTCCATGTCGGCGGCAACAAAGCCGGTCTTGTCGTGCAGCTGCCGGGCGGTATCCTGCATGTGCGGCATGAGCAGGTGGTCTTCATTCTGCAGCAGACGCAGCGCGTCCTGGCGGGCGAAGCCGCGCACGTACACCGGCTTTTGCACCAGCTGTTCGGCGTAGTCGGCCTCGGCAATCAAAATGCACACGGCGCCGTCGGTGATCAGGCAGATGTCCGAGCGGCGCAGCGGCCAGACGATCCAGCGATCGTTCAGATAATCTTCCCAGGTCATGGGTTCGCGCCGGAAAGCAATCGGATTGAGCTGCGCATGTTTGCGCGAGGCCAGCGCAAAGGCGCCGAGTTTGTCGCGGTCGGCCAGGCGTCCGTATTTGTGCAGATAGCGCTGAAACCCCAGCGCGGCGCCGCCGGCCGGATTCAGGAATCCATACGGCCCGGCATACGGGTCCGACGGCTCGCCAAACTTGTACCCGCCAGTACGCTGGTTGGTGGCGTAGATGCAGCACACCAGGCGCGCCTGACCGGCGGTGATCTGCGCGGCGGCGTGCGCCAGTGAAAAAATTGCCGTGCCGTATTTGAGTGAACCGCTGGCGCGCGGATTGAGCCCGACGATCTGGCCAAAGCGCGTCGGCTCCATCTGGTTCGAGCCGTCCATGGAGATCTGCGTCACCAGGCCATCGATCTGGTCGCGCTCGATGCCGCTTTGCGCGAGTGCACCCTTGAAGGCTTCCACGCCCAGATCCCAGGCGTTCTTGCCCGGATGTTCGCCCTGTACCGTGGCGTAGGCGGCAACGATGGCGGTTTTGCTGCGCGATGTACTCATGAGGCGTTCACCTTGCGATATTTTTCAGTCAGGATGGCTTGCACGTCGCGTTTGCTGACCTTGCCGGTGTCGGTCAGGGGCACTCGTTCGGCGCTGGTGATGTCGATGAAACGCGGCACCTTGTAGGCTGCGGCCGACGTGCGGCAAAACTGGGTGAGGGCGTCGATGCTCAGTGTGTGGCCGGGCCGCGGCACAACCATGGCGGCGACGATTTCATCGCGCACCGGGTCAGGCACGCCGACCACCACGGCCTGCAGCACGCCCGGGTGCGAATAAAGCAGTTCTTCCACCTCGGCCGGCGTGACATTGATGCCGCCGGTCTTGAGCATTTCCTTGATGCGGCCCTGGAAACGAAAACCGTGCTCCTCAAAGATGCCGAGGTCACCGGTATAGAGCCAGCCATCTTCGTCGATGGCTTCGCGCGTGCGTTCAGGGTCGTTGTAATAGCCGGCGGTCACATAACCGCGGATCCGTACCTCGCCCACCTGACCGGTCGGCAGCGGCGTGCGCGTCGCCGGGTCGATGATCTGCACCTCGGTGTCGGGCAGCGGAAAGCCGGCGCTCTGGCGGCGCTGTTCGAGCGGCCAGTGTCCGTCGGTCATGCAGCTGTGGCCATAGCCTTCGGTCAGACCGTAGGTGGTGCAATATTCCTTGGCGCCCATTTCTACCAGCAGGTCGATGACCTCGGAGCGGCAGATGCCGGTGCGCAGGCTGGAGAGGTCGTACTGTTCTCGGCCCGGATGCTGATGCACTGCGTGCACAATATTGGGCAGGGTATAAAACACCGTGCAACGTTCGTCCTGGATCAGGCGCAGGATGTCGCTGGTATCAAACTTGCGCGCCAGCACCAGACAGGCGCCGTGGGTCATTACGTTGAACAAGGCATTGCACGACGAGGCGCTCCAGAACAGCGACAACACCAGCAGCAGGCGGTCGTGTTCGGTGATGTGCATGCGCTCGCCAATGCCATAGGGATTGCCGACCAGCCCGCCGTGCGCCAGCATGGCCGCCTTGGCCTTGCCGGTCGAGCCCGAGGTAAACAGGATCAGCGCCACGTCGGCCGGCACCACGGCGCTGGCGGCGGCGTCGATGACGGCATCGTCGATGTCGGCGCCGCCGGCGCAGAAGGCCTCGAAGCTGAGCGCTCCGGGCGGCGCGTCTTCGCCCAGGCAGATGATTTTTTCGAGCGCCGGCAGTTCGGTGGTCAGATCGCCCAGCGCGGCCAGTTCGGCGGTGTAGTTGTTGTTGCCGAAGCGGTCGCTCATGATGAGCAGCTTGCTGCCCGAGAGGTTGAGCGCGTATTTGATTTCGCTGCGCCGCCACCAGGTATTGGCGGCCACCAGAATGGCGCCCAGCATGGCAGCGGCAAAATCGGCCTGCAGCCATTCGAGCTGATTGCCCATCAGCAGCGCCACGCGGTCGCCCTTGCGCACGCCCAGCGCATGCAGGCTTTTGGCCATGCGCCGCGCCTGATTGCGGAATTCGGCGTAGCTGACGCGCCGCTCACCATCGACGATGAAGGGACGATCACCGAAACGCTGCGCCATTTCATCGAGCAGCGCGGGGACGGTTTTACTTGCGGGTCTGGCCATGAAACGTTTGCTTCCTGAGGGTAGGGTGGCGGGCGATTGCGGTGTCGTGTCGGGGCGCTGCGTCCGATTATTCGGGCTGGATGCCAGCCTGGCGGATCAGTCGGCTCCAGTTCTGGATTTCGGCGGGTACGTAGCGGCTAAACGCTTCCTGGCCGAGCGGCGCGATGTCAAAACCGATGTTGGCCAGTTTGTCTTGCACATCACGCGTGGCCAGCACGGCTTCGATGGCCGTGGCCATCCGGGCAACGGTCTCGGGCGCGGTGCCGCGCGGGGCGAACACAGCGGTCCAGGCGGTGATGTCAAAACCCTTGAGCACGTCATCAACCGTCGGCACGTCGGGTAACAGCGACGAACGTTTGGCCATGGTGACGGCAATCACGCGCATCTTTCCTGCCTTGACGTGCTGGATGGCAGTGGCGAAATCCGAGGCGATGATCTGGATCTGGTTGGCGATCAGGTCGGTGATGGCCTGCGGGCTCGATTTGTAGGGCACGGACAGCATGTCGATGCCGGCCTCACGCTTGAGCGTTTCCATGGTCACCATGGTGATGCTGCTCGGCGTGCCATAGGCGATCTTGCCAGGATTCTTTTTGGCGTAGTCGATCAGGCCGGCGACATTGCTGAAGGGCAGGCTCGGATGCACCACCAGCATGAGCGGTGCCAGGCCGATGCGGGCCACCGGCACGAGGTCGCGCAGCGGGTCGTAGGGCAGGGTTTTGTAGAGCGCCGGATTGACCACGTTGATGCTGGCGCCACCGACCAGAAAGGTCAGGCCGTCGGGTGCGGCTTTGGCGACCGCGTCGGCGCCGATCACGCCATTGGCGCCGGCGCGGTTGTCAATAATGATCGTTGCGCCGAGGCGCTCACCGAGACCCGGCGCGATCAGGCGCGCCACGGCATCGGTGTTGCTGCCGGCGGCGAAGGGCACGATCATGCGGATCGGGCGGTTGCCCGTGGTCTGGCCGAGAGCGGGCAGGTGGGCCAGGCTGGCCGCAGCAATCAGGCAGCCCAGCACCGCCAGCAGATGGCGACGTGTGGGCGTCGCGTGGAGGGACAGATTCATGGATGGCACCCCTTTCATGTTCGGGTTTTTTCTTGGTTGACTGCCGTGTGACCCTAAGCGAAGCAAGGCTGACAATATAACAAGTGTGCCGGCGAGGCAATTGGCGCCTGATGTGCGGCGCAGCCGGCGCATCGTCGCAATGCGGTGTGTTTTGAGCAGGCTGGCCTTCGGTTTATCATGGCCGCCATAACAACTTCTCCGGAGACAGCCTTTCATGGAAACCGCATCGGTGCGCAACATCGTTCGTGAACACCTCGAGTCCGACCGCATTGCCTGGGGCGTGAACGTGCGTTTCGTGCGATCCATCGAAGTCGTCCGCCTGATGGCCCATGCCGGCTATCAATGGCTGTTTCTCGATCTCGAACATTCGCCCATGTCGCTTGAGACGGTCAATCAGTTCTGCATTGCCGCGCTCGATGCCAACATTGGCACCATGGTGCGCGTGCCGCACGGCCAATACAGTCTGGCGACACGTGCCCTCGATAATGGTGCGATGGGGGTGGTCATGCCCAATGTGGAAAGCGCCGAACAGGCGACCGAGCTGGTGCGCCACGTCAAATACGCACCCTTCGGCAAGCGCGGCATTTCGAGTATGGTGCCGTTCTTTCATTACGAGACGATGAGTGCGCACGATCTGGCGCGCACGCTCAATGCCAGCCAGTTGACGGTGGTGATGATCGAATCCGCCAAAGGCGTCGAGCAGGCTGCTGCGATTGCCGCCGTGCCTGGGGTGGACGTGCTGTTTGTCGGTGCCAGCGACCTGAGTTTTGCCATCGGTGCACCCAACACGGGTGATCCGGCGGTGCAAAGCGCCATTGAAACGGTGGCCGCTGCGTGCAAGACGCACAACAAGTGGCTCGGGCTGGGGGGCATGCGCGACGCTGCCGCCGTGGCCCGCTACGCCCGTCTGGGCGCACGCTTCCTGCTGGGCGGCTCGGACATTGGCATGCTCGCCCAGGGCGCGCGCACGCAACTGGCCGGTCTGAAGGACCAGCTCGGCAAGGACCTGCCCCCGAGCTGAAATACCGTTTTGCGGCGCCAGACCGGCCGGACCCTGTTAAAATCAGCTTCCCTGTTGATTTTTCAGCCTTTTTGCGTTCGCGCACCTGCCATGTCCATATCTTCCGTTCCAGAAATTATCTCCGAGCTCAAAGCCGGCCGTATGGTGATCCTGGTCGATGAAGAGGATCGTGAGAACGAGGGCGATCTGGTGCTGGCGGCTGATTTCGTGTCGGCAGAAACGATCAATTTCATGGCCCGCTACGGTCGCGGCCTGATCTGCCTGACCCTGACCGAAGAACGCTGCGCGCAATTGCGCCTGCCGCTGATGGTATCGAGCAACGGCACCAAACACGGCACCAATTTCACCATGTCGATCGAAGCTGCCGAGGGTGTCACCACCGGCATTTCAGCGGCCGACCGGGCGCGCACCATCGCCGTGGCCGTCGCGGCCAGGGCCACGCCGGAAGACATCGTTCAGCCTGGTCACATTTTTCCGCTGAAGGCCGAAAAAGGCGGCGTGCTGGTACGTGCCGGCCACACCGAGGCCGGGTGCGATCTGGCCGGCATGGCCGGCCTGACGCCGGCTTCCGTGATCTGCGAGATTCTCAAGGACGACGGCAGCATGGCGCGCCTGCCCGACCTGATCGAGTTTGCCGCCGAGCACCACCTCAAGATCGGCACTATTGCTGACCTGATCCACTATCGCAGCGCCAACGAAAGCCTGATCGAGCGTGTCGCCGAACGCCAGATCCAGACCGCCCACGGTGTGTTTCGCGCCATCGCCCTGCGCGACAAACCGACTGGCTCGCCCCATCTGGCCCTCGTGTATGGCGACATCGATCCCGATCAGGAGACCTTGGTGCGCGTGCACGAACCGCTGTCTGTGCTCGATCTGCTCGATACCGGCTCGACCACACACTCCTGGACCGTGCACGATGCCCTGGAGGCGATCGCCCGTGCCGAGCGTGGCGTGCTAGTGCTGATGAACTGCGCCGAATCGGCCGATCGTCTGTTTGGCCAGTTCAGTGCGCTGGCCGATGTTGACGCCCGTGGCGCGCTGGCCAAGGTACAAAAGAAGATGGATTTGCGCAATTACGGTCTGGGTGCGCAGATTCTGCGCGATCTGGGCGTGGGCAAGATGCGCCTGCTCGCGCGCGAGCGCAAAATGCCTTCGATGACCGGCTATGACCTTCAGGTCAGCGGTTATCAAGAGGGTCACGAACAATGAAGCGTCTGCAGACAGCCTGACGTACGCAGGGGGCAGCAAAAATCGGCAGTGAGCAATCCGCAGTGAGCAGTTGGTAATAAGCAATGCGCAGTGAGCAATCCGCTTTGAGCTGTTTGCAGTGTGTACCTTTTTTATGAGAATCAAACCATGAACGTTGAAACCATTTCTCCTGATCTTGATGGCTCGGGCCTGCGCATCGGCATAGTCCAGTCGCGTTTCAACACCATGGTCACCGACGGCTTGCGTGATGTCTGCGCGGCTGAACTGGTCCGCCTGGGCGTGAATGCCGATGACATCCTGATGCTGACCGTACCGGGCGCTCTCGAAATTCCGCTGGTGCTGCAAAAGCTTGCCGAGACGGGTGGCTTTGACGCCCTGATCGCGCTCGGTGCTGTCATCCGTGGCGAAACCTACCATTTCGAGCTGGTCAGCAATGAGGTTGCCTCGGGCATTTCGGCCGTCGCCCTGTCCTGTGGCATTCCGGTCATCAATGCCGTGCTGACCACCAATACCGACGAACAGGCCGAGGCGCGCATCAGCGAGAAGGGGAGCGATGCTGCCCGCGGCGCGATCGAGATGGCCAATCTGTGCAGCGATCTCGATGCTCTCAACGAGGCCGCCGAGGATGATGATGACTGAGCCTTCCGCTGACAGCAAACCGGTCGCACCGAAAGCGCCGCCGAAAAGCGCGCGTCGCCGTTCGCGCGAGTTTGCCCTTCAGGGTTTGTACGAATGGCTGCTGTCGCGCGCGCCGGGCCATGACAACGCCGGCGCCATCGATGCGCACATTCGCGAAACCCCGGGCTTCGACAAGGCCGATGCCGGGCATTTCGATGCCCTGCTGCATGGTTCCATCCGCAACGCCGAGGTGTTGCGTGCCACCATCACGCGCCATCTCGACCGGCCCATCATCGAACTCTCGCCGGTGGAGCACGGCGTGTTGCTGCTCGCCGCCTTCGAGTTGGCGCATCACCTTGAGATTCCCTACCGGGTCGTGATCAATGAGGCCGTTGAGATCACCAAATCGTTTGGCGGCACCGACGGTTTCAAATATGTCAATGGCGTGCTCGACCGCGTCGCCGCCGATCTGCGACCCGTTGAGGTGGCGGGCCGCAAACGTTAATGCAGTCGATGTTGGCGCGAGGCGCCGGTGCGCATGGCATGGGTGAATTTGAACTGATCCGCCGGTATTTCGATCGCCATTCGGCTGCGCACGAAGGGGTGGTGCTGGGCATTGGCGATGATTGTGCCCTGCTCGCGCCGCGTGCCGGGTATGAGCTGGCCATTTCCACCGACATGCTGGTTGCGGGCCGGCATTTTTTTGCGGATGTCGATGCCGCCACGCTGGGCTGGAAAGCCCTTGCGGTCAATCTGTCCGATCTGGCCGCTATGGGCGCCCTGCCTCGTGCGTTCACGCTGGCCCTGTCCCTGCCCGAGGCCGTACCCGAGTGGCTCGAGACGTTCAGCCGTGGCCTGTTCGAGTGCGCCTTCCAGTTTGAGTGTCCTTTGATCGGTGGTGACACGACACGCGGGCCGCTCAATCTTTGCATCACCATTTTTGGCGAAGTGCCGTCCGGCGTGGCGATCCGTCGTTCGGGCGCGCAGGCGGGCGATGATCTGTGGGTCTCGGGTCAGCTGGGCGAGGCTGCGCTGGGGCTGCGCCTGCGCCGTGGCGATGCTGGCCTCGAGCCGCTCGATGCGCTCGCCACGCGCCATGCCATCAACGCGCTCGAGTTGCCCATGCCGCGTGTCGCCCTGGGTCTGGCGCTGCGCGGGGTGGCCACGGCCATGCTCGACGTGTCCGACGGCCTGCTCGGCGACCTCGAACATGTGTTGGCCGCTTCGGCCCTGCCCGGTGCGCGCATCCACGCCGCGGCCTTGCCGCTCTCGGCCGGCCTGCTGACCCAGCCCGAAGCGGTGCGCCTGCAATGCGCACTGGCGGGTGGCGATGACTACGAGTTATGCTTTACCGCGCCCGCCTCGCAGCGCGCGCGCATCGGCGATATCGCTGCCCGTTCCGGTACGCCGCTGAGCCTGATCGGCACCGTCGGTCTGGCCAGTGGCCCTGCCGGCATTCAGGTGCTCGATACCGGCGGTCAGGTGTTGCCGGGTTTTGAGCGCGGCCAATTCAAGGGATATGATCATTTTGGTAACGCCTGACCGCCGCTTCCTGCTGGCCCACCCGGCGCATCTGATTGCCTTTGGTTTTGGCAGCGGGCTGGCGCGTGTGGCGCCGGGCACGTTTGGCACGTTGTTGGGCTGGCTCAGTTTCAATCTGCTGGCCACGCAGGTCCACAGCCTGCTGGTCTGGATCGTGCTGCTGCTGGCCAGCTTCGCTGTGGGCGTATGGGCCTGTGAGATCACCGGACGGGATCTCGGCGTGGCCGATCACGGCGGCATGGTGTGGGACGAGATTCTGGCCATCTGGATTGTGCTGTTGCTGGTGCCGGCGACGTTTGCCTGGCAGCTGGCGGCCTTTGTGGCTTTTCGTTTTTTCGACATCCTCAAACCGCTGCCGATCAAGACTTTCGAGCGTGCCTTCAAGAATGGCTTTGGCGTGATGGGCGATGACCTGATCGCGGCCTTTTATGCCTTGCTGGTCCTTGCCGTGTTTTCCAGTGTCTGGAGTCAATGGTGATAAGTGAAGAGATCGAACAACTTGCCCTTCAGGTGGGCGCCGACCTGACCGCGCGCGGCTGGATGGTGGCCACGGCCGAATCCTGCACGGGCGGTCTGGTGAGTGCGGCCATCACAGAGATCGCCGGCAGCAGTGGCTGGTTTGATCGAGGCTTCGTCACCTATTCGAACCACGCCAAGATGGACCTGCTCGGTGTGCCGGCCAGCACGCTCGACCAGCATGGCGCGGTCAGCGAAGCCACGGCAGCCGCCATGGCGCTGGGTGCGCTGGCGCACAGCCGTGCGCGCATCAGTCTGTCGATCACTGGCATTGCCGGTCCCGGCGGGGGCGGCCCCGGCAAGCCGGTCGGTACGGTGTGTTTCGGCTGGGCGCAAAGCGGTCAGCCGGCACAGGTTGCCACCTGTTTTTTTGTCGGCGACCGCGCCGCGGTGCGCCGGCAGTCCGTGGTGTTTGCCTTGCGGGGTTTGAGGGAACGCCTGCTCGAAGCCTAAGCGGTCTCGCGGTTTTGCGGCGCGCAGGCCTTCATGAGCTTGCGAAAACGGCGGAACATCAAGTGTTGCAACAAGTGAGGGTGGGTCACTGGATGGATCCAGGCCCACCCTGACCGTTTCAACACAGGTTCTTAAGCGTAGTGGTTGTTCCAGAACGTCTTGGCAATCCCCGCCAGGCCGGCGACGACGAATCCGCCCGAGGCACCGAGTCCGCCGAACGCATAGTTTTGTTCCGCCGCGCTGCGATGGCGGTCCATCTGCCATTCATAATACGATGCCGCCCCGCCTCCAAGGCCTAATCCAAGCAGCGTGAGTGGGCCGCAGTAGGAGGCGCGTGGGCGGGCCGGTTCGGGCGGGCCGTCTTGCACTTGATCATTCTTAGCCCGGGCCTTGTTTTCTGCAATGTCGATCTCATAGCTCCCGCCGGCGTAAATCCGCCCGATTGGCTCACGCAGCGGCCGGGTGATGCTGTCGGGTGCGTCATCGTTGGGAAACAGTTTGTTGTACGCGGTGCGGTATTCCTCGGCGGAATAGCTCCTTCGATAGGCTTCGAGTTGGCCTTGAAAATGAGCGAATTCTGGAGTGTTGGTATTGATCGCAGTATCCTTTTTCGGAATACTGCTCAGCGCACTTTGGAGGACCACGGCCGCGTGCTCCGGACTGACAAACGAACCGACCGTCAATTGTGCTTTTACAGCGAACAATTTATCAAACTCCAGTTCTTCGCTCTGTTCATTGCTGGCATTGGGGGGCAGGTTCGAAGCCATAGCCGACGGGGTGGATGCGGACGACAGGGACGATAACGACGACGAGGACGAGGACGACGAAGACGAAGACGAAGACGAAGACGAAGACGACGGGCTCGATAGCGCTGCCGAACTCAGGCTGCTCGAACCCGCACTCAATTGGGCAGCAGCGTTGCTCGCCGGACTTTTGTTCGTCGGGGGGGTGTGTTGCGACCGATGGAAGGTCACTGTGTGCAGCCTGGTCTGGCCTCCTTCGGGAGGGGGCGCAGCAGGGGAGCCTGGCTGCTGTATCGAGTTGAGGGTCTGCTTGGGGCGCGTTGAGTCCATGACGATTCCTTTCTGTAATTTCACGGAGGGCAGGTATTGCCGGATCTGAGCCTGCATTGTCGGGCGAGGTCGACCAATGCAAGATTCAGAGGCAAGTATACGATAGTATCGAAAACTTGCTTCTCAACGATTGAAAAAAGAGCGCGCATCCATTGTAAATTTTATTGATAAATGGTGGCGGTCGCCTTAACGCGACAGGTTGATGGCGTCGCGCGTTTCCAGCGCCACGCGGCGCGCCTCGAGCGCAAAATCCTCGCCCTTGCCAGCATACAAAATGGCGCGCGAGGAATTGATCATCATGCCCTGACCGCTGGCCGTACGGCCAGCGCGCACGCTGGCTTCGATGTCGCCGCCCTGGGCGCCGATGCCGGGCACCAGCAGCGGCAGATCACCGACCACGGCGCGCACCTCGGCCAGCTCCTGCGGATAGGTGGCGCCGACCACCAGACCGCACTGGCCGTTGCTGTTCCACTGTTCGGCCACCAGTCGTGCCACATGGAGATACAAAGGCGTGGACCTGACCGGCAGGGCCTGCAGGTCACTGCCGCCCGGGTTGGAGGTGCGGCACAGGATGATGGCGCCCTTGTCGGGGTATTGCAGATAGGGCGTGACCGAGTCGTGGCCCATATAGGGCGACAGGGTGACGGCGTGCGCGCCATAGCGTTCATAGGCCTCACGGGCATAATGTTCGGCAGTGCTGCCGATGTCGCCGCGCTTGGCGTCGAGGATGACGGGCAGGTCCGGATAGCGGGTTTTGATGTAGGCGATCAGCGCTTCGAGCTGGTCTTCAGCGCGCAGCGAGGAAAAATAGGCGATCTGCGGTTTGAAGGCGCAGGCCAGATCGTGGGTGGCATCAACAATCTGGCGGCAGAATTCATAAATCGCATCGTCGCGGCCCGCCAGATGGGCGGGCAGCCGGGTGAGATCGGGATCGAGGCCCACACACAATAAACTGTTGGCTTGGGACCAGCGTGACTGCAGCATGGCAACAAAGGAAGTTTTATCAGTATGATGGGCCATGGCGCGCGATTGTCGGGTTCAGGTTCAGGATGGGCAGTATTGTAATGCCGCGAGCTCTTGAAACGGCGGCGCGCGATGCCATATTCGGGTCATCGGTTTAAAGGAGTGAACAATGTCCGCGTTGAATGTTGCAGTGTCGTCGTCGCCTTCGGTCTGGCGTTTTGTCCGTCTGGGCTTGCTGGCCGTATTGGCCAGTCTGTTGTCGG
>CANJOT010000007.1 GCA_947475815.1 Burkholderiales bacterium | reverse complement strand
TGCGCTGTTTACTCCGGCTGGATATTGAACGTCTTGCCCATCTCGGTGAAAAAGCGCGTGTATTCGGCATGGCGCTGCGCTGCCAGTGCCGCGGTGGAGCCGACGGCGGTCAGACCGGTCTTGCTGAACGCATCCTTGACCTCCTGCTTCTGCACGCCGGCATTGATGGCGGCGCGCAGCTTGTCGATGATGGCCTGCGGCGTGCCTCGG
The DNA here is from genome assembly GCA_947475815.1 of Burkholderiales bacterium. Lineage (GTDB taxonomy): Bacteria > Pseudomonadota > Gammaproteobacteria > Burkholderiales > Burkholderiaceae_D > CANJOT01. Next base: position 40,417 of record CANJOT010000007.1, on the reverse strand, counting down.
GGCACGTGCACTATGTATTCCACACCGATCACCTGTGGCAGGCCTAGTTCATTGAAAGTTGGCACGTTCGGGTAGGTCGTCAGGCGACGGTCGCCGGTGACGGCTATCGGCGTGACGCGGGCGATGTTGGTGGTGACTGCCGTTTCAGTAAAAAACGACAGCTGGGTTTCGTTCTGGTAGGCCGCCAGCCACATCTGCGGCGAGCCGCCCTTGTAGGGCACGCCCGTCAGCTGTGTGCCGTATTTCTGATTGATGGCGAGCATGAACAGGTTCTGCGTCGTTTGCACACCGCCATGTCCCTGGAATACCTTGCCCGGGTTCGCCTTGGCGTAGGCCACCATGTCGGGGAAGGTTTTATACGGCTGCTGTGTGTTGGCGGCATACATCAGCTGTGTTGACGCGACGATGGAAATCGGCGGCAGGTCGCTGACCGGGTCGAAGCTCAGGTCTTTCATGAAGGCCGTTGCGGTGGCCAGATTCTGGTTGGATACCAGAATGGTGTAGCCGTCGGCCGGCGCCTTGGCGACATACTCAAAGGCAATCCGGCCACTGGCGCCCGCTTTGTTGTCCATGATGATCGGCTGACCGAGCATGGCCTGAAAGGTCGGGCCGAGGGCACGCATCATGATGTCGGGCGTGGCGCCGGCGGCCAGATTGGAAATCACGCGGATCGGTTTGTTCGGGTAATCCTGCTGGGCGCTGGCGCAGACGGGCAGCGTGGCGCAGCCGGTCAAAACAATCAGCGTCGCGATGGAACGAATTTTCATGAGTTTGATCTCCCTAGATGTGTCATCCGGGCAGTGGTAAGCTCCCTGTCATGTTTATAGGCAGATTTTATGCCTTTTCAGCGGTAGTGGTTGCACGGCGCCCGCTGTTCTCTTCGCTGTTCCTTAACTTTTCACCGGATGATCAGATGAATAAAATATTGTCCCTGCTGGGTGTGGTGCTGCTGTCGGGTGGTGTGGGGGGTGCTGCGGCCCAGGGTGTGCCGCGCATTGCCGCTGATGTCGTTGCCGTGAATGGGTCGAACGTGACGTTCAAAGCCACCACCGGGGAGACCATGAACGTCAAGCTGGCCGACTCGCTGCGCGTGCTGGTGGTCTCGCAGATCTTGCCCGCGGCCATCAAGCCCGGCTTTTATCTCGCAGTCACCGCCGACCTGCAGGCTGATGGCTCGCTGGTGGCAACGCGCGTCAATGTCTTTCCGGAAAGCATGCGTGGTGTTGGCGATGGACACCGCCCAATGCCGGCGACTGGCAATACCATGACCAACGCGACCGTCGCCAGTGTCATGGATGACCCGGTGCCATCGCGCAACACCATGACCAATGCCACCGTCGCCAAGGTCATGGACGCCTCGGGTGCGCGTAGCGTCATGCTCAAATACAAGGATGGTGAGAAGCGCGCCACGATTCCGGCCAACCTGCCCGTGACGCTGCTTGAACAGGTTGATCGCAGCCTCATCGTTCCCGGCGCACACGCGCTGGTGGCGATCGTCAAGGCGGCCGATGGCAGCCTGAGTACCGGCTCGGTATCGCTGGGCAAAAATGGCAGCGTGCCCAAGTCATACTGAAGGTTAAGGTCGATCAGGGCTGCATGAAAACGGGGCGCGATGCGCCCCGTTTTGTTTACAAATTGGCTTCAAAATGGTTTCAATTGGTGCGCCCGTCACGGGCGGTTTGCCACATTGCGGAGGGCTCTGAGCTGGCATACTGAACAAAAATACTCAATCTGATCATAGGGTTGTAAATCATTCTTGGCCATTGCCAGATGTTGGCATGGCACTTGAATTGTTGACAATGCAAAGCACGAATTTTCCAACCCATTCATTCTCAGGAGTATGTTGTGTCCATCACCAGCGCTGATTCGGCCGTACCCGTCACGACTGTCAAAACCTGGCTGCGTCCCATCGACCCCGCTGGCCTGAGTACCTTCGCCGAGAAAGGCCGCAACAACCCGGCCAGCCGTGGCACCAACAAGGTGCACACGGTCATGGAAGGCCAGTACCGCTCGCTCAGTCAGGTCGGCAACCATCAGCCTGTGGTGGTCGACGAGCCGCTCCATCTGTTTGGTCAGGACACGGCTCCCGCACCCGGTGAGATCGTGCTGTCCGGCCTTGGCGGATGCCTGGCCGTGGGCATCACGGCCGTGGCGACCTGGAAGCAGGTCAGGCTCAGCCGGCTGGAAGTATTCCTTGAAGGCGACATCGGCAATCCCGCTGCGTGGGGCGCTGGCGGCGCGCAGAAACAATCTGCCGAAATGGGCTTTCAGGCGATCCGCGTCAAGGTGCTGGTGGAGGGCGATGCAGCGCGCGAAGTGCTCAATGAGATTGTGCAGCAGGCCAATTTCTACTCGCCGGTTGCCAACAGCATGCGCAATCCGATCCCGTTCACCATCAACCTGGCCGATTGAGGAGCGTGACAGTGAACCATGCTGACCTTCCCGTGACGTCGCCCGAGACCCCGCTGTGCTCCGGGGAGGCCTTGCTGGCCGCAGTACGCGCTCTGGCGGCCGGCCCGCTGGCCGGCCGCGCCGAGGCCATTGACCGTGGCGCATATCCCAAGGACCTGCTGCAGGAACTGGCCGCTCTTGGGGCGATGAGCGCACATCTCGACAGTCCCGCCGGCCCTGGCGACTACGGTCTGGCGATCCGCGCCATGGCCGAAGTGTCGCGGGTCTGCGGCGCGACCGGATTCATGATGTGGTGTCAGGTCGTGTGCGGTTTGTACCTGCAACAGTCGGGCAATGCCGCGCTGACCGGGGCGGTGCTCAGCCGTCATGTGCGTGGTGACGGCATGGGCGGCACGGGATTGTCCAATCCGATGAAGAGCTACGCCGGCATCGAAGAACTCCTGCTCAAGGCGACGCCGGTGCCCGGAGGGTATGTCGTCAATGGAAGCTTGCCCTGGGTCAGCAACCTGAGCGGCGACCATTATTGCGGCGCCATCGCGGCAGTGCAGGGCAGTGTCGCCGAGGGCGAGTCGGGCACACGCGAGTTGATGTTCCTGCTGCGCTGCGACAACCCGGGCGTGACCTTGCGCCGCTGTCCGGGTTTTTCCGGCATGGAAGGCACGGCCACCTTTGCGGTTTCCCTGAAGAACCACGTGGTCGGCGTCAAGGAGATCATTGCCGATCCGGCGCGGCCGTTCATCGCCCGCATTCGTGCCGGCTTCGTGATGCTGCAGTGTGGCATGGCGGTCGGTGTGGCGCAGGGGTCCATCGATTCCATGCTGGCCGTCGAGGCGCGGCTGGGGCACGTCAACCAGTTTCTTGATGATCGTCCCGCCGCGCTGCAGGCCGAGCTTGATGCCCTGACCGACTGCGTGATGAAACTGGCGTTGACGCCCATGGACGAGTCGCCGGTATTTTTTGCCAGAGTGCTTGCGGCGCGCGCGGATGGCGCCGAACTCTGCCTGCGCGCCGCCCAGTCCGCACTGATGCATCAGGGCGCTCGTGGTTACCTGATGCGCTCGCCAGTGCAGCGGCGTGTGCGCGAGTCCCATTTCGTCGCCATCGTCACGCCGGCGATCAAACACCTGCGCAAGGAGATTGCCCGAATGGCCGAGGAGGAAACATCTGCCTGAAACGAAGACCGGCAGCCGAAACCTGCCGACCTTGCATTGATCTTGCTTGCCCCGGATCTGTCCTGCACGTGCTCTCCAACCACCTTTCTCATCTTACCTTCGAGGCCCTGCCATCATGAATGAAGACGACAACATCTGCCGTCCGTACTCCACGGTATCGCGCCTGGGCGGCTGCGCCTGTGGCCAGCATGCCAGCAATGCCGAGCACGATGCGGCTTCCGCCGCTGCGATGGCCAGCCGGGCCAGCGACATCGAGGTGATGTCACGCGACTTCATCGAAGCGGCGGCGGTACGTGCCCTGTTCCCGGAAGAACGCACGCGCCGCAATTTCCTGCGCGCCGTCGGCCAGCGCACCGCCATGGCGGCGATTGCCAGCGTGTTGCCGCTGGCAAGCCTGCAGGCCATGGCCCAGGAAAAGGGCAAGCTGGAAAAGACCGACCTGAAAATCGGCTTCATTCCGATCACCTGCGCCACGCCCCTGATCATGGCCCATCCGCTTGGGTTCTATCGTAAGCAGGGGCTCAACGTCGAGTTGAACAAGACCGCCGGCTGGGCTCTGGTTCGCGACAAGATGATCAACAAGGAATACGACGCTTCGCATTTTCTGAGCCCGATGCCGCTGGCCATCTCGATGGGTCTGGGCTCGAATGCCACTCCCATGAACGTTGCGACCATCCAGAACGTCAACGGTCAGGCGATCACCCTGTCGCTCAAACATAAGGACAACCGCGATCCCAAAAACTGGAAGGGTTTCAAGTTTGCCATTCCCTTTGAATACAGCATGCATAATTTCCTGCTGCGCTATTACCTTGCCGAGGCAGGCCTGAACCCTGATACCGATGTGCAGTTGCGGGTCGTGCCGCCGGCTGAAATGGTGGCCAACCTGCGCGCCGGCAACATCGATGGTTTCCTCGGACCCGATCCATTTAACCAGCGCGCCGTCTATGACGAGGTGGGTTTCATCCACCTGCTCACCAAGGACCTGTGGAACGGCCATCCCTGCTGCGCGTTTGGCACGAGCACCGAATTCATCCAGAAGAATCCCAACACCTTCGCCGCCCTGTACCGTGCGGTATTGAATTCGGCGGCCATGGCGCGCGATCCGAAAAACCGCGAGTTGATCGCCAAGGTGATTGCGCCGACCCAATATCTCAATCAGCCGGAGGCAGTGATTGCGCAGGTGCTGACCGGCAAGTTCGCCGACGGTCTTGGCAACATCAAGACCGTGCCCGATCGCGCCGATTTTGACCCGATGCCGTGGGACAGCATGGCCGTGTGGATCCTCACGCAAATGAAACGCTGGGGTTACATCAAGGGCGAAGTCAATTACAAGCAGATCGCCGACAAGGTATTTTTGCTGACCGACGCCAAAAAAACCATGAAAGAGCTGGGCATGAAGTATCCCGAAGGCGCCAGCCCGAAGTTCAGGATCATGGGCAAGGAATTCGACGCCAGCAAGGCGGCCGAATACGTCAAGAGTTTTCCGATCAACAAGGTTTCATGAGATGAACGGCGCGACCCGACTCAAGCTGCAGGCGGCGCTGCTGTCGTTGCTGATATTTTTGCTCATTCTGGGCATCTGGCATCTGGCGACCGGCAACGCGCCGGTGGGCGGATCCAGCAGTGGCTTGACTGCAGAGCAAATCGAATACGCGACAATGATGGGCAAGGACCCCGGGGCGGTGAAGACCGGTGGTTTCCCGACGCTTGCCCAGATGGGGTCCGCCATCGTTACGCATTTGTCGAATCCGTTTTTCGACAACGGCCCGAACGACAAGGGCATCGGCATTCAGCTGGCGTTTTCGCTCGGCCGAGTTGCCCTCGGTTTTGGCCTGGCCTGTCTGGTGGCCATACCGCTGGGTTTTGTCATCGGTATGTCGCCGCTGCTGCGGCGCGCTTTTGATCCTTTCATTCAGGTGCTCAAGCCGATCAGTCCGCTGGCCTGGATGCCGCTGGCGCTTTATACCATCAAGGATTCTTCAACCAGCGGTATCTTCGTCATCTTCATCTGTTCGATCTGGCCAATGCTGGTGAATACCGCCTTTGGCGTGGCCTCGGTCAAGCGCGAGTGGCTGGCAGTGGCGGCGACGCTTGAAGTCAGCCCCTGGCGCAAGGCGCTGCTGGTCATCCTGCCGGCGGCCGCGCCGACCATCCTGACCGGCATGCGCATCAGCATGGGCATTGCCTGGCTGGTGATCGTGGCGGCCGAGATGCTGGTGGGCGGAACGGGCATTGGATATTTTGTCTGGAACGAGTGGAACAATCTGTCACTGGTGAATGTGATCTTTGCGGTTCTGGTGATTGGCGTGGTGGGCATGTTGCTCGACATGATGTTTGGCCGGCTGCAAAAGCTGGTCACTTACGTGGAATAGAGGCAACGGGCATGGATGGTCTGCTTAAAATTGAAAGTCTCGCCAAGTCCTATGTGCCAGGAAAGCCGGTGTTTGCCGACCTGTCCTTCACGCTCGACCGCGGTGAGTTTGTCTGCATCATCGGCCACTCGGGCTGTGGCAAAACCACGGTGCTGAATGTGCTCGCCGGTCTGGATACGGCCACGTCCGGCAATGTTTTCATGGAAGGGCGCGAGCTGTCCGGGCCCAGCCTGAATCGCGGCGTGGTGTTCCAGAGTCATGCACTGATGCCGTGGCTTACGGTGCGCCAGAACATCGCGTTTGCGGTCAAGTCGCGCTGGCCGGACTGGTCGCGTGCGGCGATCAATACGCATGTCGAAAAATTTGTCGCCATGGTCGGCCTGAGCTTGGCCATCGACAAAAAGCCGAGCGAACTCTCGGGCGGCATGAAACAGCGTGTCGGCATCGCCCGCGCCTTTTCCATCCAACCCAAGATGCTGTTGCTTGATGAGCCCTTCGGCGCGCTCGACGCGCTCACCCGCGGCACCATTCAGGATGAGTTGATGGCCATCGTGCGCGAGACGCATCAGACCGTTTTCATGATCACTCACGATGTGGATGAGGCCATCCTGCTGGCGGATCGCATCCTGCTTATGAGTAATGGCGCGGAAACGGACGCGGGCTACCGGCCGGGCGGTATTGCCGAGGTGGTGGTCAATCCGTTGCCGCGCGACCGCAAGCGCGCCAGCCTGCATCACCTTGATGGTTATTACAACCTGCGCAATCACGTTGTTGATTTTCTAGTCTCGCGGGCACTGGCCCACTAAGCCGGTCCCATTACTTTCTTATTGAATCTGGAGATCTCATGAACCGTCTGGACGTTACCGAAAAAATCATCAGCGCCAAAGTCAGCAAGGGCATCAAGTGGGACGATGTCGCGAAGAAAGTTGGCCTGTCCAAGGAATGGACCACCGCCGCCTGCCTCGGGCAGATGACGCTGGATGCGACCCAGGCCAGCATCGTCGGCGATATCTTCGGCCTCGACGCGGAGGACCGAAAATGGCTGCAGGTGGTGCCCTACAAGGGCTCGCTGCCAAGTGCCGTGCCGACCGACCCGCTCATCTACCGCTGGTATGAAATCGTCAATGTCTATGGCGCGACCATCAAGGAACTGATCCATGAAGAGTTCGGTGACGGCATCATGAGCGCCATCGACTTCAGCATGGACATCGTGCGCCAGCCCGACCCCAAGGGTGATCGTGTCAATGTCGTGCTGTCGGGAAAATTTCTGCCTTACAAGCAGTACTAGGAGCGAAGGTGGAAGGCCCGGCCGCGCCGGTGGTGACGCACGACCCCTCGGGTCGGGAGAGTTGGTGCACCCAGGAAATGCTGCTCATGAGGGAGGTGATGAAACACATCGGCAAGAGTCTGTCGCCCGAGGTGGTTTGTCGCGAGATGCTGCATTTGTGTTCGGAGTTGCTTGGCCTGAACCGCGGGCGCATTCTGCTGGCCGACCGGCTCGAACAGCTCTTCGACCAGAACTCCGCGGGCATGCCGGCGATTGCTTCAGCCAGCATCCGATATTCCTACGGACTGACTCGCGAGCAGGTCGGTCGCGGCCGGTTCAGGCCCGGCGAGGGCATTACCGGCACGGTGCTGGCCACCGGTCAGTTCATGATCGTGCAGGACATTGATGACGAGCCCGTCTTTCTGGCGCGCACCGTCAGGCGCGCCGACCTGCCAGCAGGGCCGGTGTCGTTCCTGGCCTTGCCCATCCGCATCGAGCGTGCCACGGTAGGAGTGCTGGCCTGTCATCGCCTGCGCAACCGCAGCCGGCCGCTGGCCGATGATCTGGCCCTGCTCGACATCCTCGCCACTCTGATTGGCCAGTTACTCGCCCTGCAGCTGGGTGTTGAGCAGCGCACCCGCAAGCTTGAGGCGCAAAACCTCGCTTTGTTGCAGGCACTTGAAGCGGGGCAGGCGCGCGTCACCGGGCCGGCGCGCGAGCCCGATGCCATCCGCGAATACCTGCCAGTACGCTCGCATGGACTGCAGGATCTGCATGATGCCCTTGAGGAGCATGCCGGCAATCATTCACGCGCAGCGCAGTCGCTCGGCCTGACATTGCGGCAGTTTAACTACCGTCTGGAAAAACTCGCGCGCAATGCCGGCGCATGAGCGCTCTCAGACTTTCCTGACGAACTCCGATTTCAGCGACATCGCACCGATGCCATCAATCTTGCAATCGATGTCGTGATCGCCTTCGACCAGACGAATGTTTTTCACCTTGGTGCCCACCTTGACCACCAGGGATGAGCCCTTGACCTTCAGGTCTTTGATGACAGTGATGGTGTCGCCGTTCGCCAGCACGTTTCCCACCGAATCGCGCACAACGGCGGCCTGCTCGCCGCCCTCGGCCGCGACCGCCGAGGCTGACCACTCATGCGCACACTCGGGACAAACAAGCATGCTGCCGTCTTCGTAGGTAAATGTGGAATTGCATTTCGGGCAGTTCGGAAGGGCACTCATCAGATCGCTTTCATTTGCGCAACTGGCTGGTCAGTGTCGCAATGGACGGCAGATCAGCCAGTCCGTGGATGGTGTGCAGGCTTTCTTCGATGCGATCGCCGGGCAGGCCGGACAGGGGAAGGAGGTGGCGATACTTGGCATCGACATCCGCCCATTCCACGCCACGCGGTCCCGAACCGCGCGGTGCCTTGCAGGTGTTCGAGAATTTCTGGCCGTTTTTCATCGTGATGATGACCGTGCCGCCATGGCGGTGCGGAAAGCGGTCGGGCAGGGGTGTCGGATTCGGATCGAACACGACCTTGTCGAGCAGGCCGCGAATCACCGGATCATTGATTTTTTCCTGGGTGACGTGTTCCCAGCTGAACCTGCGGTCGGCCACGCAGGCGGCGACAAAATAAACAATGCTGTGCGCCACGCCGATCAGGTCGGTTGGATGGGTAGGACCGTGCCAGTTGCTGTGCTGGGCCGCCGAGATCATGATCTGCGCGACATCGGCCGGATTGACGTTGCCTTCGGTCGCCGCATCGATGGCTGCTTCGGCGATCGCGTGATACGGGTGCGCACCCGGCATGAGCTTGATGGCCATGTCGGTAGCAATGTCCCAGGACTGGCCGAAATCACGCGTTACGTCCTCAAGCGCCTGACCACCGAACAAGGCAAAAAATCCTTTTGGCCCGTCGAGCACGACCGGCTCGGTAATAAAACCACGGCTCGCCGCGAGCGCTGCATTGATGCCAAGCATGGCAGACAGGCCAGCGTGATATTCGCGTGCCCAGCTGGTATTGGCGGCAATGTAAATGCCGCCGATCGAGGTGGCTGCGGTGGCGATGGCGTAGGTCATCTGTTGCGTGTTGAGTCTGAGCAGCGTACCCGCTGCCACGGCGCCGCCAAAAATGGTTGAGATACAGCCGTGAAAGCCGCGTTGGCCGCGGATCGGCGTGAGGGCTTCATCGACCCGACCAGCCACTTCATAGCCGAGCACCATGGCGTGCAGCACCTCGCGCCCCGTGCGCCCCAGCGCTTCGCCCATGGCCACCGAAGAACTGGATACCACCGTACCGATGTGGGCGATGCTGCGCAGGTCGCTGTCGTCCGAGGCGGCGGCGTCGCTGGCGACGGCGTTGATGCGGGCAGCATGCGCGGCGGGCAGGCGGGCACTTTCAAACCAGACCGACGACTGCGCCTTGCCGCCGTTGTCGATCTCTATGTCGCGAATGATGCGGCTGGACTCGATGTCGTGGCCCATGGCCGCGCTGGCGATGGTACTGGCGATGCTCATGCTGGCCCGTTCCAGCGTCACGGCGGGCAGGGCGTCGACGCTGGTGGAGGTGACGAAACGGGCGAGCAGTTCGGTGGTTGGCGTCATGGTTATTGTTCTTCTCGGGGCGATTGGAGGGGAGGCGGAGGGTGGTGGCGGTATTTTATCGGGTTCTGGGGAGCGTGCGCTGTGCTTTGCCTGAGCGGCGCGAAAAAGCTTCTGTTCAGGCCCTGGTCCGCTTTGTCTGTCCCTCAAGGTCTTTGCCCAGAACGCGCTCAATGATCGCAGCGCCATCCGTGGTGAGGTATTGCCGGAAGGCCTGAGCCACAGGCGAGAGCCGGCGGTCGCGCAGGTTGATCACATACCAGTCACGGATCACCGGGAATTTTTCGACGTGCAACATCACCAGCCTGCCGGTGAGCAGCTCCAGACTGATGGTGTGGCGCGAGATGCAGCCGATGCCGATACCGGCCATGACGGCCTGCTTGATGGTTTCGTTGCTCGATGTCTCCAGCACGGGCTGATGCGGCAGCCCGCACTCGAGCGCCAGGTTTTCCATGATCAGTCGAGCCGCGGCGCCAGGCTCGCGCGACAGCAGGCGCTCGCGGAACAGGCGCGTCAGGGGCACACGCCGCGATCGGGCGAGCGGATGATCGGGCGGTGCAACGATCACATAAGGATGTTTCGCAAACGGCTCGGCGACGATGTTGATGTTGGTGGGGGCTCTGCCAATGATGATCAGCTCTGTCTGGCTCTGTACGAGTTGGCTGATGATCTCTGGGGTGGCGTCGACCGTATACCGGACGGTAATGGCCGAGTGCTGGGCGGCAAAGGCATTGACCAGCGAGGCGGCGAAGTAGTTGGCTGTGTGGATTGCGCCAACCTTGAGTGTGCCCATTTTCACGTCGCGCAGCCCGGCCAGTGACTCGAAGGTCTGTTCGAGTACATGCTCGATTTCATCGGCGCTGGCCAACAGCCTGACACCGGCTTCGGTCAGTTGCACGCTGCGGCCGACGCGGTCAAACAGTCTTGAAACGAGTGACTCTTCGAGAGCTCGGATCTGTGTCGACACCGCCGGCTGGGTTAGGGAGAGCGCATTTGCAGCGCGCGTGAAACTGAGCTGCCGGGCTACGGTAGCAAAGATGCGCAGCTGCTTAAGGGTGATGTTTTTCATGCCTTATCCATTCATTTTTTTGAATGCTAAGTAAATAAATCATGATTTGTTCTTATCAATTTGCGATGGTATCTTTTTCCTTGCGGTCACTAAGGATAAATTTCAATTCCGGACCGGATCCAATAAACATGAGGGGAACAAGACATGTCAGACGATATTCAAGCGGTCACTGAAAACGGCCCGGCCGAGGCGCGCATCACCGAAGAGTCGCTGGCCGCCGCGCGGGCCATGGTCGGCTCCTACCTGCGTCCGGAGGGGCCGTTCATTCAGGATCTGACCTATGACACCATGCGCAATTACTGCAATGGCATCGGTGACCTCAATCCTCTGTTCCGTGACATGGAAGCGGCCCGCCGCAGCCGTCATTCGGTGCTGGTCGGACATCCGACCATTCCGATGGCTTATGGATACATCGGCCGCACACGCTGGGGTTTTCCGGGCGTACATGGTTTTTTTGCTGGTAATGATTGGGAATTCTTCCGCACCTGGCGCCTGGGTGACCGCATGAATTGTGTCGAGCGCGTGGTTGGTGTCGAAGAAAAGAAAAGCACGCTTTCCGGTCGCCTTGTGATTCAGTATGTCGAGGCCAACTTCATCAACCAGCGCGACGAACTGATGGCTCGGGTGCTCGGTTGGTGCACGCGACACGAGCGGCGCGCAGCGCGTTCGTCGGGCAAACATGAGTCCATTCGTACCTATCAGTACAGCGCCGAGGAAATGGAGCGGATCGAGGCGGTTGAACTTGACGAGGTTAACTGCATCCGCGGCGGCAAGATCCGTTACTGGCAGGACGTGCAGGTGGGTGAAGAACTCGACACCATTGCGCGCGGGCCGCTAACGGCCACCGATCTCAAGGGCATCAATGTCGGCGTCGGCCGCGGTCTGACGCATGGCCTGATCCTGATGCAGGCGCAGCGCCATCCCGGTCATTATTTTCGCAAGGCCGGTGGCGGTGGCATCGAATATACCGGCGCCGGTCATTCCGACGCCTCGACGGCGCAAAAGTCGGGCGCGCCCTCGGCCTACGATTATGGCCCGGGCCGCATGAGCTGGATGACCAGCCTGGTAAGCAACTGGATGGGCGATGCCGCTTTCCTCAAACGTATCCGTGGCGAGATCCGCAAGTTCAACATTGTCGGCGATACCACCTGGCTCAAGGGCAAGGTGGCGCGCAAGTACGCCAAGGATGGCTACGCTCTGGTCGACCTTGAGATCTGGGCCGAAAACCAGCGTGGCGAAATCACCGCGCCCGGCATTGCGACCGTGATGTTACCGTCCAGAGACCTGGCGCACAGACCGGTGATTGACGGTAGTTTCGAGCTGGGCCTGGCACAAATACGCTGAGCAGCGCCCGCAAGCGGGCAGGGGGAAGACATGGCGGATGGGACGCACCATCAAGGAAATCCGGACGAGCCGGCATTGACCGGCGTGATCGTGGTTGAGCACGGCGCTGACGTGGCGGCTTCGTATGCGGGGCGCATCCTCGCCCTGATGGGCGCCACGGTCATCAAACTCGAGGCGCCGGGCAAGGGCGATCCGATGCGACAGGCTTTGCCATCGATGGGCGCTGATGGCAGCGTGCTGTTCAACTATCTCAATGTCAACAAGAGCAGTCTCACGCTGGATCTTGCCCAGCCGGCGGGACAGGTCCTGCTGGGCGAACTGCTGGCGCGTGCCGACATTTTCATTGATGACACGCGTCCTGCGGAGCGACCCGCGCTTGGTCTTGATCCGGAGGATCTGACGGCACGCTATGCCCATCTGATCTATGCGTCGGTACTTCCGTTTGGCGCGACCGGTCCCTGGCGTGATTATGTGGCTCATGAGCTTAATGTTTTCCACTCCGGTGGCGAAGGTTACCTGATGCCCAACGGTCTGGCACTCGAACTGTTTCCGGAGCGACCGCCAGTGAAAATTTATGGTCATTTCGCGGCGCTGGTAGGCGGCACCTCGGCGGCTGCGGGCATCCTGACGGCACTGCTGGTGCAGGACGAAACCGGCGGCCAGTTTGTTGACGTGTCCGAGCAGGACGCCAACGTCGCCATCAGCTGCTTCAATGTGCAGCGTGTGGGCGATGGGGTGATAGAAAACCGCGCCGGACGTTCGTTCCGGTATGGCGGCGTGCTGGAGTGTGTGGATGGCTATGTGCAGATCCTGACCCTCGAGCCACGCCAGTGGGCCGGTCTGATTCAACTGATGGGTGAACCCGAGTGGAGCAAGGATCCCGGGCTCAAGGACGAAATCGAACGCGGCCGTCGGGGCCCGGAAATCAATGCCCATCTGCGTGCCTGGGCAAAAGACCGTAAGGTCAGCGAACTGGTGATCGGTGGCCAGGCGCTCGGCGTGCCGATCGCCAAATATGCTGAACCTGCCGAAATCATGGCCTCGCCGCAAACGCAGGCGCGCGCCATGTTCACACCCTTAAAATTTTCGGGCGCGGGCGTCGTGCCGGTACTGACCGCACCGTTTCAGCATGATTTGCCTGCGGCGTTATTGCCCTGTCCGGCGCAACCCGGCGCCGACAACGCCCGCTGGCTGTGTGAATGGCTGGGACACTCTCCAGCCGACCTCGAACGCTGGACCCGTGAGCAGGTGGTGTAATGATGGACAAACAGCAGACATCCCGAAAGCCTCTGGCTGGACTGCGCGTGGCCGATTTTACCGCCCGTGCCGCCGGTCCGTATTGTGCCCACCTGCTGGCGCTGCTCGGTGCCGAATGCATCAAGGTGGAAACCGGCCTGCGGCTGGACTCGTTTCGCAAACCGCATCCGGTCTATGGCCGTGTTGGGGTAGCGACGTTTGCACAGGTGGCCGCCAATAAACTGTCGGTGCAACTGAACCTCAAACATCCCCGAGGCGTGGCACTGGCGCGCCAATTGGTGGCGGTCAGCGACATCATGTGCGAATCTTTCCGTCCCGGCGTGATGGAGCGTCTTGGCTTGGGCTATGAGGCACTCAGGGCGGTGAAACAGGATCTGATCATGGTTTCGGTGTCGGCTTCGGGTCAGACCGGGCCCGAGCGTAGTTACGCGGGCTACGCTCCGGTATTTGGCGCCACGGGTGGACTGGGTACATTGACTGGATATCAGGATGGTCCGCCGGTCGAAATGCGTCACATGATGGACCATCTCACCGGCATCACTACGCTCTCGCCGGTGCTGGCGGCATGCTACCGGCGTAAACGCACAGGCCAGGGCGCGCACGTCGACATGTCTGCCAATGAGGTGGCGGCTTCGTTCATTGGCGATGCGCTGTTGCAGTTTGCCGCGACCGGCGAGGTGCCGCAACGCAAGGGCAACGACGCCTGGGGCATGGCACCTCACAACGTTTACCCCTGTGCTGGTGACGATGCCTGGATATCGATTGCGGTTGGCTCCGATCAGGAGTGGGCCGGGCTGGCGCGCGCGCTGGCGCGGCCCGACTGGCTGGCAGACGCACGTTACGCCGATGGCGCTGGACGCTGGTCGCATCGGGCAGCCCTCGACCGCGAGATCGCCGCATGGACGGTGACACACGACCGTGACGCGGTGACGCGTCTGCTGCAACAGCATGGTGTGCCGGCTTTTCCGTCCTACCATGGTGCCGACCTGTGCAACGATGCGCACCTTGCCGCACGCGGCACCATCCAGACCCTGACCGGACCGGATGGCGAGACGCGCAAAGTGGTTGGCGCACCTTGGAGGTTTTCGCGTTCGCAGACCGGCACTACCGGCTGGTCGCCCCATATGGGCGAACATAACGACTATGTGTTTGGCGAGTTGCTCGGACTGCCGCGCGACGAGATCGAAGCGCTGGTGGCTGACAAGGTCATCTACTGATGGCCGCGCAACATCCTGTCCTTGCAGGCCGTCGTGTGATCGAACTGGGCACCATGCTGGCGGCGCCCTTTGCCGGCCATCTGCTGGCACAGTTGGGTGCCGAGGTGATCAAGGTTGAGCCACCGGCCGGCGATCCAACGCGCACCACCACGCGTGGCGGTGCGGGCGGCTCCTTTCTCGCCTACAACCGCGGCAAGCAGAGTGTCTGCATTGATCTCAAGACCAGTGAAGGTCAGGCTGTTCTGATGCGCCTGATCGCCAGTGCCGACGTCGTGTTGCACAATCTTTCGCCAGCCTCAACGCGCGCGCTGGGCGTCACCCGGGCGGACTGCCTGCGCGTCAATCCAGGCGTGGTGTATTGCCACATTCAGGGATATGGCAGCGGCCCGCTGGAAAACGAACTCGCTTCCAATCCGGTGATTGAGGCTTCGACCGGGGTCATGTTTGGCCATCGCATCAATGGCCGACCGACACGTCTCGGGCCTTCGTACCATGACCAGTTCGCCGGTTCGTATGCGGTTATCGGCATCCTCGCTGCCTTGCAGGCGCCAGTTGATGATGTCGATGCGCGCTGTGTTGAGCTTGGCTTGTATGAAACCGGCTTGCATGTTGCGGCGCGCGATTATGCCGGTGATCAGCTGAAGGCTCAGCTTGGCGTGGTGGCCCGTGCAGGGGCGGATCCAGGCGAGTTCAGCGCACCCGGTTATGGCGCCTATGAAACGGCGGATGGCCGCTGGGTCTATCTGCTCATGCTCAGTGATGGTCACTGGAAGAAGTTCTGCGATGCGCTGGTTCCTGCAGAGACACACGACGAAACGCTGACGACCTCGCGCTCCAGAAAAAAACGCCGGCCCGAGGTGGAACTGATCGTCAAGACGGCGGTTGCCGCACTGCCGCTGGCTGAGTTGTCCAGCCGGTTGCGTGACGCGGGCGTCGGCTTCACGGAAATCAAACCCTCCGATCAGGTGCTCAATGAAGCCCAGGCGCAGGTTCCGGGCAAGCTTGCCCGTCTTGGTTACGCCCAACATCAATTTGACTTGCCCAACCTGCCTTTGCCGCATCAGCGCGCGCCTCTGGAGGGTGAGTTGCCACCGCCACTGCTTGGCGAGCACACCATGGCGGTGCTCGCTTCCATTGGGTATCAGGAACCTGAATGTGCAGTATTGCAGGCGGCGGGCGTGGTTGCGGTACTGACGCAGGTCGGTACCGGATGGGCGCCCCCGCGGGCGTGAGATGCTGCGCGGGCGTCGCGCTGGATCACCGATAACAGGGAGGAGCAGGATGGCAGCAATAGAACTTGACAAGGGCTCCACCGCGCTGCTGATCGGCGACTGCTATGCCGACATCATGAGCAGCCTTCCTCACGCGGTCGACCGGCAATGTCTGGCGCGCACGGTGCGTCTGCGCGAGGCGGCACGCAAGGCAGGATTGCTGGTCTGCTATTCGGCGACGGTGTTTCGTCCGGGCTATCCCGAGATTGGCGATTACAACAAGATTCTGGTGCCGCGCAAGCTGTCTGGCAACCCCGCGGTCGCTGATCCTCTGACCTTGATACACCCGGCGCTGCGGCCGGCCGGCGATGAGGTGGTGGTCGGCAAGCGGCGCGTCAATGCGCTGTTCGGCACCGACCTGCCGATCGTGCTTAGTGCCCACCGGATTCGCACACTTGTCCTGCTCGGCTACGCCACCAGCGGAGTGGTGCTGTCGACCAGCCGTTATGCGGCAGACATGGACTTGCGCGTTCTGGTGGTGGAAGACTGTTGTGCCGATCAGGACGCGGCCGTGCATGATTTTTTGTGTCAGAAGATTTTTCCACGCCAGGCGGACGTCGTTCAGTCCACCGACTTGATCGCTACTCTGGGAGAGTGACATGAACAGCAACAACAAGATGGGTCTGCGACTCATGATATGCAGGTTCGGGTTTGCCGGTGTGCTGATGCTGTCTGGCGCGCTGGTGCAGGCTCAGGAATTTCCTTCAAAGGTCGTGCGCATTGTTGTGCCTACCGAGCCGGGCGGTACAGTTGATTTTGTGGCGCGCCTGCTCGCACAGCGCCTGGGCGAGACCTGGAAGCGTGGGGTCATCGTCGAGAACCGCGCGGGGGCAGGGGGCGTCATCGGCGCTGACTACATTGCCAAGGCCGCTTCCGATGGTCATACCCTCGGTTTGGTTACCACCTCATTCACCACCAATGCCGCGACCAACGGCAAGCTGCCCTACGATTCCCTGCGCGACTTCACGCCCGTGACTCTGGTGGCGTTTTCAACTTACATCCTGGTGACCAATCCGAATGTGCCGGTGCGCACGATGAAGGATCTGATCGATCTGGCCAAACGCAAGCCCGGCGAGCTCAACTATGCCTCGGCCGGCAACGGCGGCTCGCTTCATCTGGCCACCGAGATGCTCAATGGCATGGCGGGCATCAAGATGGTACACGTGCCGTATAAAGGTACGGTGCCTGCGGTCAATGATGTCATCGGCGGTCAGGTGCAAGCCACCATTACCAGTCTGGTCGCCGCCATGCCGCTGGTCAATGCCGGCAAGCTGCGCCTGATCGCGGTAACCGGCACGAACCGTTCGATGATGGCGCCTGATACGCCGACCATCGGCGAGACCGTGCCCGGCTTCGAGTTCAACAACTGGTTTGGCATTCTCGCGCCGCGTGGGACGCCCAAGGAAATTGTGACCCAGTTGCATGCAGCCATTGCGAAAGTGGTGCAGATCAAGGAAGTGCGCGACCTGATGCTGGCACAAAGTGTCGAGCCGGCCGGCCTCGGCTCCGAGCAGTTCGAAACGATGATGCGAACCGAAATCGGACGTTACAGCAAGCTGGTCAAGGACATCGGCATCAAGGTGGAATAAGCGCAGGCGGGCAAGCTTGCCGGTGCATGGCGATGCTCTGGTCATCGCCGTGCGCGTTCGAAAGGTTTATGATCTCGGTGCGCAGTCTGGTGCGGACCAAGGCGATGGCGCGCTTTCAAGAACAACAACGGGGCCACAACACATGAAATACCTGCGAGTACTCTTACTTCTTCTCTGTTCCCTGCTGGCACAGACCGCCTTTGCCCAGGCTTTCCCCAACAAACCGGTGCGCATCATCTACCCGTATGGCGTGGGTGGCGAGGGTGACCTGGTCGCGCGTGCCATTGCCCTGCGCCTGTCAGCCAAATGGAAGCAGCCCGTCATTGTCGAAAACCGTCCCGGTGCGGCCGCCGTGCTCGGCGCCGATCTGACCGCGCGTGCGGCACCGGATGGCTACACCGTGCTGCTGACCAGCTTTGGTTACATCACCAGCCAGTTCGGCTCGACGCCGCTGCCCTATGATCCGGCCTCGCTGACGCCGCTCCTCCGCGTCGCCAATTCGCCGCTGATGTTGTATGTCAGCGGTGGCCTGCCGATCAAGACCCTGCAGGAAGCGGTGGCCTATGCCAAGGCGCGCCCGGGCGAGATGATGTTTGGTTCGGCCGGTATTGGCTCGAGCCCGCACCTGACGGCCGAACTGTTTGCTGCCGACAACGGCATGCAGATCACGCACGTGCCGTATCAGGGCAGTCCGCCGGCCATGATCGACATGATGAGTGGCCGCATTCATGGCTACTGGGGCACCTCGGCGCAACTGCAACATACCAAGGAAGGCAAGATGCGAACCATCGCCGTCGCCAACCCGACGCGCCTGATTGCCGCCCCCAATCTGCCGACGACTGCGGAGATGGGCATGCCGGGTTTTGTGTCGGCCAGCTGGTTTGGATTTTTCGTACCGGCCAAGGTACCCGCGGCACTGCAGGAGCAGATTCAGAAAGACCTTAAGGACGTGCTTGCCACGCCAGAACTGCGCGATGAAATCATCCGCATTGGCCTTGAGCCGGCCATGCTGGGTCGCGAGGATTTTGCCCCCTTCCTCAAGGGCGAACTGGTGAAGTGGGGCGGCATCATCCGCAGCCGCAATATCAAGCTTGACTGAGTTTCACATGACGAAAAAAAAGGGGATCGGCGACGATCCCCTTTTTTATTGCTGCGGTATTGCCGGCTGTTATTGCGCTTTCATGCCGGTGGCTTTGACAATGCGTTCCCACTTCTGGCGCTCGGTGCGCATCATGCGGTCGAGTTCTTCCGGCGTGCCGCCGATGGGCTGTGCGCCGTCGGCCACGAAGGCATCGAACAGTTCGCGGTCAGCAAAGGCCTTGTTGACCGCGGCGTTGATGATCTGCACCACCTGGGCGGGCGTGCCCTTGGGCGCGAACAAACCGTTGGCGGGCGGCTGAATGACCTCGAAACCCTGCTCCTTGAAGGTCGGCACGTTCGGGTAGGAATCCATGCGCTTTTCGGTGGCCATGGCCAGCGGCCGCAGGGTGCCGCCCTTGATCGAACCCATCAGGGCTGATGAGGTATCGATGATCATGGCAACGCGTCCTGAGATGCTGTCGACCAGTGCTGGCGGGCTGCCGACATACGGAACGGCAAGGATCTGGGCATTCGAGGCGGTATGAAACAGTTCCAGCACCAGGCGTGCGGTCGTGCTCGGCAAGGCGACTTCGAGGCTCTTTGGTTTGCTTCTGGCCGCGGCAACCAGATCGGCCAGCGTCTTGTAGGGCGAGGTGGTCGGCACGGCGAGAATCATGCCGTACGACACGGCAGCGACAATGGGCGTGAAATCGTTGGCCGCATCGAAGCTCATCTTTTCATACAAAAATTCATTGGCGGCGTGGGTGGCACTGGTGCCGAGCACCAGGGTGTAGCCATCGGGTTTGGCCTTGGCGGCCACGTCGGTGCCAATGTTGCCGCCGGCGCCGCCGCGATTTTCAATGACCATCGGCTGACCCAGGATCGGCCCGACCTTGGCGACCAGACGGCGTGCCACCAAGTCTGCGCCTTGTCCCGCCGGGTAGGGCACGATGACACGAATCGGATGTGTGGGGAACTGTTGCGCGAAGGCAGCGGTAAGGCTCAGGCTGAGTGTAGCGGCAAGTGCGAAGTGACTGATCTGAAGCATGTGTTTCTCCTGTTCTTGTTTTATTGCACCGACGGTTTTGCTCGTTATTCTTGATTTTGGCTCAACGACAGGAATGGTACGGCCATTCCGGGCTTTCGGGCAATCCCGGTGTCACCTCGTGAACATTCTGGCCGGGTCGTTCTTGACGGGGTCTTCGAATACACGCTATGTTTGGCCCTTCCGGCAAGACAATAAATAGAAAAGAGAACCGAGCCATGCAACATCCTCTGCTGACAGCCTTGCGGCAGCAACGGAGCGGCGTTTGCCGCTGTATCGCGCTGAGCGCAGTGCTACTGGGCCTGGTCATGCAGCCTGCCTCTGCGCAAACCTATCCCAGCCGTCCGATCCGCCTGATTCATCCGTTCTCCACGGGGGGTAGCGCCGACCTGCTGGCGCGCATCCTGAGCCAGAAGCTGACCGAATCACTCGGCCAGCCGGTGGTCATCGAAAACCGCCCGGGCGCCGGGGGCAACATCGGCATGGAGGCGGCAGCCAAGGCCGCGCCGGACGGCTATACGCTGGTCGTTGCCTATAACGGCACCATGGCCATCAATCCGGCGCTCTATCCAAATCTGCCGTTTGATCCGGTCAAGGATTACGCGCCCATCTCCATGCTGGCGTCTTCACAGCTGGCGCTGGTGGTGCATCCCTCGGTGCCGATAACCTCGGTCGCCGAATTGATCGCCTACGCAAAGTCGCGGCCTACGCCCATGAGTTACGGCTCGGGCGGCTCGGGCACCGGCCCGCATCTGGCCGCCGAGTTGTTCAAGAGCCTGGCCGGCATCGAATTGCTGCACGTGCCGTATAAAGGCAGCGGACCGGCCATGACCGATCTGCTTGGTGGTCATGTGCAACTCGGCTTTCTACCCGTGATTACGGCCGTGCCGCATGTCAAGGCCGGCAAGCTGCGCGTGCTCGGCGTGACCGGGGCAGGGCAGCTCGCGGCCGTGCCGGACTGGCCATCGCTGGCCAAGGGCTTGCCGGGGTATGGTTATACCTCCTGGTTTGGCCTGATGGCGCCGGCACGCACGCCCCCCGAGATCATTGCGCGCCTCAATCGTGCCATTCAGCAGGCCGTCAAGGTGCCTGATGTGGCCGAGCGTTTTTCCGGCGAAGGCCTGGAACTTGTGACCAGCACGCCAGCTGAATTCGCCACCTTCATCGCCGCCGAACTGCGCAAGTGGGACAAGGTCGTGAAGGACGCAAAGATCAAGCTGGAGTAAACCCTCCGGTCTTTTATGGACCGGTTGTATCTTTCCTCGAACAAGGATTTCCCAGATGGCCAAAAGCCCCCTCCTCGAAAAATTGCAGAACGGCGGTACCGCGCTCGGCCTCTACGTCAATTCGCCCGACATGGTGGAGTTGTGCGCCCATCTTGGTTTCGATTATTTCATCATCGACCAGATGTTCAGTGGCCTGGACTGGGGCCGTACCGAAGAGATGATCCGCACTGGCGAGGCCGCTGGCATCACGCCGGTGGTGCGCATCCAGTCGAATCCCTGGAATGGTTACGATCCGCGTATGGCGGTGGATGTCACGCGCGCGCTCGGCGTGGGCGCGCAGTTCGTCACGACGTCCGTGTCGAATTTCAAGGAGGCCGAACAGTGTCTGGCCGCCGGTGAAGACTGGCACCGCAAAGTGATGATTATTCATTACTACAAGGATTACGACGAATGGTCGACCAAACAGGAAGCGCGCAGCAAGGAAACCTTCGTCATGCCGCTGATTGAAAGCGAAGAGGCGCTTGAGCGACTCGACGACATCATCCGGATGCCTGGCGTCAAGGTGGTGCGCATCGCCATGACCGATTCTTCACGCATCCTCAATGAATCGCAGGCGCCTGACTGGTACCTGCCCGCCCTGTGGGAGCGATTCGACCGTGCGGTCGCGTTGGGGCGCGAGCATAACGTCATTATTGGCGGCAATACCAGCTATGCCTACACCCTCGAGGAACTGCAAAAGCGCATCGCCAAACTGCACGCCCACGGCGCACGCATGATTCTGGTTCAGGGCGCGAATTTCCTGTTTCAGGTGGCGATGAATGATTTTCTCAAGCCCTTGCGCCATATCCTGAAATAAGCCGGCCGGATGGTAGGATCGGTGACGTGCCCGCAGTCCTGGGAACGTCAGTGGCATGAAGCCGTCGCGAAATGAAGGGGAATCACTTTGGCAAGCTCCGTGCAGGTGCGACGTCTGCCTCGCTGGCTCGGGATCGTGGCGATCGTCGCGGGAGTGTTGTTGCTGATCGTTTTTGGCGTTCGCAGCTGGCGGCAGTACCAGTTCACGCAGCGTGTCGCCGCGGGACAGATTCAGGTAGAGAGTCTGCGTGGCTGGATGACATTGCCCTACATCGCTCGTGTCTATGGTGTGCCCGAATCCCAACTCCGTGGCAGCCTCGGTTTGCCGGCGACGGGCGGTGATGAGCGCAGCCTGGGCACCTGGCTGAGCCTTCAGGGCATTGACGCACTCGAGGGGCGAAGGCGGATTGAGGCGCTCATCCTCAGCGAGGCTGCCCGGCGCGGGTCCAAGGGTGGTTGACCTCGGCGAATGGCTGCTCACCGGCCTGCTCAATCACGGCAACCTGCTGCTGGGTACAACGCTGTTTTTTGCGGCGTTGGGCATTCCCTTGCCCGCCACCATGCTGCTGATGGCTGCCGGCGCGTTCACGCAACAGGGTGAATTGTCCCTGCAAGGCGCACTGATCTCGGCAAGCTGTGGTGCGATCGCAGGCGATGGCTGCAGCTACTTGCTTGGGCGTTTCAGTCTCAAACTGGCGCCGCGACGATTGCTTGACTCAAGCGGTTGGTTAAGGGCGAACATTCTGTTTGCACGTTGGGGCGGCTGGAGCGTTTTCATCACCCGCTTTCTGGTGACGCCGGTGGCCTTGCCGGTGAACCTGCTGGCCGGCTCGACCCGTTATGGCTGGATGCGCTTCATGTTGGCGGTCGTCGCAGGCGAACTTATCTGGGTATTGCTGTTTGGTGGCCTGGGCCGATTGTTTGCCGATCAATGGGAGACGCTCAGCCAGCTCGCCACCGATCTGGGTGGCGTGCTGCTGGGCATCGTGCTCCTTGCGGCCGGTATCCGATTGGTGATCGTGCGCCGCCGGCGTTAACCGCGCTTCAGATAGACTTTGACGAAGCTGGTCTTGAGCTCATCGCCTTTGGCCGGCATTTTGTCGAGGGTTTTGGCGGTGGCCAGGGCGAGCAGGTCATCAAGGTTCTTGCGGATGGTTTGAATCTCGGCGTCGTTGGCTTCGGCTTCCACGACCTTGAGCAGGTCACTGACCGGTGGATAGAGTGTGGTGACTTTGGCGTCGCTTTTGGCGTTGGCGGCGTCAAGCATCAGTTCCATGGCATCGTGAAAATCGACCAGGGCGACTGCCAGCATCGAAAAGCCATTGCGCTTGAAGATCTCCTGAAAGACCGGACGCACTTTTTCCAGGTCAAGGTGAGCCTGATGCAGATCGCCGGTTTTGACCAGCGGACTGACCGCCGAGATCATCTTTTCCGCGCTGGCGAGATCGACGCCAAGTTTGTCATCGCCGCGCAGCGCATAGGGCCGATAGCTGGTGTATTTGGCCTGAAATTTCTGGTATTCCGGAATCAGCCGGTCGTAATTGGCTCCCGCTTTTTCGCGTTCGTTCTTGCCGGTCAGGAACAGTGTTTGTTTGTAGTAATTGTTCATGACATTGAAATCTTCCAGAAAGAGCTTCCTGGTAAAAAAGGCACTGGCGTAACTTCCGCCGATAATCAGAGCGCCAAGCAGAAGCAGCGCAACGACCAATGCGGGTTTGCCAAGGGGCTTGCCAATGGCGGTATTCTTGTTGATGCCTAGCAGGCGGTAGAGCGGACAGAAGCGCATCAGTCCGGTGCCCAGAAGAATCAGGCCGACGATGCCGGCGGCGATTTGCCACCCTGGGGGGAGCCAGAATGCGGCAACTTCGAGAATGACCACGCCCAGAAAAATGCGGGCCAGCTGGTCAGGGCTTGAAATATTTTTCATTTTTATCACCTGCTTCGTGTTGTATTGAATCGAGGGATCGGGTGCAGCGAAAAAACGTCCTGATTCAATATACTCGTCAAGCAGGCCACAAATTCATGTATCAAAGACGTAATTTTGTGTCAACCGTAACAATTCATTGATGACGTTCCTGACGTCAATCATGGCGGCTGGCGCGATGGCAAATATGGCCGCCAGGGGCAATTTCAGGGAAAGGGTCATACTATGCGGGTTGACCACAACATTCCCAAAAAGAGAAATCATGACCAAAGCACGCGACAGCAAAAAAACCGAAAAGAAAGCCCCCGTCAAAACGCCGAAGGAAAAAAAGGCGGTGAAGGATGCCAAGAAGCAAGCCTCGAAACGTCAGGGTCCCTAATTGCCGGCCTGTCGTTTCAGTCCGCGCGGGTTGCCCTGATGGCGCGCCCACGCGGTTTGCTAGTGCTGCTGCCCCAGCTTATTGCCGCTTTGGCTTGATGCCAACCGAGCGGTAGAAGTGGCTCAGGTATGCGCTCCGGCAGGAACCGCTCTGGGCGAGCTGTTCACGCAGATGGGCCGTGGCGCTCAGGTCAACCGTCTCGCCTTGGATGACCACGCCGTACACATCGGCGGCATAGTCGACCGTCATCAATTCGTTGATCACATCGATCAAGACCTTGTCCGGATCGCGTTCGAGTTGTTCGCCAAACCCACCCGCGCCCGCCTGGATGTGCAGGAACTCATCACCCTGAAGCAGCGGCGTGCTTTTCATCGGGCAGGTCGGCAGGATGACCTGATCGGCGCCCGGGTTGATCAGGTTCCATGAGGGCGTGCCGGGCATGCCGCCGGACAGGCCGTAGGGCAATACGTCGCGCCGGTCGGAGCGCATGATCAGCTCGGCTTCTTTTTCGAGCAGGCGGTAGCCGCGTTTCAGTGCCACCCCGCCGCGATGTTTGCCGGGTCCGCCCGAATTTTGCACAAAGGCGTAACAGGTGACTTCCACCGGATGGCGCGACTCGAGCAGTTCGATCGGTGTGTTGCCCAGATTGGCGGCCGGATTGGAAATGCCCTCCTGTCCATCGCGTGCTGCACTGCCACCCCAGCAGCCCATCAGTCCGCCCGACACCAGAAACGGCTTGTTGTTGCCGGCACGGCGCCCGGAAATATGTGGCGCGGAAGAGCCGCCTTCATTGGCCCCGGGGATACGGTGTGGCAGAATTTTCGAGAAGGCGCCAAGGATGGTGTCGTACATGCGAAAACAGATCACGCCGCGCGCGCCGCAGGCCGCCGGCTCATCGGGGTTGACGATCGAGCCCTTGGGCGCCGTCACCGTGATGGCACGCATGTAACCTTCGCAACTGGGAATGGCCGTGCCGAGCGCGCAGCGCACCGCCAGATAACCCATGGCGTAGGTGGTCGGCATGGGGCCATTGATGGCCGCCTTGACCTGTTTTGAAGTGCCGGTCCAGTCAATGTGAATCTGGTCGCCTTCAATTTTCAGCGTCACCTTGAAGCGGATGGGTTCGGGCTGTTCCCCCAGACCATCAAAGAAGTCTTCATACTCGTAAATGCCGTCGGGCAAGGCGCGGATTTCCGCGCGGATCAGGCGCTCGGCATAGTCGTGCAACTCTTCGGTATAACGGCGAAACTCGGCCGTGCCGTAGCGGTTGATCAGACCAAGCAGACCCTTCTCGCCATTGCCGCAGGCGGCCAGCTGTGCGCGGATATCGCCCAGTACTTCTACCGGCTGGCGGGAGTTCTTTTCAATCAGCCTGAAGATAGCTTCATTGAGCCGACCCGCTTCGTACAGCTTGAGGGTAGGAATGCGCAGGCCTTCCTGATAAACCTCGGCCGCATAAACGGCCATGCCGCCGGGGGCGATGCCGCCAACGTCGGCCTGATGCGCCAGGGTCGCCACATAACCCTCCACGACACCCTCAATAAAGATGGGTTTGATGACGTAGAAGTCGGGCAGATGCATGCCGCCCGAGCCGTAAGGATCGTTGAAGATGAACACATCACCGGCCTGCATGTTGCCGCCATACTGACGGATCAGGCTGCGCATGGCTTCCGGGAACGAGCCCAGATGCACCGGCGTGGTCAGACCTTGGGCGATGATGCGCCCGGTGTGGTCACACACCGCGGTGGAGTAATCCATCGAATCGCGCACGATGTTCGAATAGGCCGAGCGCATGATGACCAGCGCCAGTTCGTCGGCAATCGAGCCGAGGGCATTCTGGATCACTTCAAGGGTGATCGGGTCGATGCCGGCAGCCATGCCCTGGGAGATTGGTGTGCTCATGGTCAGCCGTTCAGGGAAATGATGATGTTGTTGCCGTCGTCGACCGTGGCCTGCGCATCCGGCGGCACCACGCAGGTGGAGTCGTATTCTTCGATGATCAGCGGGCCTTGGCGCCAGACGCCGCGCAGATGGCCGCGTTTGAGGATCGCCGTGCTGCAGGTGCCAAAGACAGGGCCGAAGTAGACGTCGCGCGCGCCGGCTTCGACAAGAACAGGGGCGGTCCGGCTTTCAGGGCCCTTGGTCGCCAGTGGGGCGGTAGGGACCCGGGCAAGGACGCGGATGTTGACGAGTTCCACCGGTTCGCTCTCCGCCATGTGCGCATAGGTGCGCAGGTGTTCCTGATGGAAGGCCTGGGTGATATTGTTCAGGTCCGGCGTTGTGCTTCCCGCGGTGCTTCCTGCGGTGCTTCCCGCAGTGCTTCCCTTCACAGGCACCGTCAGCTCAAAGGCCTGACCGACATAGCGCAAGTCAGCATGGCGTTCGATTTGAATCAAGCCCTCGTCAAAGCCTTCGTCCATCAGGGCCTGCCGTCCTTCAAGGACGAGGCGTTCATACGCCTCGCTGAGTTGGTGCGCCGTCAGTTCACTCATGCGACCGGGGAAGGAACGCACCAGTTCCTGTTCGTGGTCGGCGACCAGCAGTCCGTGCGCGCTGAGCACGCCGGAGTGCGGCGGGACCAGCACGCGCGTCATGGCCAGTTCGCGGGCAATGGCGGCGGCGACGATCGGGCCGTTGCCGCCAAAGGCGATCAACGTGTATTCGCGCGGATCACGGCCGCGGTAGGTCGAAACCGACTTGACCGCGCGTACCATGTTGGCCACCGCCACCGTCAACGCGCCATGCGCTGCTTCGTGCAAGGTCTTGGACATCGGTTCGGCCAGTTGTTGCATCACGCCCGCCAGCGCATCACCTGACGAGAGCTTGAGCGCGCCACCGACCAGATAGTCCGGATTGATATACCCGAGCGCCAGCAGCGCATCGGTCACGGTCACCTGCGTACCGCCACGGCCATAACAGATCGGACCCGGCTCGGAGCCGGCGCTGCGCGGACCCACCTTGAGGGCACCACCCTTGTCAAACCAGATGTGGCTGCCGCCGCCGGCACCGATTTCCGAGACATCGATGAACGGTAGCTTGATGGCATATCCGGCACCGGTCACCAGTTTGCTCGACAGATTGATACCCGCGCCGATCTCGAACTCACTGGTTTTGGCCGGCTCGGCGTTTTCAACAATCGCGGTTTTCGCGGTGGTGCCGCCCATGTCGAGAGTGATGATGTTAAGCAGGTCGAGTCGCTTGGCCACGCGAGCCGCGGCGATCACGCCGGCGGCCGGGCCGGATTCCACCAGGTAGGCTGGTTTGGTCATGGCGGCGCGCACGCTCATCTGCCCGCCGCCCGAGGTCATGACATGCAGCGACTTGTTGATGCCCAATGCCGCGAGGCGCTGTGTCAGGACCTGCAGGTAGTTGTTCATCACCGGGCCGAGATACGCATTCACCACGGTCGTGCTGGTGCGCTCGTACTCGCGGATTTCGGGCAAGATTTCGTGCGAGCAGGTGACGAACACCGAGCCGCCCAAAATCTCATCGACGATCTGCTTGACGCGCTGTTCGTGCGCCGGGTTGGCATAGGAATGCAGCAGGCAGATTGCCACGGCCTCGACGCGCAGCTGTCGGAGTCGTTCGGCCGCGATGCGCACCGAGGTTTCGTCAAGGGCGACACGGATTTCACCGAGCGGCCCCATGCGCTCGAGCACCTCAAGGCGCAGTTGACGCGGCACCAAAGGTTTGGGTTTGACGTAATCGAGGTTGTACAGGTCGGGCACGCGCACGCGCCGGAACTCGAGCACGTCGCGAAAGCCGGCCGTGGTAATCAGCCCGGTGCGCGCACCCTTGGCCTCGAGCACGGCATTGGTGGCCATGGTGGTGGCATGCACCACCACATCGACCTGGTCGGCATGGATGCCCTCTTCGGAAAGCAGTTCCTGCACGCCGCGCGCGCTGCCGACGCTGTAGTCGTCCGGCGTTGACGAGGTCTTGCGCACAAACACCTGACCATCGGAGCCGGTGGCGACGATGTCGGTAAACGTCCCGCCGATGTCGATGCCGACCCGGTAAGAAACCCGGCTCAGCGGTGTCGTGTTGGGAACAGCAGGCATCTCGAAACCCTGAAAGTGGACGATAAGCCCTCAGTCTGCGGGCGCCCGGGGGAGGGTGTCCAATCTTTCTTTTGAATATCGATGATTAAAAGTTTTTATGTTTCGAGGGTTTGTTCCTGGTAGCTTCTGGCGATGCCGATGGCGATGTCGCTGACGATCCGGTTGAGCGGATTGGCCGCCTTGGTGCGATGACAGACAAAAAAATCAAGCGTCGGCAGCGCGCAGTCAACGTCGAGCTGGCGCAG
The DNA here is from genome assembly GCA_947475815.1 of Burkholderiales bacterium. Taxonomy (GTDB): domain Bacteria; phylum Pseudomonadota; class Gammaproteobacteria; order Burkholderiales; family Burkholderiaceae_D; genus CANJOT01. The sequence continues at coordinate 12,028 of CANJOT010000007.1, read as the reverse complement.
CTTTTTCTCCTGCAGTTCGTGCTGTACCACGACGCGGGGCAGCACGCATACCCCAATGCCGCTCAGGGTCATGTGGATGATGGCCGCGATGGCCGAGCTGCCAAAGATCCGTCCCTGACTCAGCCCCAGACGGTCGAACAACTGCCGCACTGCAACGTAGGAGGGCGAACCGCGCCGGAAGGTAATGACCGGCCAGGCCGTCATGGCTTCGACCTGGATGCGTGCGTCGGGCAGGGGCAGGTCGGGATTGGCAAACCAGCCAAGCTGGTAGGAACACAGGGGCTCGCAGTGCACCTCCTCGGCCGAGCCGGGCTGGTAGAGGAAGGCGACGTCAAGCTTCTCATTGAGCAGGGCGCGGTACAGATTGGGCGTCGAATCGATCTCGATATCGAGGGTAACCTCGGGATACTCGACGGCAATGTGTTCCACCAGCGGTGTCAGCCAGGTATGCACGATGGTTTCGGGGACGCCAAGGCGCAGAATGCCGTTCATGGCCGAAGGATTGCCGAAGGCCTGCTCGATCTCACCGCGCAGCGCCAGCATTTTTTCCGCGTAGGCCAACAGCTTCAGGCCGGCCGCGGTGAGTTCGGCGTGGCGCGGCGTGCGGTCAAACAGCCGCACGCCCAGATTGTTCTCGAGCAGCGCGATGCGCGCCGAGATGGCGGGCTGGGTAGTGTTGAGCTTTTCCGCGGCGAGGTTGAATTTGCCGGTTTGGGCTACCCATACGAAGGTTTCCAGATTTCGAAAATTGATCATATATTGATTTCAATCCTGAGCGGATCTTGCTCTTATGCCAGATCCGGTAGATATTGTGCTAAGCCTGCGACGCGGGCTGTCTGGCGGGATAAAAAAAAATGATGTACCGGATTTAAATTTACGATTGGACGATCTGCGTGGCCTCATTGAATATCGTCCGATCTGGAATCCACGATCTTAAACTGCAGGCTTGACTGAATTATCACCTTGGAGTGGCCCCCATGAAGATACGCCATTTATTGAAGAACGTCGTTTGTGCCGGGTTCGGCTTGTCAGTGGCCTTCGCAGGCGTGGCGCTGGCGCAGAATTCAAGCAAATATGACAAGGTTCTGCAGGAAAAGAAACTCATCGTCGGCGCCCAGGAAGGTACAGCGCCCTATGGCTATGTCGATGAAAAGGGTGAACTGGTAGGTTGGTCGGTTGATCTGAGCAAGGCGCTGCACGCTCTGATCGAGCGGAAAATGGGCATCAAGATCGCCCTCGAATTCCGCAAGGTCACGCCGGAAACGCGCATCCCGCTGATCGTCAACGGCTCGCTCGACTGGGTACTGGGCACGACTGGCATCACGGTTGAACGCGAGCAGGTGGTCGACTTCTCGCTGATCAACAACACCGCCTGCGTCAAGATGCTCAACCGCAAGAGCATGCCGATCCGTGAAATCAAGGATCTGGCCGGCAAGCGTGTCGGCGTGACCAACGGCAGCGTGGAGCAGAAGTTTGTCACCGAACTGGGCACCAGCGGCAAGGTCAAGCCTGCGCCGCAGGTGATCGCCTTCCCGACCCACGCGGTCGGTTTCCTGGCGCTCGAGCAAAAGCGTACCGACGTGCACATCACGCTCGACTCGGCACTGCTGGCTCTGGCGGCCAAGGCGCAAAAACCTTCTGAGTGGACGGTCCATGGCCCGGATGTGTTCTGCACGCTGAGTGGCATCATCCTGCCGCAGAACGATTCGAAATGGCGCCATATGGTCAACCATGCCCTGTGCTATTTCATTGAATCGGGCGAGTACGACAAGCTGTATGACTCGTGGTTTGCTGGCAAGACGCCCAAGGCTGGCTTCCCCCTGCCGCAGAACGCGATGACCAAAACGATCCTGCACAATCAATGCCCGCTGGGGATTGATAACTGGCTCAGCAAGACCTAGTTCAACTAACCATTCCTGTCCCATACTCCCTGGTCGCGACGATGCCCAATAAACCATTTGCCAAACGCGTTGAAAAGCTGCGTTATTCGACGTCGATGGCTTCGATGCGCCGGATCAGGGAGTTGCGCGAGCAGGGTGTCAAGGTGCACGACTTCGGCACCAAGTACGACACGCCGGAGCACATCAAGCAGGCAGCGATGCGTTTTCTGGAAACGCCCGCTGCCTCGCTGTATGCGGATTCGCGCGGACTGCCGGAATTTCGTCAGGCGATTGCACGCAAGCTGTTGCGTGAAAACGCCATGACGGTTGATGCGGACACGGAAATCACCGTCACCCCGGGCGGCAAGCAGGGCATCCTGACGGCCTTGCTGGCTCTGGTGGATGCCGGCGATGAAGTGCTGGTCGAAGATCCCGGCTGGTTTGCCTTTGAACCGATGGTGCGGATCGCCGGCGCCAAACCCGTGCCCCTGGCGCTGGTCGAGCGTGACGGTTTCCGCTTCAACATGGATAACCTGCGCAAGCGCATCAATGCGCGCACGCGGGCGCTGATCCTCTGTAACCCGCACAATCCTACCGGCCGCGTGTTCGACCGCGCCGATCTCGAAGCCATCGCCCAGGTCGTGATCGAGCGTGACCTGTACGTCATCATGGATGAGGCTTACGAGCACTTCCTGTTTGACGGTGTGCCGCATGTCAGCATTGCCACGCTCGCAGGCATGCGCGAGCGCACCATCACCATCCAGACGGCCAGCAAGACCTACAACATGTTTGGCTGGCGGGTCGGCTGGATTATTGCGCCCCCGGCGGTCAGCGAAAAAATCCAGCTGATCGCCTCGCATTCATTTTCGTGTGTCACTTCCTTTGCCCAGGCGGGCGGCGCAGCGGCGCTGGATGGCACGCTGGCGCAGGGCAGGTTCACCATCGCCGATCTGGTGAAAAGCTACCAGGACCAGCGTGATGCCTTCATGACCGGCCTCAAGGCCATCAAGGGCGTGAGTTGCGTGGTGCCGCGTGGTGCCTATTTTGCCTTCCCGAAATTCACCGGCTTTGGCATCAACTCCGAAGAGTTGAGCAAACGGCTGATGACCGAGGTACAGGTGTCCGGCCAGCCCGGATCCGCCTTCGGCAATAAGGGTGAAAACCATATGCGCTTTGTTTTCAATGCGCCGGTGGCCGATATCAACGAAGGGTTGCAAAAACTTCAGGTGTTTCTCAAGTCGCTGCGGGCTTGAATGCGGTACGAATTCAATTGGGGCATGCTGGTCAAGGCGCCTTATGCCCAATGGATTGTTGATGGCATCCTGACCACCTTTCATCTGGCGCTATTGTCCTGGTGCATTGCGCTCGGTCTGGGCATTCTCATCGGGGTGTTCCGGGTCAGCAACTCGCGCGTGTTGCGTTTCATTGGCGGCGCGTATGTGGAGGTGTTTCGCAACATTCCGCTGCTGGTGCAACTGTTCATTTGGCTGTATGTCATTCCGCAACTGCTGCCCGAAGATGTGGGTATGTGGTGGAACCGGCTTGAATACGTGCCCTACTGGACGGCAGTCGTCGGCATCTCGTTTTATACCGCCTCGCGCGTGGCCGAGCAGATCCGTTCCGCCATCGGCGCCATTCCCGCCGGGCAATTCAAGGCGGCCCTGTCCACCGGCCTGACGACGGTGCAGATGTACCGTTATGTGGTGATTCCCTATGCCCTGCGCATCGTCATTCCGGCCATTACATCCGAGTTCCTTACCACCTTCAAAAACACCGCTCTGGCGATGACCATCGGCGTCATGGAAATCACCGCTACCACGCGCAAGATCGAAGCCTGGTCCTTCCGCGGCATCGAAGCCTACTCGGTGGCATCACTGACCTACATGATGACCACCGTGCTCGTGATCGTGTTCATGAACTGGGTTGAAAAACGCATGCACATTCCCGGCCTGATCAAGCGGGAGGGCAGCGCACCATGATTGACTGGCAAGTCATTGAGGCCAGCCTGCCGCTGCTCGGCAAAGGCCTGCTCACGACCCTGAAGCTCACCCTGGTGGCCATCGTGCTGAGTTTTCCGCTGGGGTGCCTGATTGCCGTGGGCCGGCTCAGCCACCGGGCCTGGCTGAGCAGGATTTGTGCGAGTTTTGTCAATCTGCTGCGTTGCAATCCGCTCATCCTGATCCTGTTCTGGTTTTATTTTTTGATGCCGATGATCATCGGCAGGGCAATCGATGACCTGACTTCGATCATCGTGGCATTTGTCATTTTCTTTTCGGCCTATTTTGCCGAAATCGTCCGTTCGGGCATTCAGTCGGTCGGCACCCGGCAGATTCAGGCGGGATTGTCGTCCGGCCTGACCTATGCCCAGACCATGCGCTACATCATTCTGCCGCAGGCCATCCGCTCGATGCTGCCGGCGCTGACCACCCAGTGCATCCTGGTGCTGCAGGGCACGACCGTGGCCTACGTGGTCGGTTATGACGAGTTGCTGCATACCGCTGCCATGATCGCTGAACGTACCGGCCGGCCGGTAGAGTTATACCTGTTCGTCGGTCTGATCTATTTCCTGATCTGTTACGCTGGCTCGCTGCTTTCCAGACATTTTGAAAAAGGGCTGCACCGATGACTTCTCCCCTCATCCAGATTCAGGACGTTGGCCTGTCCTTCGGACAGTTCAAGGCTCTGGACGGCGTGTCGCTGGAGGTCAATCAGGGCCAGTGTCTGGTGATCTGCGGACCGAGCGGGTCCGGCAAGAGCTCGCTCCTGCGCTGCATTAACGGGCTGGAAACTTTCCAGCAGGGCGACATTCAGGTGGACGGTGTCGGCGTGCGCCACTGCAAGGACCTGCCCAAACTTCGCCTCAATGTCGGCATGGTGTTTCAGCATTTTGAGCTGTATCCGCACATGACCGTGCTCGAAAATCTGACGCTTGCGCCGATCAAGGCCAAGAAGATGGCGGCGGCGGATGCCAAAGAACGCGCCATGTTTTATCTGGAGCGCGTCGGTATTGCCAATCAGGCGGACAAGTATCCCGCGCGCCTGTCCGGCGGACAACAACAGCGTGCTGCGATCGCACGGGCCTTGACCCTCGAACCCAAAGCCATGCTGTTTGATGAACCGACGTCGGCGCTCGACCCTGAGCTGATTTCCGAAGTGCTCGCGGTCATGCTCGATCTGGCGCGCGATGGCATGACCATGCTGGTGGTGACCCACGAAATGGGCTTTGCCCGCGAAGTCGCCGACGAAATCATTTTCATGGATCACGGCCGCATCGTCGAAAAAGGTTCAGCCGAAAGCTTCTTTGGCAATCCGCAATCGGCACGCGCACGGGAATTCCTCGACAAGATTCTGGTGAAATTCTAGAACAGCCGGAGATTGATTCCTCGGCCTGCGAACCATCAACCCGAGCTGGCGTTGAAAATTGCAATGTTAAAATTTTTGTTGGATAATTTCCCCGCGAACACCCGACTTTGCATCGGTGTGCATGGCCCTTAGAGGCTGAGGAAAATCAAGCATGGCTGCCTGTGTGTTGTCTGACCGCATTTGTCTGCCTGATCAATGAGCCCCGCCGAGCAGCTCTGGGAAATCGAGGCCATCAAGCAATTGAAGGCGCGGTATTTCCGCTGCATGGATCTGCGCGACTGGGTTGGCCTCGCGGAGACCATGACCGACGACATCATGTTCGATCATCCGACCATCGGCCTGCATCACACCCGTGACGTCGCCATGGCAGCGCTCAAGCTGCGGCTCGGCAGCCTTGCATTTACTTCCCATCACGGCTGCATGCCCGAAATCCTGATTGAATCACCGACCAGAGCCTCGGGCATCTGGTCGCTGCATAGCTGCGTGGTTCCGCTGGCCCGGCCAGGGGCGGCGGCCAGGACCCCGATGCACGGTTACGGCCGCTATTTTGATACCTACCGGTGTGAACAGGGGCAGTGGCGCATCAGCAATCTGCGTCTTGAACACCTGTACAAGCAGTCTTAATAAGCAGTCTTAATAAGCAGTCTTAAAGCGCCGGCGCATGTCGCCGCTTGCCGGATCGGGGCCGGACAGGCCCAATCACCAACGAGGGAGACGGGTTATGGCATCAATGGCATATCAGGCAAGGATTCGAATTGGCATGCTGGGCGTACTGCTGGCTGGCGCGTTGGGGGCTGGTGTGCCGCTGATGGGCGCGGCCGCTGACTACCCGACCAAGACGGTGCGGCTGGTGGTGGCCTTTCCGGCGGGCGGTGCGTCAGACGTGGCCGCGCGCGTGATTGCCGCCGGCCTGTCCAAACGCCTGAGCCAGACGGTATTTGTCGACAATATTTCTGGCGCCAGCGGCAACATTGGCACCGAGCGGGTTGCCAGAGCGGCGCCGGACGGACATACCCTGTTGTTTGCGACCCTGTCGACGGGCATTAATCCGGGGCTGTTTACCAGCCTGCCGTTCAACGTGCTGCGCGATTTCGCGCCGATTTCGCTGATCTCCACCTCGCCTTATGTGCTGCTTGTCAATGCCCAGTCGGACATCCGCTCGGTGGCTGATCTGGTACGCGAGGCGAAGGCGTCGCCGGGCCGTCTGCAGTACGCCAGCGCCGGGCCGGGATCGGGCGCCCATCTGTTCATGGAACTGTTTTCGAATCAGGCCGGCATCAAGATGACCCACGTGCCCTACCGAGGGGCAGCACCGGCCATGAACGATGTGTTATCCGGCCTCGTGCCGCTGACCTTCGACAGCATCATGACGGCGATGCCCCATGTGCAGGCTGGTAAACTGCGTGCGCTCGCGGTCAGCACCGCACGGCGTTCTTCGATTGCACCCAACGTGTCCACGCTTGATGAACTGGGCGTGCGCGGCTATGAAGCGACCGCCTGGTTCGGCATTTTCGCCACCGCCGGCACGCCCAAGGCGGTGATCGATCAGCTCAATGCTGAAATCGGCGAAGTGTTGCGCCAGCCCGAAACCAAAACACGGCTGGCCGATCTGGGCTCCGACCCGCTGCACTCAACGCCGGAAGAATTGCAAAACTACCTGCGCAGTGAAGTGAGCAAATGGTCGACGGTCATCAAGAGCGCCGGTGTGACGGCTAATTGAGTCCTCTGCAAACGGGAGTAACGGCGACGTGAAGATTCTGGCCAGTGACTTGCAGTTTCCGGAGGGGCCGGTCGAGTTGCCGGATGGTTCGATCGCGGTCGTTGAACTCAAGACCGGCACCATCCGTCAGGTGTTTCGTGACGGCCGCAACAGCGTGTATGCCACGCCCGGTGGCGGCCCGAACGGCATGGCGCCCGGGCCGGGCGGCAAGCTGTATCTCTGCAATGCGGGTGGCGTCAGGTTTAAGCCGGGTGCCCTGGCTTCATCCGGGCCGTCTGATGACTATACCGGCGGGTCGATCCAGACCATCGACATGCTGACACGCGAGGTCAGAACGCTTTACAGCGCGTGCAACGGCCAGCGCCTGTCTGCGCCCAATGATATGGTGTTTGACCGCCACGGCGGATTTTATTTCACCGACATCGGCAAGAAGTTTGCGCGCTATCGTGAATATGGCGGCATCTATTACGCGAAGTCCGACGGGTCGATGATCACGGAACTGGCCTACATGGTGCAGACCCCGAACGGCATCGGTCTATCGCCTGACCAGAAGACCCTGTATTTCGCCGAAACCGAGGGTGGGCGTTTGTGGGCCTATGACATCGAGGCTCCGGGCGTGCTCCGCAAGCTGCCCTTTCCCTCTCCCAATGGGGCGCGGCTCGTGTGTGCGCCCGACGGCATCCACCGCTTTGACAGCCTTGCTGTCGAGGACAATGGCAACGTCTGCGTGGCGAGCCTGAACGCCGGTTGCATCTGCGTTATCTCGCCTGGTGGCCAACTGGTGCGCAAGGTAGCGATGCCGGATGTGTATCCCACCAATCTCTGCTTTGGCGGCCCGACAGGCACGACTGCGTTCATCACTTTGTCGGGCAAGGGGCAGTTGCTCGAAATGGAATGGACGGGGCCAGGCTTGAAACTCAACTGGTAAATCGAGCAACTCGCACGGGGCAACGCCGAACTCGCGTAATATCTGTGCCCCAGCCCTTCGACCGAGCGCCTCTTCTATGACCACCGAAAGTTTCATCCCAGGCAAAGATGCCTCCCTTGAATCGACCATCGCCACCATGCAGAACAAGCTCGGTGCACGCGGTTTTCACCTCGATGAAATGTCGTGGCTTAATCCGGTCGAGTCGATCTGGTCGGTACATGTGCGCGACCATGACTGTCCGATGCTGTTTGCCAACGGCAAGGGCGCCACGCAGCTGGCGGCCCGTGCCAGCGCGCTCGGCGAATTTTTCGAGCGCCTGAACACGCATTACTTCTGGACCCATTTCTACCTCGGCAACACGCGCGCCAACCGGCCCTTTGTCCACTACCCGCAGGAGCGCTGGTTTGCGCCCACGGAGGATGGCAAATGGCCGGCTGAAATGCTCAACCCCGAGTTGCATGCGTTTTACAACCCGGACAGTTCGATCGACAGCCAGGTGCTGGTTGATCTGAACTCCGGCAATGTCAACCGCGGCATCTGCACCTTGCCTTACACGCGTCTGCGCGACGGCGCCAAGACCTGGATCCCGGTCAACATCATCGGCAATCTCTACGTCAGCAATGGCATGGCGGCCGGCAACACCATGATGGAAGCGCGCAGTCAGGCGATGTCGGAAATCTTTGAGCGCCACATCAAGAACCGCATCATCAGCGAGGGCCTGTGCCTGCCCGAGGTGCCCGATCACGTGATTGCCCGTTTCCCCGGCATCGCTGCGGGCATCAAGGGCCTGCGTGAAGCCGGTTTCGGCATTTTGGTGCGTGACGCCTCGCTGGGCGGGCGCTACCCGGTTATGAACGTGACGCTGCTGCATCCCAAGGATCAGGGCTGTTTTGCCAGCTTTGGCGCCCATCCGCGCTTTGAAGTGGCACTGGAACGTGCGCTCACCGAACTGCTGCAGGGCCGCGCGCTCGACTCACTCGAGAGTTTTCCCGAGCCGGGCTTCGACATGGACGAAATCCGCCTGCCCTCGAACCTTGAAATCCACTTCGTCGATTCGAGCGGTGTGATCAGCTGGAATTTCCTCGGCGACACACCCGATCATCCATTTTGCGACTGGAATTTCGGCACCACCACCGCCGAGGACTATGCCTGGTTGTGCGAGTGCATCAAGAACGAAGGCAAGGATATCTACGTCGCCGACTTCACCGAACAGGGTGCCTACAGCTGCCGCATTCTGGTGCCGGGCATGTCCGAAATCTACCCGGTCGAAGACCTCGAATGGGAGAACAACAGCGTCGGCAATGACATCCGCCCGGCGCTGCTCGATCTGCACGCGCTGAGCGACACGGAAGCCAGCGAGCTGCTGGCCGACCTGCAGACCCTGAACCTGAACGATGAGCGCCCGCTGTGGGAAATTCTTGGCCTTGCCATCCCGGTCAATACCACCTGGAAAGAATTGCGCATCGGCGAACTCAAGACCCTGCTGGCCCTCGCGGTAGGTGATGAAGAAGCCACGCGCGAAGGCTGCGACTGGATCCGCCAGTACCACGAAATGAATCCGGTGCGCCGGCTGGTCTACCGCTGCATCGAGAGCCTGATGAACCTCGACAATCCGGACAACTACGGGCGCTCGCTGCAGTTGCTGTACGGTGAAGAAACAGTGCGTCAGGCCAAGGCGCTGCTCGAGTGCAGCGAAAAGTATTTTGGTCTGGCCACACTCGGCGCCGACATGGAAGGCAGCGCGATGCATACCACGCTGCTGGCCGCTTACGACAAGCTGTTTGCCTGAAGTTTGCCCGAGGTTTTCCCGGCATCACGCGGCGCGCCGCGTGACGCCGGGGTGATTCGTGCTGTCTGGCTGTCACTCGGTGACGATGTTGGCGTCGACCACAACTTTTTTCCAGCGTGCGGCGTCAAACTTGACCGTTGCGGCAAACTCCTGACTGCTGCCGGTTGAGGGGTTGGGGATGAGTTCGACATTTTGCAACTCGCGCTGGAAACCGCTGTCGGCAAGCAGGGCGGCGAAGTCGCGCGCGACCCGCTCGACAACGTCGGCAGGCATCTGCCGCGGCATGAAGGTCCCGACCCAGTTGCTGGCCTGAATTTTCCCGATGCCGGCTTCGTTGAAAGTGGGGACATCGGGGACAAAGCTCGAGCGTTGCTCGCTGCTCGCCGCGAGGATGCGCAATTTGCCGGTTTTAACCATGGGCATGATGGTGCCGAGGGCAAAGAAGCCGAACTGCGTGGTGCCCGCCGCCATGTCCGTCACGGCGCCTGCACTGGTTTTGTAGGGCACGTGCACCACATTCAGGTTGTAGGCCTGCTTGAACAGTTCACCAAAAAGATGTTGTGGCGTGCCCACCCCGGGTGAGGCGTAATTCAGCTTGCCAGGCTGGCTGCGGGCCAGTTCCATCACGTCGGCAACGTTCTTCGCGGGCAGGTCGGTGTTTACCACCACGACCGTCAGGGTTCTGGCAATGAGACTGACGGGTGTAAAGGACTGAACAACATCCCAGTCGATCGATTTGCTCAGCGCACCGATCATGGTAATGGTGTTGGGGGTGAACAGGATGTTGTAACCGTCGGGCTTTGCCTTGGCAACATAACCCATGGCGATCGCGCCTCCGGCACCGGTGCGGTTGTCAACGACGATGGGCTGCTTCCACACGGTACTCAGGCGGCTGGCCATCAGTCTGGCAAGGATGTCTGAAGCCGTGCCTGGCGATGTCGATACGATGAAATTGACTGGCCTGGTCGGCCAGGGCTGGCTCTGGCTCTGGCTCTGTGCCTGATGGGGAAACATTCCCGTTAAAAGGGAAAAAACGAAGACGATAAACAGCCGTCCCCCGGCGCCGGCGCGGGTTGCATTCATGCCTGGATCTCCTCTTGTCATTGTTTGGTGCCCGCCGTGTTCAGGCGTCGGCGGGCATGCTTGAACGCATTTTGCCACGAGTCCTTGTCTTTGGTATGGGACAGACGATCGCCACCAGCGCGGTATACTTGCGCCTAGGCAGGAACAGAACAAAACAGAACAATATAAGGAGGAGAAATCATGACTGGTCTGGACCCGAAAGCGGGTGGTGCGACGCGCCTCAAAGGCAAGATCTGTATCGTTACCGGAGCGGGGCAGGGCATCGGGCGGGCCACCGCGCGACGCCTCGGCGCTGAAGGTGCGACGGTCGTTGTGGCCGAGCGCGTGGAAGACAGTGCCGCAAAAGCAACGCAGGAACTGGTGGACCACGGCGTGACCGCCCTCAAAGTGGTGGCCGACGTCAGCACGCTCGACGGTGCGAAGCATCTCATGCAGACCGTGGTCGACCGCTATGGCCGCATTGATGTGCTGGTCAACAATGTTGGCGGCACGATCTGGATCCAGCCCTTTCACCTCTACACCGAAGAACAGATTCATCTTGAACTGCAGCGCAGTCTGCATACCACCATGTGGTGCTGCAACGCGGTGCTACCCTACATGATTGCGCAGCAGGGCGGATCGATCGTCAATCTGGGTTCACAGTCGCCGCGCGGCCTGTACCGTCTGCCGTATGCCGCCGCCAAGGGTGGTGTCATCGCGATGACCAAGGTGCTGGCCATGGAGTATGGCCGCTACGACATCCGCGTTAATTGCGTTTCGCCGGGCGGCACCGAGCAGACCGACCGCATCACCCCAAGACTGGCCATCAAGCCGGGCGTGATGGCATCGGCTCCCGATACCGAAGAGTATGACGCTTACCGTGTTGAACTGTTCGATGACATCAAGAATCAGCAGGCTCTCAAGCGCCTGGGCAAGGCCGAAGAGCAGGCTGCCGCCATCGCATTCCTGGCTTCGGACGATGCGTCGTTCATCACGGGGCAGGTGATCAATTGCAGTGGTGGGCAATCCTGACACGGAGTCTGAATGCGGCCGCGAGTTTCAGCCAATGACCTGATCATTGCTTATTCGTATGTTGCAGCAGAGCTTGTCGGTACGAAGGCTTCCCTGAGCAAATGGATCAGGGAAGCCCTCGCGTTCAATGAATCGTTTGCCGGGTAGACTCTGCCTAGTCATCAAACCGTCACGTTGATTGGTTAATTTTCTTCATTCTTCAGGAGGATGAATTGAAAGTGATCGATCAATCAAAACGTGTCTGGCTCCTCGCG